>JBHORD010000045.1:0-6518 GCA_042408355.1 Anaerolineales bacterium
TGTCGAAAGTCTGCTTGAGTTTCGCCACATATGTTTTCAGTTGTGCGGGGTGATCGCGCGCCGGGTCGGTGGTCACCATTAACACCTGCACGTTACTTGAGGCGTTACCGAGAATGTCGAAAGTCTGCTTGAGTTTCGCCATGGTCAACGGACATTCGTCCGGGCAATTGGTATAACCAAAGTACAACAGTACGACTTTCCCGCGCTGGCCGCTCAACGTAAACGGCTGATTGTTGCTGTCGGTCAGCGTGATCTCCGCCGCCGGAGCTGGCGGATCAATCACTGAACCATGAAATGAAGGTTTTTTGGTTACAAGCAACACGCCCGCCGCAAGCGACAGGACGGCAAGAAGAACAATTCCCCCCAAAATTAGTCTTCGATCCATTACTCTTCCTTTCTCTATGCGCCGACGTCATGGGCGACCCATGGGCCGCCCCGTGATTGTACTGCGGAGATGTTTAAATTTTAAATCAGCTTTCCGATCAAATACAACGCCGGATAGAAGAAAATCCAAACAACATCAACGAAATGCCAGTAGATTGCGGCCGCCTCAACGCCCCAATGTTTTTCCGGGGAATAAACACCGCGCGAGCCGTTGCGCAGAACGATGAACAAAAAGATGACGCCCGTCAAAACATGGAAAGCGTGCATGCCGGTCATCATGAAGAAGATCGCGCCCGCCGCGCTCGCGGACGGGGTGACGCCCGCCTTGATTGCGTTCGGCCACTCGACCCCGATCACTCCCGCCAAAAAGCCGACGCCCAGGATGAGTGTGGCGACAATGCCGGTAATAAAGCCGCGGCGGTCGCCGTGCTCCATGGACGCTTCCGCGCGGTTCATGAAAAACGAAGACAGCAGCAATACGCTTGTGACCGTCACGCCGAGAATCTGGTTGAGGTCCGGGCGGGTCAATCCAAGCAGATTGAATCGGCTGACGAAGAGCCCGCCGAAGACAAATGAGTCGGAAAGCAAAAAGAGCCACAGACCCAACCGGCGGGTATTCACTTTGTATTCATAACTATGCCGGTCCAGCTGTTCATCCTGCGCATTCAGCTTGTAAATATGCATGTAATAGTACATCACCAGCGCGACCTTGACCAAGGCAATGACCGCCAGCAAAACGACCGCTTCGATGGCGACCGCTACAAAAAACTCGAGCGCGGTCAGAATCGCCAGAAAAATGAAAATGATCAATCCCTGGCGAAAGACTTCAGTTTTGTTTGAATGTTCCATGGAAAGCAATTCCTCAATTCAGCGTTAGTGTTTGGTGCTCTGACCGCCGTCTGCAAAGCGGACATAGACCGAGCCGGGCAGACCGTAATCATAAGGCTCACCGACCACCTCGAACGGAACATCGTAGTTGTGAACCGGCATCGGCGAGGGAACCTGCCATTCGGGCGAACGGGAATTCCAAACATTGCCGGTGGCCGCTTCGCCATGTTTCAGGCTGGTGAAAAGGTTGTACAGGAAAATCGCAATCGAAATGGCAATCAGATACCCGGCAATGGTCATGATCAAATGATAATTATCGAAGCCCAGCGCGGGGTCATAATCGGCCACGCGGCGGCGCATGCCCAGCATACCAACGCGCATCATCAAAAGCGTGAGCGTCAGGAACGCGGGGGTCATGATCCAGAAATGAATTTTTCCCAAAGTCTCGTTCATCCGTTTTCCGGTCGCTTTGGGAAACCAATAATAGATCGCGGCAAAGAACGGAAAGACGTATCCGCCAAACATCGTATCGTGGAAATGCCCCACGATCCAATAGGTGTCATGCAAGTGCAGGTCGGTCGCCACCGTTGCGTTTGGAGGTCCTGAAAGGCCGCCCAGCAAAAAGACAACGACGCCGCCCACCACGAAGAGCATCGGCGTAGGCGTTTCGATTTTGCCTTTCCACAACGTAGCCACCCATGAAAAGAATTTGACGCCGGTTGGCACCGCCACCAACAAAGTGCTGTACATGAACGGCACGCGCAGATACTCGTTCATGCCGGATGTAAACATGTGGTGCGCCCAAACAAGGAAACCAACCAGCGCAATTCCCAGCGAAGACATCGCAACAAAGCGGTAGCCAAAGAGCGGCTTGCGGACAAAAACCGGCAGCAATTCCGAAATCAATCCCAATCCCGGCAGGACGAAAACGTAAACCGCAGGGTGAGAATAGAACCAGAACAAATGCTGGAACAGAATGGGGTTGCCGCCTTTGGCCGGGTCGAAGAAACCCATCCCTAACAAACGCTGGAACATCACCAATTGGAAAGACAAGCCAATCAATTGGGTAGCCGTCGTAGAAATAATGGAGGTGGCAATTGCAGACCAAATGAAGACCGGCATGCGAAAGGCTGTCATCCCCTTGGTGCGCATTCTTAAAACAGTTGCGATGAGATTAATTCCGCCAAGAATGGATGACCAGCCCGCGACGGCCACGCCAAGGAAGAACATCTGCATACCGACCGGGGCGCGCGCCGAAAGCGGCGGATAGCCGGTCCAACCGGTATCAAAGCCGCCCAATGCCAGCGTCGAAAGCAAAAGGACGGCGGCGGGCGGAACCACCCAGTAGGAAAACGCGTTGAGACGGGGAAAGGCCATATCCTCCGCGCCGATAAGCAGAGGGGTAAGGTAGTTCATCACACCCGCTACGCCAACGAGAATGCCGACGATCATCACGATTCCGTGCAGACTCATGAACGTGTTGTATTCCTGAAGCGTCAGGATTTGCAATCCGGAATGTGCCAGCTCCGTCCGGAAGATCATGGCAAATAAGCCGCCCACACACATCAGGAATAACGCCGTGACCGTGTATTGAATCCCGATCACTTTGTGATCGAATGAGACATTAAAATACTTTTCCCAGCCGGGAGGATCTTCGCGGTGTTCGGGCGTCTCCTCGCCTTTCGCCCATTTGAACCAATCCGTCATCGCGCCGGTGCCTGCCACAAAAGCGACCGCCCCTACGAGCGCGCCGAAAACCCAGGCAGGTTCAGTGAAAAAGAATTGATCAAACGGCTTCAACCCCATCAGCAACCGGATGCCGGTTACAAAAGACGCGCCCAGGAACCAGCCAACCGCCTGCCAAAGCAAGCCTCGAACCAGAGCAGAAGTCAGGAATTTTTTCATAAATTTCTCCGACCGATCACTTTAATGTCTCGATATAAGAAACGATGTCGTTGATTTGCGATTGGGTCAAGACCGATCCAAACGTTTTCGGCATCACATTATCCGGGAAGCCATCCACAATCTTGGCGCTGGGATTGACAATCGACTCAACCAAATACGCCTGATCGGCAACGACCGTTCGGCCGTCGGATAATTTCACTTGCGATTGATACAATCCCTGCCATGTCGGCCCCACCAGTTTACTTCCATCGGTGGAATGACATCCCAGACAGCCGTACTTGGAAACAAGCAATTTGCCGTTGGCGGGGCCGCCAGCCGCGGCGGCGGCCTGAGCCGCGGCGGCCTGCGATTGAACCCAGGCGTCATAGTCCGCCTGCGAGGTCACGATCACAGGCGCAGTCATATATGAATGCGATGTACCGCATAATTGGGAACACATGACCGTATAGTTTCCAATCAGAATGGGAGTAATGCGATAGGTGGTCACGCGCCCCGGCAGAATATCCTGACGGATGCGAAATTGGGGAACCCAAAAAGCATGGATTACATCCATGGAAGTCATGTTCAATACAACCTGACGATTAACCGGTAAATGCAGTTCGTTGGAAGTAAACCCTTCAGGATAGTCAAACTGCCACGACCACTGCCGGGCTGTGACGCCGATTTGAAGCGCGTTCGGATCCACAGCCATTGTTTCGCCAAGCGAATATGCGCCAAGATAGGCAAAGATCAGCACCGTAATCAACGGGATAACCGTCCATGTAATTTCAAGCTTGGTGTTGCCTTCGATATGCTCGCCATCCGATATATCCCCTTTTCTTCTTCTGAACACAATCAAACTGTAGACGAGCGGCACGACGATCAGTGCGAAGAGGAAGCACATGACCACAAAATCAAGATTCCACATCCAATCCACCGTAATGGATTGTGCGCTGGCTTCGACCGGCATCAATTTAATTGCAGTCAGGCCAAAATAGGTCGCCAGAAAAACAACGATCACCAGCACGCCGACGATCACAAAATGCCGCATACACTCTCTCCTGAATTGGTGTCACGCGCTTTGTTCCAGCGCGCTACCCCTTGCTTCATGAAAGACAGATTTCATGAAGCAAGGGGCTGATAATTTATATACCAATAAAGATGCACCGCCGCTAAAGCAAATTCGTAATCTACCAAGCCCCTAATTTACCAAATAATACCAATTTTGTCACGCTTATTCGGAAAGACAACTCATAATTAAATAAACGCCAAAATTTGGCGGTCGTAAATTTCATTCAAACGTTTTTCAATGCATCGAGAACTTCCGCACTGTGCTCGGCCGGGCGAACATTCTCAAACACGCGCACAATCTTGCCATTTTCATCAATCAAAAACGTGGTTCTCAAAACGCCTTTATATTCGCGGCCCATGTATTTCTTGAGCCCCCAAACGCCATACGCCTCACAGACTTTATGTCCATCGTCAGCAAGAAGTGGAAAGGGCAGGTCAAACTTCGATTTAAATTTAATGTGGGACTCCACCGAATCAGGACTCACCCCAAGTATGATCACGCCCGCCTTTTGATACATCGAATAATCGTCGCGGAAATTACAAGCTTCTTTTGTACATCCCGGCGTATCATCCTTCGGATAAAAATACAGAACGACCGGTTTACCGCGAAAATCCGAGAGGCGGCGGCGCGCGCCAGTATCATCCAATAAATTAAATTCCGGAGCAGGCATTCCGGCAGCAATTGGCATAGCTATGTTCTCCTTTGGCAGGATGATTATAATGCGGCAGGATTAAATAAAATTAATTTTTGGGAGGCGGTTGATTTATTTACTGATGTTATGCAGTTTTCCCGGCGGTGCGACGTTCATGCCGCCTGAAAGTGGGGATAAATCTCGCGCTGTGCGTAAGGTGAGTTATTTAAGGGCGCGAATATAAGAAATGACGTCCCAAATTTGGTCGTCGCTCAAAATGCCTTTCCACGCCGGCATGGCCGTGCCCTGCACGCCCGTGCTGATTCTCCAATACAAAAAATCGTCGCCAACCCTTTGATTGAGCGCGACAAGATTCGCCGGACGCGGCTCGAGCGATTGACTCGTCGGCCCGTCTCCCAAGCCATTGTCGCCGTGACAGGTGGCGCAATTTGTTTTGAAGATCACTGCGCCGGCAACCGCTGCATCCGAACCGAAGGGGTTGGATTTGCCGGCATAATCTGGCGGCGCCGTGACTGGCGACCCAAAATTATCCGGAGCAACTGAAGAAGAATCGACCCCGCACGCCGGCAACACAAAAATGGAAAAAACAAGAATGGTCAGCAGGATTTTCATTATTCCACCGGCAGATGAAAAAGCCTTCCGCTACGCGTTGCCTGCCATCCGGGAGCGGGACTCGTCCGTTCCATGATGACAGGGTTGAATTCCCCTCATTTGAGGACGCCGATCTTTTTCAAGTTTTCTTCCAGCGATTCAAGTGTGGCGGGCTTGATGATCATTGCATTGGCGCCGCCCTTCATCACGCGCGTCCGCGTTTCCGGCTGATCATCGGATGTGATCACAATCACGGGAACTGGGATCAGCCTTGGTTCGCGGCGCAGATAAGCCAGAATTTCAAGACCATCCACGCCGGGCATGTTGATATCGAGCAGAATCAAACCGGGAGTAAAACCGCCCAGCAGAGCCATCGCCGCGCTGGCTCCATAGGCGACGCGGCTTGGAATATCCAATACCGTCAGCATTTGATGCAAGGCATCCGCCGTCGAGCGGTTGTCGTCAATAATGATTGCATCGTTCATTCATCCTCCAAAACCACAGTGCCCATCACAGACACGTCATATCCCATCAGCCTGGAAACAGCCTCTCGAAAACCGCGCCCGGCCAAAAGTCCAAAGAGAGGCGCAAGCAAATCGCCGCCGGCGTATTCTTTCGGTATTACTAAATCGTATCGCTCCTGAAAGAGCGGAATAAAGTCTAAATCCAGCGCCTGGGCAGCAGCCGCAACACCCAACCCGCAATCAGCGCGTCCTGATGCAATTGCCGCGGCAACTCCGAGATGTGTATATTCTTCCTGATTGTACCCTTGAATCGAGTCGGTCGAAATCCCCATTAAGTTCAGGTGATAATCCAGCAGGACGCGCGTGCCTGCGCCGCGCTGCCGGTTCACAAACTGGACTTCAGGGCGGCTGAGGTCTCCCAAAGTTTTTACGCCCTTCGGGTTTCCGCGCCTGACAAGCAGACCCTGTTGGCGGCCGACCAGCGCCACAACTTTGACCGGAATATTCGGCAGGTATTGTCGAATGTACGAGAGGTTATATTCGCCGGTTTGCGGATCGAGCAAATGTGAACCGGCTAAATGCGCTTCACCGCGCCGCAGTGCGATCAAGCCGCCCTGCGAGCCAACGTTGGCCGAAACAAAAC
>JBHORD010000136.1:0-1446 GCA_042408355.1 Anaerolineales bacterium
GGACCAGCACCGGTCAGGGGCCGCTGGCGCTGGGAATTGACTTTCGAGGCGGATCGCTGCTCGAAGTTCAATTCGCCGGGACGCTTCCATCCACCGATGTGATCAACGCACTTTACACACAATATTCCACGCCGCAAGAGCCTATTGCCAACCCCGTCATCCAGCCGCTTGGAACAAACGCCTATTCCATCCGCTCCGCGCCGATGAGCGATGCAACCGAAGCCAGCCTGCTCGCTGCGATGAAGGCAAAAACAGATGGAGCAGTCACCGTGCTTAACTTCACATCCGTGTCTCCCGCAATTGGAGCGGAGGTCACGCGCGCCGCGGGCGTTGCCATCCTGCTTGCGGCCCTCGCCATCCTGTTATACATTTGGTTTGCTTTCCGCAGCGTGGAACACGCGGTTCGCTATGGCACAGCCGCCATCATTGCCATGCTTCACGATGTATTCGTCGTGCTCGGCGTGGAGGCCATGCTTGGATATTTCCTGCATTGGGAAGCGGATTCGCTATTCCTGACAGCCGTGCTTACTGTAATCGGCTTCTCGGTTCACGATACTATCGTGGTATTCGACCGCATACGCGAGAACGCCAACATTTACCGCCGCGTCGATTATGAGACGATGGTGAATCACTCCATTATTCAAACGCTGGATCGTTCTATCAACACACAATTGACCGTGATGTTCACCTTGTTTGCGCTCGCCCTCTTCGGCGGCGACAGCATCCGTCATTTTGTGATTATCCTGTTGGTCGGAATCTTCAGCGGAACCTATTCATCCATTTTCAACGCTTCACCGATCCTCGTCGTTTGGGAAAAACAGGAATGGAAAACCTGGTTCCGGCGAAAAGCGGAAGCATAAACTCTAATCAAGTCAATGAAAAGAGAAGCAATGGCGCGCCGGGCGGCGCGCCATTGCTTAATTTGGACGACCGTTACCGCGAGGCGCAATAAGGTAAAACATTGGCCTTCTGGGGAACAATCCATTTGCAGGTATTATGTGAAGCACAGGATGATGAGGTTGTGAATTGCGAGCAGTCCACATAGCCGCATGAACTTGTATCAAAGCTCAAGGTAACACAGCCGTTGGGCGTAGCCGCCGCCTGACAGCATTGGCGATCTGCCAAATAATCGTATCCGTATGGGCAGCGTGCAGACGCGGCGGCCAGGGTCGCCGTCACAGTTGGAATCGCACACGTTGTGTTGCAAACCTGCACGTGGAACGTGTAGGATCGCGGTCCGGTACACGTCAACAATTGAAAACCGTTCTTTACGCCAGCCTCATCACATTTGAAGCCGGCGTCCATCACTTGATAGCCATAGCCCGCCGGAATCGCGATCAACGTATAAGGGATTTTATTCACACAAAACTGATCGCGCTGATCGCCAACAGGGAGCGCACATACAGCCGGATTTGGCGTGGGCGTCTGATCCCATACACAAAACGG
>JBHORD010000141.1:0-38167 GCA_042408355.1 Anaerolineales bacterium
ACGTTGTTGTCATCGGGCAGTGCGATGGTTTCGGTCACGCCTGTGGCCGCGCCGAATAAACTGAGTTGTCCCGCCTCGGCGGCGCGGAAATGATTGCCGCTGATGGCAATGAGGCGGTCGAGCGAGGCGAGCAGTGCGGCGCGGTTGCCGAACGCGTCCAGCGCGCCGACTTTGATCAGACATTCCAGTCCGCGTTTGCCAACCGAACGCAGATCGACGCGGCGGGCGAAGTCGTTGAGATCGTTGAACCTGCCGTTCTTGTTGCGTTCTTCAATGATGAGTTCGACTGCGCTCTTGCCGACGTTTTTCACCGCGCCCAAACCAAAACGAATATTCGGTTTGTTATTGATGTCTTCGATCTCAAAATCCCAACCGGATGCATTGATGTCGGGCGGCAAAACCGGCACGCCCATACTGCGCGCCTCGGCGACGTATAAGGCGACTTTTTCCGTCTGTCCCGCCGAGGCGGAGAGCAGCGCCGTCATGTATTCGGCAGTGTAATGCGCTTTGAGATATGCAGTCTGAACTGCAATTACGCCGTAATCGGCGGCATGAGATTTGTTGAAGCCGTAACGCGCGAACTCCTCCCAGTCCGCGTAAATAGCCTCGGCGGTCTCGCGCTCCATCCCATGCTTGACCGCGCCTTCCACAAATTTCCTGCGGTGCTTCTCGATGTCTTCTTTCTTTTTCTTCGAGATGGCTTTGCGTAACTCATCTGATTCAGATGGGGTGTATCCCGCGAGATCGACGGCGGCGCGCATCAACTGTTCCTGGTAGAGCGGAATGCCGTACGTGGATTCGAAAATGGGTTTCATCGCCGGATGACGATATTCGACTTCCGCTTCGCCGTGCATGCGCGCAATGTAATCGGGGATGAACTGCATTGGGCCGGGACGATACGCCGCGACCATGGCGATGACGTGATCCAGCTTGGTCGGCTTCATCTGGACGATGTAGCGCGTCATGCCGCTGCCTTCCACCTGGAAGACGCCTGCGGTTTGGCCTGAACCCAACAACTCAAACGATTTCGGGTCATCGAGCGGAATGTTGCTCAAATCAAGGTGAACGCCGTGACGTTTCTCGATCATGTCGCAGGCTTTCGCCATCACGCTGAGCGTGATGAGCCCGAGAAAGTCCACCTTCAACATGCCGAGCGAATCAAGAATGCCCATTTCGAACTGCGTCACGGTTTTGATGGGCGTTTCTTCCGAACCCGATGTTGGACGATGCAATGGCAAATATTCGATGATGGGCTTATCGGAGATGACCACGCCGGCGGCATGTGTGCCGGCGTTGCGCACGGTGCCTTCCATTTTGGCGGCGATGTCAATCAATTCGCGAAGATGCGGCGTTGAGTCGTAAATTTCTTTGAATTCCGGCACGGCCAGTGCGTCTTCCATGGTGGTTGGCCGCCCCGAAACGAACGGAACGAGTTTGGCGATTCGATCCACTTCATGGAGCGGAATGTCCATCACGCGGCCCACATCGCGCAGCGCGGCTTTGGTGCCCATCGTGCCGAACGTGATGATCTGTGCGACTTTGTCATCGCCGTATTTGGAGGCGCAATACGCCAGCATTTCACTGCGGCGGTCGTCGCGGAAATCGAGATCAATATCGGGCATCGAAATGCGGCCGGGATTGAGGAAACGTTCAAAGATCAAACCGTGCTGAATCGGGTCCACCAGCGTGATGTTCAATGCGTACGCGACGATGGAGCCGGCGGCGGATCCGCGCGCGTTGTACCAGATTCCGTTTTCACGCGCGTGACGGCACAAATCCCACACGATGAGAAAATACGCGTCGAAGCCCATCTTATGGATGATGCTCAACTCGTATTCGAGTCGTTCGCGGACCTCCTGGCTGGCGGCGCGCGCCCCGTAGCGGTTCCGCGCTCCCTCTTCGCATAAATGGCGGAGATAGGTTTCTGCGGTATATCCTTCCGGCACGGGAAAGTCGGGCAGGTGATAGCCTTTGAAGGAAAGATCAACGTTACAGCGTTCGGCGATGAGCAGGGTGTTGCTCAAAGCTTCCGGCACTTCCGCGAATAATTGGCCCATCTCGTGCGGCGTGCGCAGATAATACGAATCGTCCGTCATCCTCATGCGCTTGGGGTCGCTCAACACCGACTGCGTTTGAATCGCAAGCAAAATATCCTGCAGGCGCGCGTCTTCGGGGTTGATGTAATGTACGTCATTCGTCGCCACGAATTTCGCCGAATAGCGCGCGCCCATCTCGACCAGTTTGCGGTTGAGATCGGTAATTTCTTTGATGTTGTGCTGCTGCAATTCGATGAAGAATCGGTCGGGGCCGAAAACATCGTAATACCAGTTCATGCGCCGCACGGCTTCCTGCGGATTCTCTTCGAGCAGTGCACTTGGAATCTCAGCCGACATACAGCCCGAGGTGCAGATCAGCCCTTCGGAGTGGGCCGCCAAAAAGTCATGGTCAATGCGCGGGTAATAGTAAAAACCATCGAGCTGTGCGGCGGAGGCGATCTTCAAAAGATTCTTGTAACCCGTTTCATTTTCCGCAAGAAGAAGCAAATGATAGGATGAACGGTCGAGTTTGGCGTCGCGGTCCCGCATTCCGCGCGCCGCCATGTAGGCTTCGAGCCCGATGATGGGCTTGATGTTTTCCGCCTTCGCCGCCTTGTAAAAATCAATCACGCCGAACATCGTGCCGTGATCGGTGATGGCGACCGCCGGCATGTCCATTTCCTTGACGCGCCTGATCAGCTTCTTGATGTTCGAGAAGCCGTCGAGCAGGGAATATTCGGTGTGAACGTGAAGGTGAGCGAAGGACATTTGAGCTGGGGTATTCCATCACAAGATCATGGAACGGCGGCTCTTCCGTAATTGACGGGAAAGAGTCTGATCACGAAGGCTTGCACTGACTGGCGAAGCCGTGCCGAAGGGCGCACACAGGAAAAACGCTTGAATTTTATGGTGGCTTTCCTTCATGCCTTTGCGGTTGAAAATGGTTTCCCTTAAACGGAGAACCGAAACTGTAAAACAAATCGGCTGGATGGGATTATAGCACGCATGTTCGCGCATAGAGCATTCGTTTGGCTTAAAAAATCACGGTTATAATGATTCCCGCTTCAGCCATGAAGGAAATCAGAGACGCGGAAATCCATCATTTAATCGCGGGCGAGTTATGTTTGAATTTTGCCAACACGCTCTACGGGCATGAGGGCGCGCCTCTCCACGAATATTTATTTGATTTTCGCGATCTTGTGCTTTGGAGCCGCCATGCCGGCATATTGACGGACAAGGAAGCGCGCCGACTGCTCCGCGAAGCGACGCGCCGTCCCAGAGAAACGAAAAAGGTTTTTCGCCGCGCCGTCTCTTTACGTGAGATGATTTACCGCGTCTTTGCCGGACTCGCCCACGGCCATGCGCCCACAGCAGACGATTTATCCGCGCTGCATTCGGCCTGGCTCGAGGCGACGCCTCATTTGCAATTGATCCAATCGGCCGGGGGAGTTCATCTGGATTGGGAGAGCGGCGATGCGCTGGATCGTATGTTGTGGCCGATTGTGGATTCTGCAGTCAAATTGCTGACGTCCGAAGAAGCGCAAAGCGTAAAACAATGCGGCGGCTGTGACTGGCTGTTCGCGGATCACAGCCGCAATCATCTGCGCCGCTGGTGTTCCATGGACAAGTGCGGCAACCGTGCCAAGATGCGCCGCCGCGCGCGCCGAAAAATGACAGCCCGACAATAAACGACCTTTGTTTTATCATCATCTTGACAGGCCTGGGAATCGCCTAATATAATGACACCAGTATTCCGTATTTTATTGGTGTAATCCGCCCAGCGCCTGTTGACCATCAAAAGAGAGAGTCGCCGCTTAGATATGTTTGCCGTCATACCGCCCAAATGGAAGTTTATTGTCGTTCTGGCTGTCTTTGCCGCGCTCCTGTCCGCTTGTTCGTCAATCGCTCACTCCTCCACGCCTGTTCCGGCAAAGGTATCCGCAAACACAAGCCCATACGATGGCAACTGGCAGGGGCAGGGCGTTGCTCAGGATGGACGAATTGTCACCGTCAAATTTACGGTAGAAGGCGGGACGATTTCTTCTTTCATTTATTCCTATCCCAAAGCGGATCACAGCATTTCATGCACCAATCTCAATAACATTTCTATCGCGCCCGATTCCCGCCCCTCCATCACTAATAATTCGTTTTCGATCACTGCTCCCGACCTGACTTTTGACGGCACGTTTGCCTCGCAGAATTCCGCCTCGGGGCATATTTCCTTTGTCTGGCAGGACCGTTACACAAGCGGATGTGTGGCAAGTCTGCAGGCCGCATGGGCAGCCGCCAAACAAACGCCGGTTGTGCAAACGCCCATTGTTGCCGCGCCGGTGACCGTCGCATGGTGCGGAAAGAACACGAATTGCGGCGATCTGATTGCTCAATTGCTCATCTTCGGGCTTGTCAATGGCGCTATCCTTGCGCTCAATGCCATCGGCGTGACGGTCATCTACAGCACGGTGCGCATTTTGAATTTGGCGCATGGCGATGTGTATGCCCTCACGACCGCGTTTGTTACCTCCACCATCAATATCGTTGGATTGAATCTCGATTGGCCCGTCGGGTCGAGAGTTTTGATTCTGACCGTCATTCTGGTTGGCTCGATTCTGATCGGCGCTCTGCTCAGCCTCGGTGTGGAGGAACTGGCATTCCGTCCATTCCGCGGACGCTCGAAGCTCGCGCCGCTGATTGCTTCGCTGGGCCTTTCGTTTATTTTGTATCAGGCCGCATTGGTCTGGCGTACGTATCAAAAATCATTCATCCGCGGCGAACATCGCAGTGTTCCGGGATTGCCTGAAGTTCCAACGGACGGCATTCCGAATTTCCTGCCGCGTGGCAATCTATTGCATGGCAAAGTGGTGTTTCAATATTCCGATGCGTTCGTGCTGGTCGCGGCGATTCTATTTGTATTGATTACAACCTATTTTCTGTCGCGCACGAATCTTGGACGTTCGATTCGGGCTGTGGCGCAGAATGAAGTGCTGGCGCAAATTATCGGCGTGAATCGTGACGGTGCGATTCGACGCGCCTTCATTTTGGGCGGCGCGCTGGCGGGCGCGGCGGCATTTATCTTTGCATTGTATTATTCGCGTCCGTTTGGTTCGGATGGCCAGCAAAGCGGATTGTTCGCGTTTGCCGCGGCGTTGATGGGCGGTATCGGCAGTCCGGTGGGCGCGCTGGCAAGCGGACTTGTGCTGGGCGTGGCCGGCTCATTCAGCGATTACTTCATCAACGCGCAATGGACGCCGGTTTTGCTGTTGGGGCTTCTGACCGCAATTCTTGTGTGGCGGCGCGGCGGCTTGCTGGGCCGCGATGAAGGCATGATCGAAAGCGGAATGCGCGATTCCGTTGTCTTAACGGCGCCCGCCTCCGGTCCGCGCGCGAAGCGGTGGTTGATCGCCTTATTCGCCGCGCTGGCCGCGCTTCCGGTCCTTGCGCGTATATTCGATTTGCAAAGCGATGTTCTTTTGCGCGGGCTGGGAATCTTTATTCTGCTCACGCTTGGCCTCAATATTTTGCTTGGTCTGGCCGGCGTGCTTGACTTGGGCTATGCCATGAGTTTTGCCGTTGGCGGTTATGCGGCGGCGGTGTTGACGAACCGTTATGGCGTTTTGCATTTCCCTCAACTGGATGTTCTGGCGGTTTTATTGATCAGCGCGGTGGCGGCGGGTTTGTTCGGCGCGCTCAAAGGAGCGGTCTCTGCGCGGCTGCGCGGCGATTATCTGGCAGTTGCCACGCTCGCGCTTGGATTGATGACCCAACAAGTCATCATCAATGGCGGCGATGTGACCGGCGGATCGGGCGGGGTGAGCGCCTTGCCGCCTCCGCATCTTTTTGGATTTGTGCTGGCTGCGCCGTCCGCACAATATTATCTTGTCCTTGGCTTTGTCGTTCTCGCCGCCCTGGTCAGCGGACGGCTGATGGCATCGCGCACGGGCCGCGCCTGGCTGGCTTCATCGGAAGATGAAACGGCCGCCGCCGCGTTCGGCGTGGACGCTTCGCGTTATCGTCTGCTGGCTTTTATTTTCAGTTCCACGCTGGCAGGAATGGCCGGCGCATTGTATGCCGGCACCTTCAGTTATATTGACCCGGGCATCGCCTCTTTTGATGTTTCTTCGATGTTGCTGGCGATGATCATTTTGGGCGGCGCGGGAAGCGTCGGAGGCGCGATGCTGGGCACAGCCCTGGTTTATTTCTACGATAAGTCATTTGTGCCGCAATTGTTTGCGTTGCTGTCGGCGTTCTGGCCGCAGGGCGTTTACATTGGCATGGTTCCCAACATACGCGGCACGAATTATTTCGATTTTGGCATTGTTTTATATCTGACTGTCTTATGGCGGGCAAGAAATAAAAAGGCGGCTGAACCGCACGCGGAGACGCCGCCCAAAGCGGATGAGACGGTCAAACCGCGCATAGCCGCTTCGCCCCATGAGTGAAGATGTTTTGCGGGCCGCGTAAAACGTGATTGAATTCACTGCCAAATTTTTTTAAACGCGAGGGATGCAAAGCGATGCCCTGACGGCGGGCCATGTCGATGGGCATATAAAGTAGACCTTGGGGGTTGCCGTGCAAAGGTGCGCAACAGCCGCAGGGATAAGCTAAAGACGACAAACAAAAACATGACTCGCCGCAAAAATTAAATTGAGCGCGAGTCATGTCATAAACTTTAAGGTGATTGTCGAGAAGAATAATCTTTCAGATGTTGGCAGGCAATGTTGAATTTGATCTGGCCGGCTTGATAACGATCTCCCGATTTCTGAATGGGGTCTGCCCCATGACGCGGTTGTCTTGCAGTGTGGAAATCAGGTCAATATCATAGGCGTTATTGAATTCGTCCCGCGCATAAAACTTGTAGCTTCCGCGCCCCTCGGCCCTGGCAAGAGAGAGCGCCACTTTAACGTCTTTCAGAATTTCATTGACGCTGAAATATCGGGAATCGCATAAAACGATTCCCAGATGACTGCGGCTTTGGATGAATTTACCGTCCATGTTCCTCGCCAGCCGTTCCAAAATGCGGTTGGCAATATAGATGGGAATATCCCAGTTGGTCACTTCTTCGATCAGGATGGCGAATTGGGCCCCTTCAAGCCGGGCAACCGAATCGGTGGGACGCAGAACGCTTTTTATCGCCCGCGCTGTATCCTGTAAGATCAAGCGGCTGTACTCCTTGCCGAGTTGATCCTCAATTGCCTTGAACTGATCGAAGTCGGCCAGGAGCACTGCGAAATGATTGAAAGCGACTTGTTTTGAACGCGCCAGCGCATAGTCGAGCAAACTGGTGAAGAACGAACGGTTGAACAGCCCGGTGACTTCATCGGTCGGAGATTTGTCGGTGAACGCCTCCACGGGGCGAAGGTGCTTTACCAGATTGCTTAACTGCTCGAGGTTGACTGGCTTCAACAGAACTAATTCGGGCTGATCCTCAAGACTTCGGGCGGCGTTAGCATCCGCTGTGACCACAATGACGGGCTTATCTTTCAGCCGTTCATCCGAGCGGATCAGATGAAGGATTTCTGTTCCAGGCACGCCCGGGAGAAGCAGATCCAGCAGGATAATATCCGCCTCCGGATGATCGCCGGTAAGCCGCTCGACGGCCGCCTTCCCATGCAAGATGATCTCGGTTTGATAGCCTGCCAAATCAAGAACATGCCGGAAAAGGGCCACGATATCCCGGTCGTCTTCAATAATTAAAGCAATAGGCTTATCCATATTACGCCTGTTATGACATAAACAAGACGAAAATTGTCATAGTAAGTTACAGGAAGGCGACGTATCCTAAGCTGATTGAGGCTTAAGGGTTGGCCTTCCGAATGCATCAAGCGGCTCCTCTCAGGATAAAGCCGCTTGTTTCATTGATTAGACGGCCCCGATGGACGAAGTTGCCTCCGTGCCGTCCGCCTGGTCTTGCGAGCAAGCCGAAGCCTGAGCAAGGGAAGTTTGCGCCCGCGCGCCAGCATCTCGTCGAAGGTGGAGGCGAGCCGTCCCACTTCGTCGCCGTTATCGGGCAGGCCGAGGCGGGCTGACAAATCCTCCGCCGAGATACGCCGCGCCGTGAAATCCGGGCGGCGCCGGCGAAACTCGTTTTCTTATATTCCTCCAATTCGGCTCTGTTATAATCCCTGCCCGAAAGGTAATTTATGCTTGGAAAATTTGTAAAAGCCGTGGCTGGGAATCCGCACCAGCGCACCGTTGAAAAATTAAGTGAAGAAGTCGAACAGATCAATGTGCTCGAAGCGGAGTTCGAGAAATTAAGCGATGATGCCCTGCGTGCCAAGACGGATGAGTTCAAGGCAAAGATCAAGGCTGCGACAGACGGCATCGAGGATGAAAAAGAACAGCGCGAGGCCGAGCAGGATGCGCTCGAGGAAATTCTTCCCGAGGCATTCGCCGCCGTGCGCGAAGCATCCAAGCGGACAATTGGCCTGCGGCATTACGACGTGCAATTGATCGGCGGGATTGTCCTGCACCGCGGCGCCATTGCCGAGATGAAAACCGGCGAAGGCAAGACGCTGGTCGCGACTTTGCCGTTATATCTCGACGCGCTGACGGGGCGCGGTGTGCATCTCGTCACGGTCAACGATTATCTGGCGCGCCGCGACGCGCGCTGGATGGCGCCCATCTTCAACTTTCTTGGATTGTCCGTCGGCGTTTTGCAATCGGCCGCTGCAACTGAAAACGGCAAGAAAGCCTATCTGGTGGATTTTGAAAAGGAATCGCCGCACGAAGATCAGCATCATTTGCGTCTCGTGGACCGCGTCGAAGCGTACCGCGCAGACATTACTTACGGCACCAATTCTGAATTCGGTTTCGACTATTTGCGCGACAACATGGCGATGCGACTCGATGAGCGCGTCCAACGCGGACATTATTTTGCCATTGTAGATGAAGTGGATAACGTATTGATTGACGAAGCGCGCACGCCGCTTATCATTTCCGGCCCGGCGCAGGGCGACCTCGAATGGTATGGCAAGATGGCGCAGGTCGTCAAACAGTTGAAGCCCGAAGATTACGAGGTCAACGAAAAGGATCGTTCGGTCAATCTGACCGAAGTCGGGGTGGCGCACGCAGAACAATTAATCGGCCAGCCGCTCATGGATCCGGACCGGCCCGAAGACGTCACGCCCGAACAAGCGCGTCTGACGGGCTATCTCGAACAGGCGTTGCGCGCTCAATTCCTCTATAGGCGCAACAAAGATTATCTTGTGCAGGGCGGCAAGGTCATCATCGTGGACGAGTTTACGGGCCGCCTCATGCCCGGACGAAGATGGTCGGATGGTTTGCATCAGGCGGTTGAGGCGAAGGAGGGCGTTCGCATCGAGCCGGAAAACGTCACGTACGCGACCATCACCCTGCAAAACTATTTTCGCATGTATAAAAAGCTGGCGGGCATGACCGGTACGGCGTTGACCGAAGCGGAAGAGTTCAGCAAGATTTATAAACTCGAAGTCACGCCCATCCCGACCAATTTGGAATATCAGGCCTTTGGAAAAGACGCGCCGCTGATCGAAGTCAAAGCGAAAGACGAAGAGGGGTATCCATACTCGTATTACGTGAGACGCGATGATGGCGATCGGCCTTTATATTATCGCCGCAAAGATTATCCCGACGTCATTTATCGAACGGTCGAATCGAAATTGCGTTCCATCGTGATGGAGATCGTGCGTTATCACGTGCTGGGACGGCCATTGTTGATTGGCACATCCTCTGTAGAATCATCGGAGCGCCTGTCCAATCGTTTGCGGGCGGAGCCGATCCGCCGCATGTTGCAAATCGCCCTGGTCCGCCGCGGCTTTTTAAATGCCAGCCAGCGTGAAGAAGATGGCCGCCTCATCCCTGAACTTCAACCGTTCAATGAACCGCTCGAGACCATCACGCCCGATGCTTTGCGTAAATTCGCTTCGGGCTTTGGAATGACGAGCATCAGCCTCGAAGAGCCGGAGAACTTCGCCGCGCTTCTTGAGATTCTCAACCTCACCAAAGAATCAACCGACCGGCTGAAGTCGGTGCTTCAGGCGGGCGTGCCGCATCAGGTGTTGAACGCGCGCAAGCATACGGAAGAATCGCAAATCATCGCAGGGGCGGGCGCATTCGGCGCGGTGACCATTGCCACCAACATGGCCGGCCGCGGCGTGGACATCAAACTCGGCGGCGAGCTGGCCGAGGAAGTCATCTCGGCAGTCAATCGCGTTTTGCGCCGCGCCGGTTACGAAGACCCATTCGACATGCCGCTTCAGGAACGCCGCCAGGCTTTGCAAAAAGTGGATCCTTCACAATACGGCGTTTACGAAGCCGAGGTCAAACATTTCCTGCAGTATTTTGAAGACATGGAGCGCGTCAGGCAGTTGGGCGGTTTACATGTCATCGGTTCAGAGCGGCATGAGGCGCGCCGCATTGATAACCAGCTGCGCGGCCGCGCCGCACGCCAGGGCGACCCCGGTTCGTCGCGTTTTTATCTTTCGCTCGAAGACGATCTCATGCGGCTCTTCGGCGGCGAACAGGTTAGCGGCTTGATGCAGAGACTCAAAGTGGACGATTCGCTTCCGCTTGAAGCGCGCATGGTCAGCGGCATCATTGAGTCGTCCCAGCACCGCGTCGAGGGCGCCAACTTCGACGTCCGCAAACATCTGCTTGAATACGATGATGTGCTCAACAAACAGCGCGAGCAAATTTATTCCCAGCGCGACCGCATCTTCGTCAAACAGGATTTGACCGAAGATGTGGCCGAAATGCTGGAATCAGAAGTGGAAAAACGCGTCGAACTTGGATTGGCCGATGAAGAAGGCCCGTGGAAATTAATCGCCTGGCTCGAAGGCGTGCAACCGCCGATTGAGTCGCAGGGTCAATTGATTCCGACATTCGGATTGAAACTTGTCCTCGATGAATTCAATGCTTCGCTGGCCTCCGGCGTGGACCTGAAAACGGCCGCCGTTAAATTGGTCGAACGCGCCATTGAGGCCGAACAAACGCATACACTGCGCGCCATCGAATCTTTGATTGATAAAACCGAAGAGACGCTCGACAATCAGATCGCCGAGCGCACCGACGCGCTGGATGCCTATTTCGAGGGCCTGCGCGATTCAGAAGAACAAGTCCGCCCGCAAAAAGCCGCCGAGGAATTGAGCGGTTTGATTCATTTTCAATTGCGGTTGAACGGCGAGCAAGCGCGGCTGTTCACAGACGACCCGGATGAATTCAAGAAATGGCTGGAGAAATACGTTGAAGGGAATTTGATCAGACTCAACGCCAGCCGCGTGATCGGCGCCATCGAGCGCCGCCTCGGCGAGATGCTTGGACAAAAAATCGAGTCTGAAAGCTGGGAGGAGGCCGCTGAACAAATCATGTCGGCGGCGCGCGATTTGATGCGGCGCCAGCGCGAACGGCTGACCTCCCAGGTGGGGCGCGACGTGGATGAATTGTTACAGCGCATCTCTGTTGATGATAACGCCGGGAAATTGCGGCTTTTATTGTCGCTCTCACAGGGTGCGCGCACAATGTTTGACCAACGCACGCACCGCCAAATCCGGCAGATCTTCAACCGTTTTACTTATGTTTATCTCGCCGCGCATTTGCTGGAGAATCGCACGGCGGCGGATGTCACTGACGCAGTGCTTGAACATTTGGATCAGGCGGAGGCCGTTTTGCAAACGGCGTGGGGACAAGGTGAATATACCCGGCTGATCGCCAGCGCCACGCGCCTCGCGGATTTTGGTCCCGCCGCGCAGGTCTTCGGTGAGGAACGCCTCAATGAACCGGTATCCGCTTTGAGCGAGTCTGACCGGGAGAAGTTGATCCAGGCGATTGGTTCATACATTCTGAATGAACACAAACGCGGCCTGTTGCTTCAGGCTATCACCGAGTTGTGGGTCGAGTATCTGACGAAGATCGAAGCCTTAAGAGTTTCGATAGGCCTGGAAGCTTACGCTCAACGCGACCCGCTGGTACAATACAAGGGTCGCGCCTCGGAATTATTCCAGCAGCTTCTTGCGGACATACGCGCCGCGGTGATCGGGCGCGTGTTCTCGTTTCAGCCCCGGCGCATTGAGATCATGTCCGCCGAGGCGGCGGAGGCGCCCGCTGTCATGCAGTCTGCGCCTGCGCAGATGGAAGGCGGCAAAAAGAAAAGAAAGAGACATTAGCGGTCATTGCAGGCAATGGTCGGGTAGGCGGCATCCTCTGCCGTATCGAGCCGGGCGCCCGCGAAGCGCATCCCTCGCGAGCGGCTTCCTTTTCGCGAGGAGATTGCTTTGGAAAACTTGCCCTCAGCCTGTCGAGGGGAACGCTCTCGCAATGGCATCAAGATATAAATTACAGGTATGTCCGAACGAGTGACTGCAAAGCTTACGAATTATCGCGCCCTTCCCAAGGTTGAACTTCATCGGCATCTGGAAGGCACGTTGCGTTTGGATACCATGCTCGAGGTCGCCCGCCAGCACGGCATTGTCATTCCTGCAGATGTGCTCCGCCTCAGCAATCTGGTGCAGGTGCAGGAGGAAGAAAAGTATTCATTCCAGAATTTTCTTTCCAAGTTCAATACCCTGCGTCTGTTTTACCGCTCGCCGGATGTGATCCACCGCATTACGCAGGAGGCGATTGAAGATGCGGCGAAGGATAACGTCAAATACATGGAATTGCGTTTCACGCCTGTGGCGTTGAGCCGCGCAGAACGCTTCCCGCTTCACGATGTGTTCGACTGGGTCCTCACCAGCGCACAGGAAGCCGCCCAAAAATTCGGCGTGATCGTGCGCTTGATCGCCTCGGTCAATCGCCATGAAAGCAGTGAACTGGCGGAACAGGTGGCATGGGTGGCGGCGGAGTACCAGAAACGCGGTGTGATCGGCATGGATTTGGCCGGCAATGAAGCCGAGTTCAAGTCTGAGCCGTTTTATGGCGTTTTCAAGGAAGCAAGACAGGCCGGCCTCCACATTACGATTCACGCCGGAGAATGGGGGCCCGCCGCGAACGTCAAAGAAGCCATTGAGGAACTTGGCGCAGAACGAATCGGTCATGGCGTGCGCATACTCGAGGACGATTATGTTACGAACCTCGCCAAAGAACGCAACATGGTCTTTGAAGTTTGTTTGACCAGTAATTTTCAATCGGGCGTGGTCGCCGCGCTCGAGGCGCATCCACTGCCCGAAATGCTCCATCGCGGATTGAATGTGACGCTGAATACGGACGATCCCAGCATCTCCCGTATCACGCTGAGTCATGAATATCATATCGCCTGCGATGATCTGGGCCTCCCGATGCGTACGCTCAAGGAGCGAATTCTTGCGGCGGCTCAAGCGTCATTCCTGCCAGGGAAAGAACGCGAAGAATTGATCGGTCAATTGAAAGATGAGCTCAAATTATAAAATCCACCACAAAGACCTTTAGGGTAACAAAGGCGCTCCTTTGTATCCTGCCTGCTTTGTGGTGAACGTAGGTCGTATCAAGCGTGACCTGTGAATTTCACCATCAAAGGAGTTAGCCATATGAACGATTTTTTTAAGACACGTGACATATTGAAAGTCGGGAAGAAGGAATACGTCATCTACCGCCTCGACGCGTTACAAAAGGCGGGTCTCACCGACTTGAAGCGGCTGCCGTTTTCGATCCGCATCATGCTCGAGGCGGCTCTCCGTCAATGCAACGACAAGGAGATCACCCAGGAGGACGTGAAGAACATCGCCTCCTGGAAGCCGCAGGGCGCGCGTCCCGGCATTCCATTCCTGCCGGCGCGCGTCATCATGCAGGATTTCACGGGTGTGCCTGCCGTCGTGGATCTGGCCGCCATGCGCGCGGCCGTTGCCCGTCTCGGCGGCGACCCAAAGAAGATCAATCCGCTCGTGCCGGTGGACCTTGTCATTGATCATTCGGTACAGGTTGACTTCTTCGCCACATCCGACGCGCTTCAGCGCAACACGGAAGTTGAATTTCAGCGCAATCGCGAACGCTATGAATTTTTGAAATGGGGGCAAAAAGCGTTCAGCAATTTTCGCGTTGTCCCTCCAATGACCGGCATCGTGCATCAGGTCAACCTTGAATACCTTGCCGACGTTGTGAGAACAAAACAGGATGGCGGGGACACGTTGGCGTTTCCCGATACGCTTGTCGGCACCGACTCGCACACCACGATGATCAACGGCCTCGGTGTGTTGGGCTGGGGGGTGGGCGGCATCGAAGCCGAAGCGGTGATGCTGGGTCAGCCGATGGATATGCTTTTGCCGGATGTCATCGGCTTCAAACTTCATGGCAGACTCCGGGAAGGCGTTACAGCCACCGACCTCGTTCTCACCGTGACCCAAATGCTGCGCAAGAAAGGCGTGGTGGATAAATTCGTTGAATTCTTTGGTTCGGGACTCGATTCCATGTCTCTGCCTGACCGCGCTACCATCGGCAACATGGCGCCCGAATACGGCGCGACCATGGGCTTTTTCCCGGTGGACGCCGAGACATTGCGTTATATGAAGTTGACCGGACGCTCCGAGGAAGTCATTGAACGCGTCGAAGCCTATTGCCGCGAACAGAGTCTCTTCCGCGATTCATCCACGCCCGATCCCGAATACACCGAAACGCTCGAATTGGATCTTGGCTCAGTCGTTCCTTCGTTGGCGGGACCAAAACGCCCGCAAGACCGCGTGCCGATGTCTGAATTGAAAGAGACGTTCAAAAAGGCGTTGACCGCGCCCGTGAAAGAACGCGGCTTTGAATTGAAGCCCGAAGCCTTGAACGCCGAAGCGGTATTCGGCACGAACGGCGGTTCGATGAAAATGAAACACGGTGCGGTTGTAATCGCGGCCATTACTTCCTGTACGAATACCTCGAATCCCTCAGTGATGGTCGGCGCGGGATTACTTGCCAAAAAAGCGGTTGAAAAAGGTTTGAGCGTTAAGCCTTATGTCAAGACCTCGCTCGCCCCCGGCTCGCGTGTCGTGACCGAATACCTCAAACAAGCCAATCTGCTCGACCCGCTGGCGAAACTTGGATTCAATGTGGTCGCGTATGGATGCACGACTTGCATCGGCAATAGCGGTCCGCTTTCGGGCGAAGTCTCGAAGGCGGTGACGGGAAGCGATCTCGTCGCCGCGGCGGTACTTTCGGGTAACCGCAACTTTGAAGGCCGCGTCCATCCGCTGGTCAAGGCCAACTTTCTTGCCTCGCCGCCGCTGGTCGTTGCCTACGCGTTGGCGGGAACTGTGGATATTGACCTCGACAAAGAACCGCTGGGCACGGATAAAAACGGCCAGCCCGTTTATCTCAAGGACATTTGGCCAACGCAACAGGAAATTGCTGAAACGGTTGCCTCGAGTCTGGATGAGAAGATGTTCAGGGATCGTTATTCGAGTGTCTTCGAAGGCTCGGACATGTGGAAGAACATCAAGGTCCCAGGCGGCGATCTTTACGAATGGGACGAGGCCTCGACGTACATTCATCATCCGCCGTATTTCCAGACTTTGACGTTGGATGTGCCTTCGGTCAGCGACATCAAAGGTGCGCGCGTTCTGGGACTTTTTGGCGACTCGATCACGACCGATCATATCTCCCCGGCGGGCAACATCGCGGCGGACAGCCCTGCCGGAAAATATCTGCAAAGCCTGGGCGTACAGCCGAAGGATTTCAACTCGTACGGCTCGCGCCGCGGCAATGATCTCGTCATGGCGCGCGGCACCTTCGCCAACATCCGCCTGAAGAATTTGCTTGTTGCTCCGAAAGAGGGCAACTGGACGAAACATTTCCCCGACGGCGCGGAGATGCCGATCTTTGATGCGGCGATGAAATATCAAAGCGAGGGAGTGCCGGTCATCGTCATTGCCGGAAAAGAATACGGAACCGGCTCCAGCCGCGATTGGGCCGCAAAGGGGCCGAACCTGCAAGGGGTCCGCGCGGTGATCGCTGAATCGTTCGAACGAATCCACCGCTCGAATCTGGTCGGCATGGGAATCCTCCCGCTCCAATTCATGAACGGTCAAAACGCCGAATCGCTTGGTCTCAAAGGCGACGAGGTTTATGACATTGTGGGCTTGAATGACAAAATGAGTCCGAAGAGCGTAATTACTGTAAAAGCGAAGAAGGCGGATGGAACTGTCGTGGAATTCAAAACCACCGCTCTGCTCAACACCGAAGTCGAAGTGAATTATTATCGCAACGGCGGCATCCTGCATACGGTGCTGAGAAATCTGGTGGCGTAAATTGGACGGCGGTAAATGACGAATGCAGGCAACCGGAATTTGCCGTGTTGCCTGCATTTGTTTTATGAGGCGGATGTTGCGCGCTGTGCCTGGAATGAAACGTCCCGGGCTTTTATTTTCACCGGCTATAATTGACAGGCTAAAGCCTGGTTCTTCCGTAATTGACGGGAAAGAGCCTGGCCGCGAAAGCCTGCCCTGACCAGTGAGCCGCGCCGAAGGGTACATCAAGGGGAAAATGCTTGAATTTTATGGCGGTTTTCCTTCGCGACCTTCTTGTCGCTTCGGCACGACTTCGCCGGTCAACGCGAGCCTTTGTGGTCGAATATGGTTTTCCCGTTAAAACGGCGGAACTCAAAATCTTTACGATTGCTGCAAAGGGAAATTCATGACCGAACAAATCTTTCCGGAACCGACTGTTGGAATTTTGATCTTCAATCCGCGCGGCGAATTATTTTTGATGAAGACGCATAAGTGGCGCGGCAAATATGGCGTCCCTGGAGGACATATCGAGCTGGGCGAGTCTGCCGTCGAGGCGGCACAGCGCGAAGCGCGCGAAGAAACAGGTCTTGAGATTCGCGATATCGAATTTTTGTGCTGGCAGGAATGCGTCTACGATGAGCAATTCTGGAAGCCGCGCCATTTCATTTTCCTTGATTTCACCGCCAGGGTAGATGGGGGGCAAGTCGTTTTGAACGATGAGGCCGAGGATTTCATCTGGATCGCTCCGAAGAAAGCGCTGGAGGAATTGGACGCCGATTCATATACGGCGGTTTCCATCCGGACTTATTTGAACCGGGCCGGAATTTCCTGATGCCGCTTTCCGCGATTGGGTTGCTGCTTGCGGCGGCTGTTTTACATACCACATGGAATTTATTGCTGAAGCAGGCGGGCGAAAAATATGCGGCTACATGGTGGAGCGCGATCATTGGCTTTATCGTGTTCGCTCCCGCCGTTTATTTCATCGGGTTTCCGTCACGCGCCGTCTGGCATATCCTTGTCGTCAGCGCATTGTTTGAGATTGCCTATTATGTTGTGCTGGCTGAGGCTTACAGGGATTCGGATTTCTCGCTCATCTATCCGATCGGGCGCGGCGCCGCGCCGGCGTTGATTGCCATTTGGGCGGCGGTCTTTCTCCGTGAGCATTTCACGTTCGGCGGTTTAATCGGGATCGCGGTCATTATTGTGGGTTTATTGATCGTAGGCGGAAGCAGTTTGTTCCAAACGCGTAGCAGGCCGCGCCTGCGCGGAATCTTGCTCGCGCTTCTGCTTGCCTTATTGATCTCGATTTATTCCATCCTTGACGGGGTTGCCGTCAGGCAAACCTCGGCGCTTCCATATGTGATTGTGCTTTTTTTGTGCGTTCCCGCCTTCACTGCGCCTGTGATCTTTCGATTTTATGGGTGGAACAAATTGAAAGATGAACTGTTGGCTCATCTATGGCAATTGGCGGCTATTGGAGTTCTGACAATTGGCGCTTATTCGCTTGCGCTCTGGGCTTACAGCATTGCGCCGTTGGGATACGCGGGCGCGGTGCGTGAGGTCAGTGTGGTGATGGCGGCTTTTGCAGGCTGGCAGTTTCTTGGAGAAGAAATGGGCGGTACGCGCGTGATCGGCGCGGCAATTATCTTTGCGGGAATTTTGATGATCGCGTTGTTTGGATAACCTGTCAGACTCTTTAAACGTCAATTCAGGATAACCGTCGAGAAAGAGCCCGACCACGAAGAATACAAGGGAGAAAAGGCTTGAAGTTTATGGAGGTTTTCCTCCGTAAATTTCATGTCACTTCGACACGGCTTTGCCGGTCAGCGCAAGCCTTTGCGGTTGACAAGGGTCTTCCCGTTAAAAACGGCAGAACCGGATTTTTATAAATCTGTCAGCGGTTTGTTTGCAAGAACGTGTTGATATAGCGCTTCGTAACGCTGAATGGTATTTTCAAGGCTATGATATTGCGCTTTCTCCAAACTGGCTTTGCCCATCTCCTCCCAGCGGTCGCGTTGATTGGCCAGCATTTCCATATGACAAGCCGCGTCCTTTGCATCGCCTGCTTTGAATAAATAACCGTTTTTCCCGGGCGTGACCAGATCGGGGAGCGCAACCGCATTTGCTAGCAGGACGGGACGCGCACAAGCCATTGCTTCAAGCGAAGCGATGCTCAATAATTCCGCCTCGCTTGGCATGGTGAAAATATCCACGCTGTTCAACAATATATGCAAATCTTCGTTGGGAATGAAACCCGTAAAACGGACACGCTCGCCAAGATTCAAATTCTTCGCCAATGCCTGATATTCGCCCGCCGCCGATCCTTGACCCGCGATCACGAGTTGTATATCGTCGCGTTTGAGTTGATGCATGGCGTGGAGCAAAACATCCACGCGCTTTTCTTTGTCCACGCGGCCCACGAAGAGGAAGACAATTTTTTTGGGGTCAATGCCGTAGCGGGCGCGGCACGCTTCGCGGTCCGCGTTCGTGTCCGGGCGGAAACGGTTCAGGTCAATGCCGCAGGAGACGGGAAAAACCGGGACGCGCAAGCCGCGCCCTCGAATCATTTCCGCCGCGACGCGCGATTGAACCGTCACCACGTCCATCTGGTTATAGGCGCTCAACACCCAGCGCCACATGATCCATTGATAAAGCGGTTTGATCCGCGACAATCCCGGCACAAACGCCGCCACATTCTCGGGCATAAAATGGTTGGTGCCGATAATCTTGATGCCGCGCCGCTTTGCCGCGTAAAGGACATCCCGGCTCAGCGGGTAATGATCCTGAATATGTACAATCTCCGGCTTGAAACGATCGAAAATTTGCGCAACGGCTTTGCCTGAAAAAAAAGAATTGTAGGCTTCGGCATGAAACATATCGAAACCAAACGATTTGACGCCCTCCACGTGGACTCCGCAGCGTTCCTTGCGGTAGGCGGCGCGTCCTTCGTTGGCTGGGATGACGGCGGTAACTTCGTGGCCCTTTTTTGCCAGACCTTCCGCCAGGTTTTTGGCGAAGACAGCCTGCCCGTTGGTGGCAGGCGCATAAGTGGTGGACGTGATCAAAATGCGCATGAAGGTTTTATCCGACTTGATTATTTTTTAACGGAATCCGGTTCGGGGTTGTCTCGATCCCACTCTTTTATCAGACGGCGTCCCCCTGCAATCACCACGATAACAAAGACGATCGAGGCGGCCAGGGCGATGTATTCGATTCTCTGCTCCACGCGTTTGAGCGCTTCGGTTGTGTAATATCCAATCAGAACGAGCGAGCCGGTCCATAATGTTTCAGCGACGATGAGCGCTGGAAACCAGCGTTTCCACGGGACGCGCAATAAGCCGGCCGCGATCAACGATGGAACCACAAAACTGAGAGTCAACTTGGCAAGGAAAAGAACCTTTGTAGCATGCTTGACCATGTTTTGTTTTAGATGGTCAATGAGGCTTTCACGCAAGCCAAGCCGTTTTCCAAAATGCAGAATCCAATCCGTTTTACCGAGATAGCCGATGGAATACCAGAGAGTGTCGGAGGTGAGATTTCCAACCGCGGCAGATAAGAACACCAGCATGGGCCGCATCAGTCCGGCGGACGCCGCAGCGGCGCCCAGCAATGTTGCGATCGGTCCCTCCACTGCCACCAGCGCCGCCAGCAGGATATATGTCCAGTATCCCAATTGCGGCAATTCGCCGCTTTTGATCGTAGCGATAAAATGTTGAATAAGTTCGAACAGGTTAATCACAGGAAAATCCTGGTTTCATTTTTTAATGTTTTCCTCATCTTTTTGGATCCAGATCGGACTTTTAGATTTGGTGAAGCATCGCAGAAAATTGCAGACTTCTGCAAGTAAACGCTGATAATCATACGCACAAATCTGCTTTTCCTCTCAAGAATTGCCAGCTGAAAATTGATATGTATGGCTTGCTTTTCCCAAAGCTGCTGGAAATTTCCGCTTACGCGATTATGTTTAATTGTACTATATCTGCCTCGGCAAAAATGAAATGGCGGACGCATGGGTCCGCCTCCATCCATTTTTCCGATTTTATAGCCGGCTTAGCGAGCCTCCGCTTTGACGGGATTTCGTAACACGCCCAGGCCTTCGATCTCCACTACAACTTCATCCCCGTCTTTCAATGGCCCGACGCCGGACGGCGTGCCGGTGAAAATGATATCGCCCGGCTCAAGCGTCATCACAGACGATATGAATGCGATCTGGGTCGGAACGCTGAAAACCATATCGCGCGTGGAAGCCATTTGGCGCGGCTGTCCGTTGACTTTGCAGGTGATGAGCGCGTCCGCAATGTTGAAGTCGGTATCAATCCACGGACCGAACGGACAGAATGTGTCGAAGCCTTTGGCGCGCGTCCATTGTTCGTCCGTGCGCTGCAAATCGCGGGCTGTGACATCGTTGCCGATGGTATAGCCGAAGATGTAATTCTTCGCATCCTCCGCGGTGACGTAGCGGGCGCGTTTCCCGATCACAACCACCAACTCCGCCTCATGCTCGACCTGTTTCGACTGCGGCGGCAGGAGGATCGTATCGCCGGGGTTGATGATCGAGGACGGCGGCTTGAAGAAAATCAAAGGAATCTTCGGAACGTTATTTCCCAATTCTTTGGCATGTTCAACGTAATTGCGCCCCATGCAGATGATTTTGCCGGGCGTACATGGAGCCAGCAGTTTCACCGACGAGATGGGCGTTTTTGCATCCAGGCGTTTATATGCGCCAAACACGTTGCCTTCGATTTCGCCGACTTTATCGTCCAGAATCCAGCCAAACTTTGGCGCTTCGCCATTGACTTGATAACGTACAATGCGCATGTTTACCTCGACTGCAATTGAAGTTGAGTAAAGTGTAATCCCCAATTTGTTAGTCTGCAACCCAATCCATGTATCGCTGCAATCTCGTTTTTTTTCTGTGAAGGCGCTTCTTGCTCTCCAAGTCCTGTGCCGCTATAATAGCCCGCATGGGCGCATAGCTCAGTTGGTTAGAGCGTCTCTCTTACACAGAGAAGGTCAGGGGTTCGAGTCCCTTTGCGCCCATAGAGTCCTTGCGCGTGCAAGGACTTTTGTATTCTCTTTGGACCGGAATGCCTCGGCTCGCTTTGCGAAACGCCCCGTAGGATTACGCCCATAAATGTATTCTCTGCTTTTGGTTGATTTTCGTGAAGCGGCAGATTTTTTAGTATGGGACATTTTTCACTTGACCCACTTCCTCTCTCGTCCTACAATTCAAATGCAACTTTGCTGAATTTCATCAGAGGAGTACACCATGACCGATTTTCTCGTGCGCGGCAACCTTGCCCAGCTTGACCCCGATGTTTTCGAATTGACCCAACTCGAGGCCGAACGTCAGGCCCGCAAATTGATTTTGATCCCGTCCGAATCGACCGCGCCGCTGGCGGTGCGTGAAGCGCTGGCGTCTGCCTTCCAAAATATTTATGCGGAAGGCTATCCCGACGAAGAGACGCGCTGGATGTCCGAGGAAGAAATTTTGGATTATCCGGCGCGTTTGACTCATTACCGCCGCAACGGCGACCCGCGTTATTACAAAGGCGTGGAATACGCCGATGTTGTCGAATCGCTGGCGCGCCGGCGCGCGGCGGAGGCGTTTGCCGCCAACGGCTACACCGCCGATCAAATTTACGTCAACGTGCAGGCGCTTTCGGGCGCGCCCGCCAACAACGCGGTGTATCAGGCTCTGCTCAACATCGGCGACACCGTGATGGGACTCAGCCTCCTGCACGGCGGACATCTCACGCACGGTTCGTCTGTCAATCGCAGCGGCAAATGGTTCAAAGCCGTTCATTATACGGTGGATGATAGTGAACGCCTGGATTACGAAGCGATTCGCAAACTGGCGAATGAAACAAAGCCCAAACTCATCATCGCGGGCTATTCATCATATTCGTGGGTTCCCGATTGGAAGAAGTTCCGCGAGATTGCCGATGAGGTCGGCGCGTATTTCCTGGCCGACATCTCGCACATTGGCGGGCTGGTAGCGGCTGGAGTCGTGCCTTCGCCAATTGGTCACGCACATGTCGTGATGTCCACGACGCATAAGTCATTAGATGGTCCGCGCGGCGCGGTGTTGATGACCACATCGGCAGACATCGCCAAGAAGATTGATAAAGCCGTATTCCCGGGCGAGCAGGGCGGACCGCACGTCAATGTCTTTGCGGCATTGGCTCTGGCTTTCAAACTTGCACAAACCAAAGAGTTCAAAAAGCTTCAGGCGCAGACGATCAAGAACGCACAAGCCATGGCGGATCAATTCATCCAGCGCGGGCTGCGCGTCCCCTTTGGCGGCACGGACTGTCACATGCTCAACGTGGATTGCAGAACCATCAAAGGCGAAGATGGAACGTCCCTGAGCGGCGATCAAGCCGCGCGCATTTTGGATATTGCCGGCATCGTGGTCAATCGCAATACCATTCCCGGCGATAAGAATTCGCTCGATCCGAGCGGCATCCGCCTGGGCACGCCGTGGATCACACAGCGCGGCTTCGACGAGAAGAAGTCCCGTCAACTGGCGGACATCATCGCCGATGTGCTGCTTGCCTGCGCGCCGCATTCGGTGGATACGCCGCGGCAGGGGCGGGTGAGAAGAGCGAAGCTGGATTTCAATGTGTTGAACGAAGCACGTTTGAAAATTAGAAAGCTGGCAAGTTCAGCCGGCATTGACTTCAAGTATAAAAAGAGCGGATACCCTCACTTTTACTTTATTGATGATCAATCAACATCAGGCGTGTTTGAGCTGCACGGCAGGCGCGTGCGGCAGGTTTTGGATTACGCCGTCTCCAGCGATTTATCTGTGTTGAAGAAAGGCAAATCGCAGGCGACCTCCATCGCCACGCCGAAAGGCGTCATCAACGGCACGCTGACTTGCGTGGACGCGAACACCTACACACTGCAGGTGCCGGTTGCAAAAGCGGGCGCGGTGGGAACATGGTTGAGGGATTTATCCGACGGATATATCTCCTTCAATCTCGACGGCAAAAAAGATTTCGACGTGAGGCGCATGCCAGGCCCGTTTGTTGTGAAGGACAGTAAGCGCAAGACAGGAGACGGTAAGCAGAAGGCGATAATCACCAGGGGCGAGGAAAAACCCTGGTTTATCGGAATCAATTCAACGTCCGGGAAAGAGGCGCCATCGTCCCCGAGCGCAGCGATTGGGTTGCCGCCGTTCGAATGGAAGGAAGTTGAGGGCGAGCTCAAGAAGACGCGTTTGAATCAAGTCCATCGCGACCTCGGCGGCAGAATGGTCCCGTTTGCGGGATGGGAAATGCCGGTCGTGTACACGTCCATTTATGAGGAACATCTTGCGACGCGTCAGGCGGCGGGGTTGTTCGACGTTTCGCACATGGGCGTGTATGAAATCAAAGGCGCGGACGCGGCGCCGTTCCTCGATTCGATTTGCGGCAACGATTGCGGCGGGCTTCTGCCCGGTGAGTCGTTGTACACGCATTTCCTCACGCCCGATGCAGACGTGATTGACGATACGCTTGTCTATCGCCGCGCCTGGGACAAATATCTGGTGGTGGTCAACGCCTCAAATGACGACAAGGATCGCGCCTGGTTCGAAGCGGTGCGCGACGGAAAGGTGAAGATTGATAATGCCCGTCCGTTTGCGCGCACGTACGGCTACGAGGCGGTCATCCGCAACTTACGGGACCCGCAAGCGGGTTCAGATATGAGAATTGACATCGCTCTCCAGGGGCCGCGCTCACGCGACATTCTGTTGGCGCTGGGTGTGGACGACGAGACGCGGGCGCGCATTCTGAAGTTGAAGCGTACCGAGCTGTGCGACGCAGTGGTCGGCGGGTTTGACCTGATCGTCTCGCGCACGGGGTACACGGGCGAGAAGATGGCGTTTGAATTGTTCGTCCATCCCGACCGCGCCGTTGATTTTTGGAATACGATTTTGAAAGTCGGCGCGCCCTTCGGCGTCAAGCCGATTGGTTTGGGCGCGCGCGATTCGCTTCGCACCGAAGCGGGCTTGCCGTTGTACGGTGATGAGATGGGGTTGGGGTCTGGTAAATTGGGACATCGGGACCTGGGAGTTGCCGAAGCCGGTTTCGGTTCCTACGTCAAAACATACAAGCCGTGGTTCATCGGACGCGAAGCATACATTGCGCGCGAGAAGGAACGCAAGATGGTGGTCGTGCGCTTCCGCTTCGACGATCAGCGCGTCCGCATGGCACACAACGGCGATCCGGTTGCAGACAAGGACGGCAAGATCATCGGCTACGTCACCTCGTGCGCGATTGACATGGACCGCTTCCTGACGGGTCAGGCGTACGTTGATTTGAATTATGCGGTCGAGGGCACGCCGATCATGATCTATCAAGGCGGCGTGATGGATCGTCCTGCCACACCCGCAAAGGTGGTGAGCCGGTTCGCGAAGTTGTAAGTTGGTAATTGGTACGTTGGTAAATTGGTAATTGGTAAGTTGGTAATTGGGACAGCCTGCCCGCAAGAAAGAGGGGAGGCTGTCTTTATTTTGTTTTTGCCTGGGTCTCAAGGATGGCGGAGAGTATTGCCTCATACCATTGATTTGTTTACCCGGCGCATCTGTTGAACGGCTACAATGTTAACCACTTTACGAGAGGAGGGTTTTAATGACCGATGTTACGCAGTTTTCTCGTAGCGCGACATTCATGCCGCCTGAGGTGCGAGTGGATCTCGCGCTACCGCGGTGAGTTAATGAATACCAGATTACTTAATGCAATGATTGCGGTGCCGATTGCGGCAACGGCAAATTGACTTTGTTCGTGAATGGGGCGCAGATTGACCCGGCCTCCGACCTCACGTATGCCGAGGGCGCAGTGGGCCTCTTCGCCTGGAGCGACAAGAAAACAAACGCTGTGGATGTGACCTTCGATAATTTCATCATGACTTCGCTTCAGTAAGTCGCCGCAACCTGGATGGGCAACTGCATTCCCGAAAAGGACGCGGTTTTTAATGCCGCCGTAAGATTATTTGTGCTATGATTCATGCGACATGAGTCGCCGCCGTTTGATTTTCTATTTGCTTCTCAATGTTTTCGTTTCGGCTTGCGTGACGATTTCAATCCTATACTGGTATGACCGCAACTATCGCGCCGTGACGCTTCCACAGCCGCAGGCGGTTCAGGCAACCGGCGCATCCGCCGGCGCGGCACCGGCCGCCACCGTGCAGGCAGGCGCGGTTCAAATCCTCAGCGTGAGCGGCGCCGGGACGTTGAGCGCGGAGACCGTATCCATCAAATACACCGGCAGCGGAGAACTCGACCTGACCGGCTGGCATCTCAAAGACGCCAATGGAAACGTGTACACCTTCCCGCCATTCAAATTGTTCACGAATGGAGCCGTGCGGGTCCACACCCAGGGCGGCACGAATACGGCCATTGATTTATATTGGGGCCAGAACAATGCGGTCTGGCAATCGGGCGAGAATGTAGAACTGACGGATGCAGATGGAAATGTGCAGTATAGTTATCATGTGCCTTGAGCTGTGAGCCGCGCAAAGCACAAAGAGCGCGAAGAATAAACAACTTGGCGGCTCAAAAGAATGCTAAATTGCTGAAAGCTAATTGCTGAAATGTCACAGGCTCTTTATCGCAAATACCGCCCGCAGGGATGGGCTGAGGTTGTTGGACAGGAACATGTTGTCCAAACGCTGAAGAACGCCATCGTCACCGATCGCGTCGCGCACGCGTACCTGTTCGCCGGCCCGCGCGGCACAGGCAAAACGACCATGGCGCGGCTGTTGGCAAAAGCAGTGAATTGTTTGAATGAAGATAAAGACAAACGCCCGTGCAACGAATGCCAAAACTGCCGGGCAGTCAGCGAGAATCGCTTCCTCGACTTGATCGAGATTGATGCCGCCTCCAATACCGGCGTGGACGACGTGCGCGACTTGCGCGACAAAATCAACTTTGCGCCGTCGCAGGGCAAATACAAAATTTATATCATTGATGAAGTCCACATGCTTTCGACGGCGGCGTTCAACGCCCTGCTCAAAACTCTCGAAGAGCCGCCGCCTCACGCCATCTTTGTCTTGGCCACCACTGAGATTCACAAAATCCCTGCGACGGTTTTATCGCGTTGTCAGCGGCACGAATTTCGGCGCGTGCCTGTGGATGAAATCGTTCGTCAACTGAAGAGAATTGCCGATGCCGAAAAAATCCAGGCCGACGACGAAGCGCTTGCAATGATTGCCCGTCAGGCGGGGGGCGGATTGCGCGATGCGATTTCGCTTCTCGATCAACTTGCTTCCATCGGAACGAAAATTACGCTTCGACTTACGCAGACAATTCTTGGCACGGCCGCCAGTCAAACGGTGCTGGATTTGCTCGCCTCGATTCGGGATCATGAAGCAGGGCGCGGCCTCGAGACAATTCAGCGCGCCCTCGATGCCGGCGCCGATCCGCGTTCGCTGGCGCGTCAGGTGGTGGATTATCTGCGCGGGCTGATGCTCGTTCAGCTTGGCAACGGCGATCAGGTCGAAGCCACGAAAGAGATCAGAGAGCGCATGACGCTGGATGCAAAATCGTTTTCCACAGCGGATGTTCTGCGAATGATGAAAACTTTCAACAGCGCGGCGGTGGACACGCGCAGCGGATGGCAGCCTTCGCTTCCGCTGGAATTGGCGCTGGCCGAATCGTTGGAAATTCTCTCCCAGACGCCCGGACCGGAGGCGGTTCCCGCTAAACAGGCAAAGTCCACAGCCGAGCGTCAAACCGTTAAAAAGGAATCCGCTGAGAGCGCCGCGCCGGCGAAAGCCGAAAGCTCAAAGAACGAAGCGGCAGTCAGTCTCGCGGAAATCAACAAATCGTGGAAAGATATCCGCGCGGTGATCAAACCCGCGCATCCGGCTGTTGAAGCGTTATTGAATTCGTGCAAACCGATGGATTTGCGCGGCAATGAATTGATTTTGGGATTCCAATCTGAAACCGTGCGCGGCCTGATGGATAAACCGGAGAATTTAGCCGTGACGCAAAAGGCGATTGCCGATGTGCTGGGCGTGACTCTGATCGTCAAATGCGTGGTGACAAACGCCAAAGGTAAACTCCCGCCGCACGTCTCTGCCGATGGGATGGTGGCGGCCGCGCTCGATCACGGCGGCGAGATTGTGGACGTGCAGGAATAGTGATATTCGAAATTCGAGTATCGAAAAACAAATATCGAACATCGAAAAACGACGACGAGGTGATTATGGCGAAAGGATTTAACAAAGGCCCTGCAATGGGCGGCGGGATGATACAGCAACTTCAGCGCATGCAACAGCAATTGGCTGAAGCGCAGGCAAAACTTGCCGAAGAAACCGTCACCGCAACGGCGGGCGGCGGCGCAATCAAAGTTGTGATGACCGGCGACCAAAAATGCAAGTCGGTTGAAATCTCCGCCGATTTATTGAAAGACGCAGATGCAGAAATGCTGCAGGATTTAGTTTTGTCGGCAGTCAATATGGCGCTGGATCAATCGCGCGAACTTGCGTCGCAAAGGTTGGGTCCGCTGGCGGGCGGATTGCCATTCTAGTTTTCAGTTTGGCAGGTTTAAACGTTTAAACCTTCCAACCCGCCAACCTTCCAACCCGCCAACCTGCCAACCCGCCAACCTTCCAACCTTCCAACTTTCCAACCTTCCAACCTTCCAACCTGCCAACCATCATGTTATTGCCTGAATCGATACAGAAACTCATCAACGCCTTTGAACGTTTACCGGGCATCGGGCCGAAGTCCGCATCGCGGCTGGCGTTCTTTCTTCTGCGCGCGCCGGATGAGGTCGCTCAGGATTTATCGGAAGCGTTGAACGGGTTGAAAGACAAAATCGCATTTTGCGAGGAATGTTTCAATATCACCGAAGCGGGCCGCCGCCGCTGTGAAATTTGCGAGAATCCGAAACGTGATGGTTCGCAAATTTGCGTGGTCGAAGAAGCGCTGGACGTCTTGGCATTGGAGCGGACGGGCGCATATACCGGCAAGTATCATGTGTTGCATGGTGTGTTGTCGCCCATTGAAGGCATCGGACCGGACGATATAAAGGTTAAACCATTAATGGAGCGCGTGGGGCGCGGCGGAGTTCGAGAAATTATTCTTGCAACCAATCCAAGCATGGAAGGCGATGCCACCGCGTTGTATCTGCAACAGCAATTGCGCCCATACAAAATTCAGGTGACGCGGCTGGCGCGCGGATTGCCCGTCGGCGGCGATTTGGAATACGCCGATCAAAACACGTTGCTGCGCGCATTATCTGGAAGACAGGAGATGAATTAGGCTGAAGCCAACAGGCTTTCGACGCCGGCTTCGTTAATGGTGTTTGTATCGTCTCGATTCGACGGGGGCGATTTTATTGCATGATTTCTATGACCGCTCCCTTGCTTTGAATTGAAACGAAAATATCACTTTAAACTCTTTTGATGAGTGGTACAAAAGATGTTGTTGTATGAACAAATGTGAGATGGCTTTATCCATAGATGCTGATTTAATAGCCCTTGATTGGCCGAAGCGCTGGGGGAAGAAATCCTGCTAGCGGGAAGGAGATGCTTGTGACGCCAAAGGCATCTACGAAAAAAACACGGCAAACGTCAGGCGCGCAGGAAAAGAAAGCCGTTCACAGCCGCCCGACAAACTTCAATATCTTCTTTGAGAATCATCCGATTCCCATGTGGATATATGATCTTAAGTCGCTGGCGTTTCTCGAGGTCAACGACGCGGCGGTTGATAAGTATGGATACTCGCGCGCCGAATTCATGAAGATGACCATCAAAGATATCCGTCCCGAGGAAGATGTGGGCCGCCTCATGGCGGATGTGCAACAGGCGCGGCCCGCCCTTCAATATTCCGGCGAATGGCGTCATCGCGCCAGGGATGGACGCGTGATGGATGTGGAGATCACATCGCATACACTAAAATACAAAGGGCGGGAGGCCGTGTTGGTGATGGCGCAGGACATCACCGAACGCAAACGGGCGGAAGAGGCGCTGCATGACAGCGAGGCGCGTCTGGCGGGAGTGATCAATTCGGCTATGGACGCCGTCATCTCGGTGGATGGTGATCAAAAAATCATTTTGTTTAATGCCGCCGCGGAAAAAATGTTCCGTTGTTCCGCACGGGAAGCGCTGGGTGAATCGCTGGGACGCTTTATTCCGGAGCGCTTCCGCACCATACACGAATCGCATATCCGTAAATTTGCCAACACGGGGCTTACTTCCCGCTCGATGGGAGGGCTTAAACCCTTGAGCGCCCTGCGTTCCGATGGTGAGGAGTTTCCCATCGAAGCCTCCATCTCGCAAACCACCGTCAAAGGACAAAAAATTCTGACTGTTATCCTGCGCGATATTACCGACCGCAAACGGGCTGAGGAGGAACTGAGACAATCGTTCGAACGCGAGCGTCGAGCGCACGAGGATGCGGAACACGAAAGAGAACATCTGGCCTTTCTTGCCAAAGCGAGCGCGCTTATCTCGGAATCATTCGATTATCGCGAGCGGCTGAAGCAGGTGGCGCAGATTGCAGTGCCGCAAATCGCCGATTGGTGCGCCGTAGATGTCCTGGAGGCGGACGGCTCTCTGCACCGCGTCGCGGTGGTGCATTCGGATCCCGCCAAAGTGGAATGGGCTTATGAATTGAGCCGCCGTTATCCGCAAGACCCGAACGCGGAGCACGGCGTCTACCGCGTTCTGCGAGCCGGTCAGCCTGAATTCTATGCCGAGATTTCCGATGCGATGCTGGTCCATGCCGCGCGCAGTGAAGAGCATCTTGCTCTGTTGCGCGGTTTGGGATTCAAATCCGCGATGGTTGTGCCGTTTCAGGCACGCGGTCGGAACTTTGGGGCAATCACGCTGGTGATGGCGGAATCGGGCCGTCGTTTCACAAATAACGACCTGCAACTGATCGAAGACCTCGCGCATCGCGCCGCTTTGTTAATCGAAAACGCGCGGCTCTATCAGGAAGCGCAAAGCCTGAATATGGAACTTGAACAGCGCGTCGCTCAACGCACTGCCCAGCTTGAGGCCGCCAATAAGGAGCTTGAATCGTTTTCGTATTCCGTTTCGCACGATTTGCGCGCGCCTTTGCGCGCCATTGACGGTTTCAGCCTGGCATTGCTCGAGGATTACACAGCGCAGCTGCCGCCGCAGGGTCAGGATTATTTGCGGCGCGTACGCGCTTCCGCCCAGCGCATGGCTGAATTGATTGACGATCTGCTTAATTTGTCCCGCGTGACGCGTGCGCCGTTCGCTTCTCAGCCGCTGAATCTCAGCGAACTGGCCGAAAGCGTCTTTGCGGAACTGCAACGAACACAGCCCGAACGCCGCATCACAATTTCCGTCGCGCCCAATTTGATGGTGAACGGCGACCCGCATTTGTTGAGGATCATGCTTGAGAATCTGCTCGGCAACGCATGGAAATTCACATCCAAACAGGAAAACGCTCGCATCGAGGTCGGCGTTCTCGATCAGGGAGCCTCCAGGATATTTTATGTGCGCGATAACGGCGCCGGGTTCGATATGAAGTACGCGGGCAAATTATTCGGCGCGTTCCAGCGCCTGCACAGTCTCAGTGAGTTTCCCGGCACCGGCATTGGCCTCGCCACAGTCCAGCGCATCATTCACCGACATGGCGGGAATGTATGGGCGGAAGGCAGGCTGAATGAAGGCGCTACGTTTTATTTCACGCTTTAATAGGAGCGCAACATGGAAGAAAAAATGATTCTTTTGGTGGAAGATAATCCGGACGACGAAGCATTGACCATCCGCGCGTTACAGAAAAACAATATTCGCAACAAAGTCGTTGTCGTTCACGATGGGGCCGAGGCTTTGGATTTTCTGTTTTGCACGGGCGCCTACGCCAATCGGAATCCGAAGGACATGCCGCAGGTCGTTTTATTGGATTTGAAACTACCCAAGGTGGATGGTCTCGAAGTTTTGCGCCGCATCCGCGCCGATGCGCGCACCTCCTTGTTGCCGGTCGTCATTCTCACATCATCGAAGGAAGAACAGGACATCATGGAGAGTTACAAGAACGGCGCCAATTCCTATGTCCGCAAACCGGTGGATTTCAACCAGTTTCTCGAAGCGGCGCGTCAACTTGGTCTGTACTGGCTGGTCTTGAACGAAGCGCCGCCCCGATAATGCGAGAACGGCTTATGCAATTGCATGCGCTTTTCGTCGAAGATTCCGAAGATGATGTCCTGCTTGTTCTGAGGGAATTGGAACGGCTTGGCTTCGAAATCGAATCGGAGCGCGTCGAAACAGCGGAAGCCATGCGGGCCGCGCTCGCCGATCGGGAATGGAATCTCATTATCTGCGACTATTCCCTGCCTTCTTTCAATGCGCCTCAAGCATTGGAAGTTTTAAAGGCCAGCGGAAAGGATATACCTTTTATTATTCTTTCCGGCACAATTGGCGAAGAGACGGCTGTCGCTGTGATGAAAGCCGGCGCGCACGATTTCCTGCTCAAAGATAATCTGACCCGGCTGGGCCCGGTGATTGAAAGGGAATTGAGGGAGGCGGCTGTGCGCCATGAGCGCCGGCTGGCGGAGGCGGCTCTGGCCGCTTCCGAGGCGCAATTACGCGCCTTGTTTGCTTCGATGGAAGATTTGGTCTTCGTTGTGGATCGGGATGGGATATATAAGCACATCGCGCCAACCCATACGGAGCTTTTGATTGCCGCGCCGCAAGAACTTCTGAATAAATCCTTTTACGAAGTTTTGCCCCGCCAGAGAGCGGAAGAATTCATGCGTGCCATCGCGCGGGCGCTGGATACGCGGGAAACGGCCCACATCGAATATTGGTTGACGATCAACAACCGGCAAATCTGGCTCGAGGCGTCTATTACGCCCATGAATGAGAATGACACATTGTGGGTGGTGCGCGATATCACCGACCGCAAACATGCCGAAGAGGCCCTGGCAAACAGTGAAAAACGCTTCCGCGCGCTGATCGAAAACGGCGTGGACTATATTTCCCTCCTCTCCGCTGACGGACGCCTGATATGGGAAAGCCCGTCCACCACGCGCATGTTGGGCTATGAGGAAAACGCATTTCTTGGCGAGAACATCCTGAGAATCATTCACCCGGAGGATTTCCGCTGGATTCAGCCCAGACTTTCCAGATTGGCGGAAAGGCCGGGAAGCCAGGAGCACGCTGCCTTTCGTCTGCGGCATCGCGACGGTTCCTGGCGCTGGGTCGAAGCCGTTGTCACAAATCTTTTGAACGATCCAAGCGTGCAGGCCATCGTTGTAAACTATCACGATGTCACAGAGCGCAAACAGGCTGAGGAATTTTTGAAAATGGCGGAGGAGCGCTATCGTTCCACGCTCGCCAACATGATGGAAGGTTGTCAGATCATTGATTTCGATTGGCGCTATATTTACGTCAATGAAGCCGCCGCCCGCCAGGGGCACAGCACGCCGCAGGATTTGCTGATGCGCACGATGATGGAGGCGTATCCGGGCATTGAAGACACGGAACTCTTTCGCGTGTTACAGAAATGCATGAGCGAGCGGACCTCCGCTCAACTGGAAAACGAATTTAGATTTCCGGATGGAACCACCGGCTGGTTCGAACTGGCCATCCAGCCGGTGGCGGAGGGATTGTTCATCCTCTCCATTGACATCACTGAAAGAAAAAAGGCTGAACAAGCCGTTCAAGAAAATCTGACCGAATTGAAAATGTTGTATGAAAGCGGCCTGACGCTCAATCAACTTCTCAATCCAAAGGAGATCGCCCAAAAACTCATTGATCTGATGATCACAAAACTGGATTGGCATCATGTCGCTGTCCGCCTGTACCACCCTGAAAATGAAATATTGGAACTGCTGGCGTTTAGCGTGCCCGGCGCGGCGGATGAAACCGAACGGCGCGCCCTGGAAGAACGTTTAAGTTCCTTGATCGTCAGACTCGGGGACGGACTCAGCGGCTGGGCGGCTCAACATCGTCAGGCGGTGCGCGTTGGCGATCTTGCGCGGGATGCCCGTTACGTCGAAGTCATCCCGGGCCTGCATTCCGGCTTGTACATTCCCCTCCAGATGGCAGATCATCTTGTCGGCGTGATCAGCGTCGAAAGCGAAAAGCCGGATGCTTTCAGCGAAGCAGACGAACGTTTCGCCTCCACGCTGGCGAATCAGGCCGCCATCGCCATCGAGAACGCGCGTCTGCATGAAGAGACGATTCGTCAGGTTCAACAGCTTCAGGCATTGCACGCCATTGACCTGGCCATCTCGAGCAGTTTTGACCAGCAGTTTACGCTCGATATTGTTTTGGAACACAGCATGAAACAGTTGGACGCGGACGCGGCGTGCATCTTTCTTGTGCAGCCATTCCAGCAAACTCTAAAGCTCGTGGTCGCAAAGGGTTTCTATGGCAACGCTTTCGGCGTCTCCGAATTGAAGATGGGCAATTCGTTTGCCGGGCGCGCAGTTTTGGAGCGTCGAGTTATCCACATTAACAATTCTGAGCAGGCCGGAGAGACGGCGGCCCTCGCAAAGGTTTGGACAGAGGAAGGCTTCCAGTCTCAGCACATAATACCGCTGATCGCTAAAGGCGAGGTCCATGGGGTGTTGATCGTTTATTTCCGCAAGCCATTCACTCCCGATCAGGCATGGCTTAATCTCTTTGAGACGCTGGCGGGTCAAGCTGCCATTGCCATTGATAATACAAAAATGTTCGAGGGCTTACAGCGCGCAAACATGGAGCTGGCGGTGGCGTACGATGCCACCATCGAGGGCTGGTCGCAGGCGATGGATTTGCGCGATAAAGAAACGGAAGGACATACTCAGCGCGTGACAAGGATGGCGGTGGAGCTGGCCAAAGCGATGGGTATGAACGAGGAAGAACTTGTCCATGTCCGGCGCGGCGCGCTCCTGCACGACATCGGAAAAATCGGCGTGCCTGATCCCATCCTGCTCAAACCGGACAAGCTGACGGATAAAGAATGGCGGATCATGAAACAGCATCCGCAATTTGCATATGATATGCTCAGCTCGATCAGTTATCTGCGGCGCGCCGTGGAAATTCCATATTGTCATCACGAAAAATGGGACGGCTCCGGTTATCCGCGCGGACTGAAAGGCGAGCAAATTCCATTAGCCGCGCGCATATTTGCCGTGGCAGATGTGTGGGATGCGGTTACCAGCGATCGCCCGTATCGCAAGGCATGGAGCAAAGAGGAAGCGCTGAAATATATCCGCGAACAAAGCGGAAAACATTTTGATCCGCAGGTGGTGGAAGTGTTTTTGAGAGAATTTGGAAACAGGGAAACACAATAAATTATGGGCGCGGGCATCGCCTCTTCCAGCGGACGTTTCCCGGCGTCCGCTGTTCGTTTTGCCGATCCGATGGCTTTACTTCTTCAAACAAACCAATCCTTTGAGATAGGCGCCTTCTGGAAAATTCAACGCAATCGGATGATCCGGCGGCTGCGAAAGCCGCTCGATAATTTGCGCGTCCGCGCCGGCATCCAACGCCGCGCCCGCCACAATCTTTTGGAATAAATAGGCGTCCACGCCGCCGGAACAGGAAAACGTGACCAGGATTCCATTTGGCCGCAAAAGTTTGAACGCCAGCAAATTGATATCTTTATAACCTCGCGCGGCCTTCTCCACTTGGGCAACCGTGGATGCAAACTTGGGCGGATCGAGAATGATCATATCGAACGAACGATTCTGATCGCGGAATTTCCTCAGCAACTGGAAGACGTCCGCTTCGATCCACTCTGATTGCGGGAGGCCGTTTAATGAAATGTTTTCGCGTCCCAAAGTCAGCGCGTCCGCAGACGAATCCACCGAGACAACCGACCTCGCGCCTCCCGCCAGCGCATGGACGGTAAACCCGCCCGTGTAGCAAAAACAATTCAACACGTCACGGCCGCGCGCCAGTTCGCCCACTCTTCGACGGTTCACGCGCTGATCGAGATAGAAACCGGTCTTGTGACCGTGTTCAACATCAATAACAAATTTCAAACCGTATTCGGAAATTGTGATTGGCGAATTGGAGATTCCGCCGCGCAACCGTCCAACCTGCGGAGACAATCCTTCGAGTTCGCGCACGTCAACATCGGAGCGTTCATAAATAATTTGCAGACCTGTCTCTTCAAGCAAAATATCGGCGATGGTTTCCTTCCAATATTCGGAACCGGCAGTCAATGATTGAAGGACAAGGACGTCCGCGTAGCGGTCAACGATCAGGCCGGGAATGCCGTCCGACTCGGCGTAAATCAAACGAAACGCATTTGTCGAATGAAGGTCAATCGTCGAATTTCGAACGTCGAGCGCCGCCTTGATTCGCTTGCGAAAGAAATCCCTATCAACAGGTTCATCGCCGAACGTCCAGATGCGGGCGCGGATTTGCGATTGAGGCGAGTAGGAGGCGCGGGCGAGGAAGTCGCCGCTTGAGGAGAGTACGTCCACCGTCCCGCCGGATGCGGTTTCCTCGTCCACGCGTTGGACCGCGCCGGAGAAAATCCACGGATGACGGCGCAAAACAGATTTCTCGCGTCCCGGTTTGAGAATCAAAGAAGGCATGTCAAGAGTTTATCATATGGCCTGATTGCAGATCAGGCAGGTATCTCCACGCCGCATCAACGCCCCGATGCGTTCGAAATTTTTCGAGGATCCGGCGGGGTAACGCTCTGGAAATAATCTGCTGAAGCCCCGCCTGTGAACTAGAGATAAACGCCCATCAAAGCGCTGGAGTCTTGTCTCTCAACATGCTCCCGGCATCCGTGCCGATGAAATGTGGCTTGCAAAAAATATTCAAACGAATTTTATCCGGCTGGGAGCCATTTGCAGAGCGGAGCGAATCATCAGGAATTCGGTAATGTTCTCGGATGTGATGAGCCCCACCAATTGTCCCGCGTGAGTAACGGGCAGAGTCTTCGCGGAACTTTCGTTGAGCCGCGCCAGCGCCGATTCGACCATTTCATGCGTGTCCACTTCGGGGATTCCGCGGCGCATCACGTCCGCTACGAGGGCGTTTTGCCCTTTTGCAGAAAGCGCTTTGATGAACGTCTCGCGGTCAAGAATGCCGACCACGCGTCCATCTTCCACCACGGGGAAATCGTGCTGTGATCCTGCAAGAATCAATTCAACCACGCGCGCCAGCGTATCGGTTGGGGAGAGCTTCTCGTAGTTTGTCATCATTGCGCGGCTGACCGGGATGCCGCCCAGCGAATTTTTTATCTGTGTCATGCTGGCTTCCTGTTCTGCGCCAATCCAAACAAATAATGCAATGAACAGCAGGAAGGGATCATAAAACAATCCAGCAAAGCCGAAGAGAAAAGCCATGCCTTGCCCGATGCTGGCGGCGACTTGCGTAGCGCGCATGTGATCCATATTCAGCGCGAGAATTGCACGCAGAATGCGGCCGCCATCCATCGGGAAGGCGGGCAACAGGTTGAACCCTGCAAGCAATACGTTGATTTCCAGCAGACGGGCAATGAAATTGCCCGAGGCAATATCAAAGCCCTGGAGCTGGCCAAGTCCATTTATCAGGAAGAGATACACAAACAGTACGGCAGAGATGGCAATGTTCACTGCCGGACCTGCCAACGCGACCCATAATTCCTCAATGGGTTTCTCGGGAATGCGTTCGAGACGCGCCACGCCGCCGATGGGATACAGCGTGATGTCGCGTGTTTTTACGCCAAAGCGGCGCGCTGTCAGGGCGTGCCCGTATTCATGCAGGACGACGCAGGCAAACAGCGCCAGGATGAATAACACTCCGCCGATAACCGCATTCCAATTGTGAAGTTCGAGCCAGTAACTAAAGGCCACCCATCCGATGATGAGCAGGAAGGTGGCGTGCATATAAATGTCAATGCCCCATAAGCGGCCGATTTTCCAAGACCATTTCATTTTTGCCTCCAAGTTTGATGTTACGCAGTTCCCCTGTGGTGCGAGATTCATGCCGGCTGAAAATGCAGGATAAATCTCACGTTACTGCGTAAGATGCGTTACAAAATAATTTTACGCTGTGAAGATGACAAAATTATCAGAATTCTATAAAATATCCGCTAACGATACGATAGGATGAAGTCTACAAATGCGCGCCGTCAATGTTGATGTTTGAAATTGGGGCCACTGCAAAGCAATGATGCGCGTCGTTGAGAAAGCCCGGCCCTGAATCTTCAACAGGATCCTGGGGCAACAATCAATACGGGATGACCTTATCATAAAACATAAAGGAGGTTTTTGCCGGATGAGGTGAAATGCTTTTTCGCGAATGTTTGTTTTTTCCAAAGTTGTTCTCTAAAAATATTGTTGTACAGTATCTGCCGGATTTATAGAGGCGGAAGAGGGCGTTCTTCAAAAAGGGCAAAATATTTTAAGGTTTGATCGTCCGCCAAGTATTGACAAAGTCTGTGAAAAGCGTATAATCACCCTTCGCCAGTGAAATTCAAAACGATCTCGTCCCCCTGACAGATCATTGAAAACTGAGTAGAGCGTCTCCGGTCAGAGACACAAAGCCGATTGGCTTCGCAGTCTGACCAGCCGATGCGAAAGACTGCATCGGTATTTTCGTCTGTTTGAAAGGCTTGACAGGAAAAGTGCCTGCATATTGTGGGCAGGCGGAGACGCAGCGGATGTGAAGTCCGCCCGCTTTAACAGACGGCACCTTAACAACTGAAAAGTGATAGGAAGCAACACAAACCAGTCAATCCAGTGTAAAAAATCCGTTTAACTTTTACACTCGTAAGAGTGTGACTTTTTGCGGAGAGTTTGATCCTGGCTCAGGATGAACGCTGGCGGCGTGCCTAATACATGCAAGTCGAACGAGGTGCCTTTGTAGCAATACGAGGGTATCCTAGTGGCGAACGGGTGAGTAACGCGTTGGTGACCTGCCCCGAAGTGTGGGATAACAGTTCGAAAGGACTGCTAATACCGCATGTGGTCATCGGATTTAGAAACCGATGTCTAAAGCAGCAATGCGCTTTGGGAGGGACCTGCGTCCCATCAGCTAGTTGGTGAGGTAACGGCTCACCAAGGCGACGACGGGTAG
>JBHORD010000046.1:0-26129 GCA_042408355.1 Anaerolineales bacterium
GGCGAATCCTTTCACGCCTGCGGCGGAGGCAAAAACACCATGCGCCTCAATTTTTCATATTCATCTCCAGATACAATCCGCGAAGGCATCACCCGCCTCGGAACAACGTTGAAGGAATTCATCGCTGAGAGCGGAAGAAACTAGGGCCGCGAGTTGGAAACAATGAAAACGGGATGACCGATACGTCATCCCGTTTTCATTCATGGAAATTTATTCCTCTGCATACGGCACATACTCTGCGCGCGCAATGCCCTGTTCCATGGCCGTCATCGCCACCGCGCGCGCCACGGCGCGATGCACCGCCTTGTCGAGCGGATTGGGAACCAGCTCGCCTGGCGGCGTCATATCTGCAATGGTTTGAGCCGCGGCGAATAGCATTTCATGCGTGATGCGCGGTGCGTTTGCGTCCACCGTGCCGCGGAAGATCCCCGGAAAGCCCAGCACATTATTGACCATTTTTCCATCGGCGGCAAAGGCCGCGCCGCGTTCCAGGGCAACCTCCGGATCAATTTCGGGATTCGGATTCGACAAAGCCAAAATGATTTGTCCCGCGCGCACCATTTCCGGTTTAATCAGCCCGGAGGCGCCGGTCGTCGCAATCACAATGTCACATTTTGCCATGATCTCGTCCAGGCTGGACCCCTTGCCGCCTGCCGCTTCGAGACGCTTCACCGCCTCCGACGACAAATCCGCGCCGTAGACCGGATTGCCGGTCAGTTTCATCAACATGTGCGCAATGGCATTCCCCGCCGCGCCCAATCCAATTTGACCGATGATCGCTTTCTTGATATCTGTATTCGTCTGGCGGCAGGCATTGGTCAGCGCCGCAATGCTGACGACCGCCGTGCCGTGCTGGTCATCGTGCATGACCGGTTTATCGAGAAGTTTTTGCAAACGTTCCTCGATTTCAAAACAACGCGGCGCAGAAATATCTTCCAATTGAATCGCGGCGAAGGTCGGCGAGATGGAGGCAACTGCGGAAACAATTTCATCGGGGTCTTTGGTGTTCAGCAATATCGGCATGCCCGAAAGCCCCACCAGCGATTCCATCAGCATGGCTTTGCCCTCCATCACCGGCATGGCCGCCAGCGGACCAATATCGCCCAATCCCAACACGGCAGTGCCGTCTGTGACGATGGCTATCATATGACTTGTGCTGGTATAGAGTCTTGCAAGCGACGGGTCTTTTGCGATCTTCAAGCAAACTTCCGCCACGCCGGGTGTATACACGCGGCGAAGCGTCGTCATCGAATCAATGACATAGCGCGAGCGGATGGCAATTTTGCCCTTTTGATGCAGTTCCAAAACCTCGTCGCGGACTTCGAGAATCCTGGTTCCCGGGTTGGCGCCTATCGCCCTGACAATCTTATCAATTTGTTCGGCATGGTCGCCGTATACAGTGATATCGCGCACCACCCAACGTGAGGACTCGGTCAGCAATTGGATATCGCCGACCGTGCCGCCCAGATCTGCAATCGAAGTCAACAATTGCGCCAGCAGGCCAAGTCTCTGGTCATTGCGCACCCGTATTGTGCGGCTGATTTTCCGTTCCCATGCCATGATTTGTCTCCTCTCAAAAAAACGGGGCGGCCGTTTGACTGACCGCCCAAGAGTATTTTACATTTGTTTCAGCACAGAAGGCAACTGGTCGAACGAAGTCAACACCGGGCATTCGGCTTCGGGGAAGATGCCGCGCGGGTCGTAGAGAATCGGATGAAGTCCCGCGCGGCGCGCTCCGACCACATCGGCAAAATAATTATCGCCAACGTAGATCGCTTCCTGCGGCCTCACGTCCGCGCGCCGGCAGGCATGGATGAAAATTTCCGGCTCCGGCTTCCATGCATTGACTTCGCCGCCCGCCATTGAAAAGTCGAAATACGGACTCAGTCCAAGCGCTTCGATCTCCGCTTGAAACGGCTTTTCGCGGTTTGAGATTACGCCCATCTTGAATCCGGAGGATTTCAGCGCGGGCAAAATCCGCCTGACGTCCTCCGGCACAATGCTGTTCGGCTTATACGACTCTTCCATGTATTCATGAACCTGCAAAGCCAGTTCCTCGGCTTGCGTTTTGGACGCGCCCAACGCAATCAATTGACGGCGGCTGTAATGCAGCCAGAAATCCCGATTTTCTTCAGGATAGATTTTCTTATCCTCCTTCAGATCCGTCGAGTTGGCCCAATAATAATTTTCCCAGCGGAAGGCGCGCAAACGATCTTCATGTTTGATGGGCAGACCCAGCTGTGCGGCGTAATCTGCAAAAACCTCGCCGCCGGCAGGGATGTTGTGGCGAAGCGTTCCGTCGAGATCAAAAAAGACAGCTTTGATGCCATTGGGGGAAAGCAAAAGGACCTCCAAACACAAGTTTGCTATTATGATTCTCGATAATTTTCTCCAAACGCAAAGGACACCAAGTGCGCAAAAAACGTTTTCCTTTATATGCCGTTGCGGCCTTCGTGTTTAAATTTGGCTCAGCCGCCAATGTGCGACATTTCCACTTTGGGCAACGAGGCCGTGCTCGCAGAGCGAAGCTCAGAATAACGATCACTGCGATGATTCCACACGCGCGCGATGGATTGTGTAATTTCATCGTCGCTCGCGCCGCCGCGCAGTAAAGCGCGCAGATCAAACCCTTTCACGGCGAACAGGCAAGTGTAAAGCACGCCTTCTGCGGAAAGCCGCGCGCGGTTGCAGTCGCGGCAAAACGGCTGGGTCACCGAGGCGACCACGCCAATCTCGCCGCTTCCATCTTTGTACCGCCAGCGATTCGCGACCTCGCCGCGATAATTTGGCTCGATCGGTTCCAGCGGCATTTCGGCGTGGATTGTTTTGATGATCTCTGCCGCCGGGACAACGTCATTCATGCGCCAGCCGTTGGTGTTGCCAACATCCATGTATTCGATGAAGCGCAGGATGTAGCCTTTCTCGCGGAAGAAACGCGCCATGGGCAAAATGCTCGATTCATTCACGCCGCGCTTGACGACCATATTTACCTTGATCGGCCACAGGCCGGCTTCAGCGGCGGCCTCCATTCCCCCCAAAACTTTTTCGACGGGAAAGTTCACATCGTTCAACGCTTTAAAGATTTCATTATCGAGAGAGTCGAGGCTCACGGTGACTCGCTTCAACCCCGCCTCTTTGAGCGCACGCGCCTGCCTCGCCAGCAGAGAACCGTTGGTCGTCAGCGTGAGATCAATATCTGAAATGGCAGACAGCATGGAAACCAGAAGAGGCAAGTCGCGGCGCACGAGCGGCTCGCCCCCGGTGAGTCGAATTTTCCGGGCGCCGAGTCCGACGAAAATCCGGGCCAGACGCGTGATTTCCTCGAAAGTCAGGACTTCGGCGCGCGGCAGAAATTGATAGTCCGGGCCGAAGATTTCCTTCGGCATGCAATAAACACAGCGAAAATTACACCGGTCGGTGACGGAAATTCGCAAGTCGCGCAGGGGGCGATTGAGTGTATCGGTAAGGGGCATGGTATATCACTTCATCAGAAGAAAAATAAAAATGCAGTTGCTTTTCTGATTCTACTGTTTTTTAACGGAGGCCTTTCAACTACGGAAGGGCCGGTTTTCTATTATAACTTTAACAGCCGGGCGAAACTCATATCCCGCTTATATCCTATTTGACGGCGGAAGCCAGCCATGCTATTATCTTGATGTCTTTTTGGGCACTTTCGCACTTTATCATATTTAAGGAGTCATTATGAGCGTCGAATTTTTTCTCCGCATTTTTTTCATGATCATTTTTGGAATCGCAGGCGGGTACTGGGGGTATGACCTTTCGCAATTCAATCCACCGGAAACCGTCCGCTACACACTGGGAATCGGATTGGTCGGCGCGTTAGCCGGACTGATTCTGACGCCGTATTTCACTACCCGGCCCGCTCGCGCTCTGCGCGCCCTTCTCGGACGGATCGCGGCGGAGACGCTTTTTGCCGGTCTCACCGGCCTCGTCGTCGGGCTGCTGACTGCCGCGCTTTTATCTTTTCCGCTCTCGCTTTTGCCCGACCCGTTTGGGCATACCCTGCCCTTCGTCGGCGTAATCCTGTTCAGTTACTTCGGCGTGACGTTGTTTGTCATGCGGCAGGGCGATTTAATGAGCCTGTTCAGTTCATTAAGCGGACGCGGCGGCGAGGGAGGCTCCGGTTCTTCCTGGACGAATCTCAATCGCACCATCTTACTCGATACCAGCGTGATCATTGATGGCCGCGTGGCTGATATTGCCCGCACCGGATTTTTGCCCGGAACGCTTCTCATTCCGCGCTTTGTTTTGAATGAATTGCAGTACATCGCCGATTCGCCGGATGGCTTGCGCCGTCAGCGCGGACGACGCGGCATGGAAGTGCTGGCCGAATTGCAAAAGCTCCCGAATGTCCTTGTGCGCGTCAGCGATATTGATGTCGAAGGCGTGCGCGAGGTGGACGATAAACTCGTGGTGCTCGGCAAACAACTCAAGAGTCCGGTGCTGACCAACGATTACAACCTGAACCGCATCGCCGAATTGCAGGGCGTGACCGTGCTCAACATCAATGAACTGGCAAATGCGGTCAAGTCGGTGGTCTTGCCGGGCGAAATCCTGAAGATCAACATTTTCCAGGAGGGCAAGGAACTGGGTCAGGGCGTCGGCTACATGGATGACGGCACAATGGTCGTTGTGGAGAACGGCAAGGATTACATCGGCGAATACACGGACGTGCATGTTACAAAGGTTTTGCAAACCGCCGCCGGCCGCATGATCTTCGCCCGCGTGGAAGAAGACAACGGCAAACGCAAGAAACCAAGCCAGGGATAAACAGATTCGGTTAACCGTCAAGGACACAAAGAGCGCAAAGTTTTTTCGAATCCTTTGTGTCCTTGGCGTTTAGAAAAGAGAATGCAATGCTTCGCATTTATAACACCCTCACACGCAAGAAAGAAGACTTCCAGACCCTTGAGCCGGGCGTGGTCAAGATGTACGTGTGCGGCGTGACCGTCTACAACGACGCGCATGTCGGTCACGCCATGTCAGCGCTGGTCTTCGACATCATTCGGCGTTATCTCGAATACCGCGGCTACAAAGTCAAACATGTCATGAACTTCACCGATGTGGACGACAAGATCATCAACCGCGCCAATCAACTCAAAGAGGACCCGCTCCAACTTGCGCAGAGATATATTGACGATTTCAATCAAAACCTCCGCGACTTGAACATCCTGCCCGCCACCGTCAACCCGCGCGCCACGCAGACGATGAACGAAATCCAGGCCATGATCCGGGGTTTGATCGAAAAAGGATACGCCTACGCGGCGCCCAACGGCGATGTTTATTTCCGCGTTACGAAAGATGAAGATTACGGAAAATTGTCCGGCCGCAAACTTGAAGAGATGCAGGCCGGCGCGCGTATCGAGGTCGGCGAGCAAAAAGAACATCCGATGGATTTCGCGTTGTGGAAAGCCGCCAAGCCCGGCGAGCCGGCCTGGGATTCGCCGTGGGGCAAAGGACGTCCCGGCTGGCACATCGAATGTTCGGCAATGAACCTTAAAGAACTCGGCGAACAGATTGACATCCACGGCGGCGGCAATGACCTGATCTTTCCGCATCACGAAAACGAAATTGCGCAAAGCGAATCGTTCACCGGCAAACCTTTTGCGCGCTACTGGATTCACAACGGCATGTTACAGCTTGGCGGCGAGAAGATGTCCAAGTCGCTCGGCAACATCGTCAGCATCAAAGACTTTTTGTCGAAGCGCGATGCCGACGTGATGCGCATGCTGGTCTTGAATGGAAACTACCGCGCGCCGTTGATCTTCAACGACGAGACGCAGGAGGCTGCGGAAAAATCCCTCGAACGCTTCAAGTCCGGACTTCGACCGGCCTTGCCCAATGCAAAAGGAATCCCGGCTGGCAGCGCCTCCGAACTCGCTGCGCAAGCCGAAGCGGCCCGGCAATCCTTCATCAATGCCATGGACGACGACTTCAACACACCGCTGGCGTTGGCCGCGATTTACGAGCTGGTCAAAGCCATCAACACCGCCCGAGATGAAGGCGCCACCGACGATCAACTCAAACCCGCGCAAGCCACTTTGCGCGAACTGACCGGCGTGCTCGGTTTGCGTTTACAGGAGAAGAAAGGCGCCGGCGAGGCGGATAAATTCATTGACCTGCTCATCGAAATCCGCATGGAAGCCCGCAGGCAAAAGTTGTGGGCCTTTTCCGATTTGATCCGCGATAAATTGAAATCCCTCGGCGTGACGATCGAAGACAGCAAAGAGGGCACGGCGTGGCGATGGAGTTAGTTTGGCAGTTGAATGATTCGACGATCAACTTCCGGGAGTTTGTAAAACGCCCGGAAGTTTTTTCTCAAGTAAAATCAATCCGATGAAAGAATTCATCTATTCCCGCAACGCCGTTTATGAGACTCTGCGCGCCAAACGCCGCGAAGTGTTTCGCATTCAAATCGCAGAAGGCGCACAGGAAAAGGGCCGCCTCGGCGATATTCTGCGAATGGCGAAAGAGCGCAGGATTCTTGTTGAGCGCGTCCCGCGCCCGCGGCTCGACAAGGTTCATCAAAACCATCAGGGGGTTGCGGCGGAAGTCAGCGCCTACCCGTACAGCGGCGTAGTTGATATTCTCGAACTTGCCCACAACAAAAACGAATTGCCTTTTGTTTTGATTCTCGATTCCCTGCAGGATCCGCAAAACTTCGGAACATTGCTTCGCACCGCGGAAGCCATCGGCGTGCATGGAGCGATCATCCCGTTGGCGCATACGGTCGAGGTGACGCCTGCGGTGGTCAACGCGTCATCCGGAGCGAGCGAGCATTTGTTGATCGCTCAATCGAATCTTTCGCAGGCGCTGGACATGCTCAAAGATTCGGATGTTTGGATCGTGGGACTCGATCAACACGGCGAGACCATCGCTGAAGAAACGGATCGTCATCTGCGCGGCGCGCTCGGGCTTGTCGTCGGAAACGAAGGCGAAGGTCTGCGCGAGTTGACGCGTAAAAAGTGTGATGTCGTTTTGAAACTTCCGATGCGCGGCCAGGTCGAATCGTTGAATGCGGCCGTCGCCGGTTCGATCGGGTTGTATCTTGCGTATCTTGCAAGAAACAAGTGAGTGGGCGTTTTGCAAGATCAACCTCGTTCAGGGCGGCCAATTGCGATTGACGGTAAACAGCGTGCGAAGATTACAGCCTTGGCCTGCAATACACCGCCAGAAAGGCGCCTACGATCGCAAGATAACTTGAACACGCACGACATTCGCGCCTTTTACGAAAGCCTGCCTGCGGACGAAGCCTTGGCATCGGCAGAACGATTTGAATTCTACTTCACACCGAAATCTGCCAGCTGATTGAACATGATCGAGATCGAGTTTTCTGCCCCGGCCCGGCAATGTCTTCATCGCCGCATTCCTACGATGGTTCATCTCGAACAAGAATCCTGACGCCGGCGCAAGCACGCGCCAACAAGCGCATCAAATCAATTGGCAATTTTCTGTTCAATCTGCTCGCGCTATACCGCCATGCAAAGCGGCAACAAGAAATTCGCAGATTCTTAATTTACAGCGCATTATTTAACTGATGTTACGCAGTTTCCCCGGTAGCGCGGCGTTCATGCCGCCCGAAAGTGTGAGATAAATCTCGCGCTACTGCGTAAGGCGGGTTATTTTAAAAATTCCTCAGGGCTGCATAAAACTGTTTTTTGCAAATATCAGCTTGAAACTATCCTCCAAACTCGAAGGTCGGCATGCCGGTGATATTGGTTTGAATGCGGAAGATGCCGCCCGCCAGCGGATATTTCGTCAGCGCGGCCGCGTCCATGCCGACGCGGGCGGTGGTGATGAACAGCTCGTTCATGTCTGCGCCGCCGAAGACGCAGGAGGTGACATTCAATGCCGGCACGCCGAATTGTTCGAGCAATTTGCCCCTGGGCGACCATTGCGTCACGCGCGCGCCGCCCCACATGGCGATCCATAAATTGCCGTCCATGTCGGAGGTCATGCCGTCTGGCCAGCCGAAGGTGTCTTCAAATTTGATGAGCACGCGCGGTTCGGCGATCTGCCCCGTCTCGATATCGTAATCAAACGCTTTGACTTCGCGCGTCGGCGTGTCAATAAAATACATCGTCTTGAAATCCGGCGACCAGCTGATGCCGTTGGAGATGCGAACTTCCTTGAGCAGTTTCTTTACGCGGCCTTCAGGGGACAGCGAATAGAGCGCGCCAGACGCCTCCTGCTCGTTGTGATCCATCGTCCCGGCAATGAAGCGTCCGCGCGCGTCGCATTTGCCGTCGTTGAAGCGGTTGTTCGACGGTTCGCCTTTCGGAGACGCCAGCGTGATTAATTTATTGGTGTCCGGCTCGAAGATCCAGAAAATGAAGCGCTGGGCGATGACGAGACCGCCGTCTTTGCGCGGCGCGAGGCATCCGACAAAATCATCCAATTGCAGGAATAATTTCGATCCCGCATAAATTCGCTTTTCGAGCACGTCCACCCAGTACAGCGTTTGAGTCTTTGCATCCCAGGCGGGCCCTTCGCCAAGCGTGGCTTTGACATTGTAGAAAAGCTCAGGAAGCATCATAGGGATTTATTTGACGCCTTTATGAATGGATGGATTGCCTTCGTTCCAGAAGATCTTTTGCGTAATACCGCTGATCCGCCACACCGCATTGATTTTCTCGAAGGCAAAGATGTAATAGGCATGCGTTGTAAACGATTCCTGTTTGGCTTCGTCGAGCCGATAGATTATCATGGAGGTTTTGCAGACTGCGCCGTTGCCGTTGATTTCGATTTCGTGATTACCGCACAGATGATGGGTTTTTAAATTCTTCAGCGATTCCTGCCTTGAGGCAACGTATTGTTTCGCTTCGATTGTCTCCGGCGGAGCGCCGCGCAAATCAGAATAATCGGTTCGAATCTTTGGAGCAAAACAACTCTCCAGGGCGGGCCAGTCTTTAAGATCGAACGCGTTCGAAAAACGATGAACGACCTGTTGTATTTTTATTTCGTCCTCCATGGGCGCCTCCTGTCAACTTCACGGGCAATGTTACCACTTCTTTAAAGTAAATTTGCTTGTTATACTGGGAACATGAACTTTTTGATTGTCTTTCGGAACATTACTTTGATAGACGGCACGGGCCGCGAACCGATCGTCAACGCGACCGTGGCGGTGCGCGATGGAAAAATCATTTACGCGGGAAAAGCCAAGCACTGGCAGCCGTCATATGAAGAAGATGTGATCAATCTCGATTACGGCGGAAAATATCTATTGCCGGGGTTGATTGACACGCACGTTCATCTTTCGGGGAGCGGCGAGCCGGACAGCCAATTCAAAACCGATGCCGCCTCCATGGTTTTGAAAATACTGAACAATGCGCGTCGAAATCTCGCGGCGGGCATCACGACCGTCCGCGATCTGGGTGGATGGAACGAACTCGAATTTGCAGTGCGGCGCTCGATTCAACGCGGCGAGTTCGGCGGTCCGCGCCTTATGCTGGCAGGACGTTTTATCTCCATCAGCGAATCCGGCGCGGACTATTACGAGGGCATGTATCGAATCGCAGATGGAGTTGAAGAGGTCCGCAAGGCGGTACGCGAGCAAATCAAACATGGTGCGGACTTGATCAAGTTGGGAGTCACCGGCGCGGTGCTGGTGGAAGACGGCATTCCGGGCGCGACACATTTCAACCCGGATGAAATTCGCGTCGCCGTCGAAGAAGCGGCCAAATTTGGAAAGCGTGTCGCCGCGCACGCGCACGGCATTGATGGAATCCGCAAAGCGGTGCAGGCAGGAGTCCACAGCATCGAACACGGAACGTTTTTGCATCAGGGTCCGGATGTGATCGAAGAAATGTCGAAGCGCGGCACGTTCCTCATCCCGACCCTCAAAGTTGGCTGGGATGTCATCAACGATACATCATCGCGAATTCCGCAATGGATCGTTGATAAATCCATTCCCTTGCAGGCCGACAGCGCCACATCACTGCGGCTTGCGTACGAGGCGGGCGTCCCGATCGCGATGGGCAGTGACGTGGGCACGCCGTTGAATCGTCACGGCGAGAACGGCCTCGAGGTTTATTGGATGCAGCAGGCCGGCATGAAGCCGATGGACGCGCTGGTCTCCTCGACTTTGTTGGCCGCTAAAAATCTCGGCTGGGACTCCTGGCTTGGTTCGATTGAAGAAAATAAAGTCGCCGACTTTGTGGTGCTGGATGAAGATCCGCTCGAGGATTTGCGGCGGCTTGCGGATAAGAAATGCATTCGTGCGGTCTTTCTGGATGGGAAGCTGGCGGCGCGTCAACCGACCGATTCGTATCCCAAAGCGATTCTCGCCAAAGACTGCTTGTCCATCGCAGATTGAAATCTTATCCATTTTTAAGGCTGGCAACGCCTGTCTTCCAAATTTTCTGATATACTCGCACGCTTGCGGCGGCCTGAAGGAACATCAGGCAAGTGCAATTTCAGGAATCGAACCCGGGGCTTTACACTTGCGAGCAAATGTAAAGCCTGTCTGAAGAAATGACCGTATCGAGCTTGAGATTTATTTATGAATCTGCGGCCCCTCGCTTGGAGCGCCATTTCACGGTTTTCTGAATAGCCTAATAAGATTTCAACGAGTCAAGCGGGACGTTTTGCCTGCTCGACCTTGTTTGAATACAAACCTGACGCTTGTGAATGACGCCGAAATCACCATGAGCTGTCAGGCATCCGCGTGAACCGCGCCGCCGCATGGATTAACGGTTCGCGCGCCGCTTGTTGCCATTGCCGTCAATTTTTCATTGAGAAAACGCATCCGTCGAAGATATGACGGTCCGCGTGTATTAGGTTTTGCCTGTGGAGCAGGAGAAAAGAAATGGAAGTCATTGCCTATTGGAAATTGTTCAAATTTGTCGTCAGCGCGCTGGGTGTGATTTTGCAAATCCCGGCATGGGGCGCATTTTTCTATTACATTGGCATTTCGTTCGCCGGATGGTTTCGCCGCAAAGAACCGGACGCGAAAGACTTTCCGCCGAAGCACCGCTTTGCCTTGATCATCCCGTCTCACAACGAAGAGAAGGTCGTCGGAAAGATCGTGACGAATTTGAAGTCGCTGGATTACCCGAACGATTTGTACGATGTTTTTGTCATCGCCGATAATTGCACCGATTCGACCGCCAGCGTGGCGCGCGAACTTGGCGCAATCGTCATGGAACGCTTTGACAACGTCCACAAGGGGAAAGGTTATTCCCTCGAGTGGATGTTTGCGCGGCTCTTCCAGATGGAGAAACAATACGATGCCGTCTGCATTTTCGACGCGGATAATCTGGCGTCGCCGAATTTCCTGATGGAGATGAACAAGCATCTGTGCATGGGACACAAAGTGGTGCAGGGGTATCTCGACAGCAAAAACCCATTCGATTCATGGATCTCTGCCAACAACTCCATCGCGTTCTGGATCAGCAACCGAATGTTCCAACTGCCGCGCTATTATCTCGGATTGAGCAACGTGCTGGGCGGAACCGGCATGATGATCGCAGCCGATGTCTTGAAGCAGATCGGCTGGGGGGCGACCTGCCTGACCGAAGATTTGGAATTCACCATCAAAGTGGCTTTGCGCGGCATGAAGGTGTATTGGTCGCACAATGCCGTTGCTTACGATGAAAAACCGCTGACGCTTCAACAATCCATCCAACAGCGCATCCGCTGGATGCAGGGTCAGGCCGATTGCATTGCGCGCTTCTTTATGCCGCTTGCCAAACGAGCCATTCAGAAGAAAGACATGATAGCCTTCGATTTGGCGGCGTATCTGATCCAGCCGTTGATTGTGGTCGTCAACTTTTTCTGTCTGGTCATGGGCATCTTCTTCATGGTTGTTGCGCCGCAGCCGACAGCGGGGGCAGTGAATGCCGATTTGCTATCGCTGTTCTTCATCGGGCTGTTATACATCAACGTGATCTTCCTGATTCTGGAACAACGCTATTCGCTGAAAACGCTGTTCTTCTTCCTGACCTTCCCCTTCTATAATTTGACGTGGGCGCCGATTGTCGTCAAGGGTTTCTGGAACAAGAATAAAAAGGAATGGTCGCACACGCTTCACACACGCGTTTTGGATCTTGCCGAAATTTCGCACGCACACAAAGCGTAAACCAAGATTTCATTTGACCCGTATACAAAGACAGCCCGACTCGCGATAAGTCGGGCTGTTCGTTCGGGTAATATTTATCGTTCCCCAAACCTTTTTACAACGGTAATAATTTTTCCGTCATCGGCCGGAAGCCTCGCGGCGCTGGCGGGAAATAGCTTCAATGGTCACAGCCACGAGCAGGACGCCGCCAGTGATCATGAATTTAATCGGCGAGGGCAATGCCAGCAAATCCATGCCGTTGGATATCGAGCCGATGACCAACGCGCCGAGCAAGGCGGACCAAACCGTGCCGCGTCCGCCGAAGAGGCTGGTGCCGCCAATCACTGCCGAAGCAATCACGTTCAAGAGCAAATCGCTTCCGCCTGAAGATTGATTGACGGCGAGCAAACGTGAAGCCGCCAGGATTCCGCCGAATGCCGCCAGCATGGAGGCCAGCCCGAAAACGGCGACCCGTACAAAGGTCACATTGATGCTGGCGCGCCGCGCCGCCTCCGCATTTCCGCCCACGGCGTAAATGTGCCGTCCGAAGACCGTGCGCCTGGTGATGAAGTCAAAAAGAACCAGAACAGCGATGAAGAAAACCATCGCGGAAGGCAAGCCGCGGTCGGCATTGGTAATCAAAAGCATTCCGATTACCAGCACGGCTACAACAGCAATCTGCACAATGACGCCGCCAATGGACCTGAATTGCAAGCCCGCATTTTTGCGGCGCTGCCGCTCCCAGATGTAGCCGGCGGCATAAACAAGGATAAAGACGATGCCCACCAGCCACGAATAAAGCTCGCCGTTATGCACATCCCGCTTGAGAAATGTGCTGGCAAGGCCCACGATAAACTTATCGCGCAAGTTGACTGTGCCGGTTTCGCCCAGCACATACAGCAGGGCGCCGACCCAGCCAATTTGCCCGGCCAGCGTGACGATGAACGATGGGATTCTAAAACGCGTAACCCAGAATCCCTGGAAAAGCCCGATAGCCAGACCTGTTGCCAGGCCGGCCAATACTGCAATCGGGCCGGGAACGCCATTTTTAACATTCAGCACTGCCATGACCGCCGCGCACAAACCGCTCACCGCGCCCGCGGAGAGGTCCACTTCACCGAGCAATAAAATCAAAACAGCGCCGACGGCAATGGTTCCCAATGCGGAAATCTGCGCCATCAGGTTGGTCAGGTTGAGCGGTGAGAGAAATTTGTCATTGGCGCGTTGGAAGATCAACCAGATGACGAGCAGGCCAAAAACGGTGGGAAGCGCACCGAGGTCCGCGCGCAGGAAGCGCTGCCACCAATTCATGAGAAAGTTGGCCGGCTGCTTCGATTCCAGCCGCGGGTCATTTGCGATTGTGCTCATCTCGAAGACCCTCCCTTATGCGAGTTTTCCTTGTCGTTATTGATTCCAAATTCCGCGCCGGTGATTGCCGCGACGATCTGCTCCTGGCTGGTGCCATGTACGTTGAATACGCCGTTGTTGCGTCCGAGATGCAATACAACGATGCGGTCCACCACTTCGAAAATATCCGCCAGGTTATGGCTGATGACGATCACAGCCAATCCCTGCTGGCGCAGATTTTTGATCAATTGCAAGACCTGATGCGACTGCAAGACGCCCAACGCCGCGGTCGGTTCATCCAGGATGACGAGTTTGGAATTCCACATGACGGCGCGTGCGATGGCCACCGACTGACGTTGTCCGCCGGAAAGCGAAGCGATGATCGCGCGGACGCTTGGAATGGATACCGAAAGATTCCGGAGCACTTCGATGGAACGCTTCTCCATGCTGACTTCGTCGAGAGGCAGCCGCGTAATTTGTTCGCGGCCCAGGTAGAGGTTACCGACCACATCCAGATTGTCACAAAGCGCCAGGTCCTGATAAACGGTTTGAATGCCGAGATCAGCCGCATCCTTCGGATTTTGAATGTGGACTCTGCGCCCCTCGAACCAGATTTCGCCCTCGTCAATTGGATGGATGCCGGCCACGCATTTGATCAACGTGGATTTCCCCGCGCCGTTATCGCCCACCAGGCCGACGACCTCGCCGGCATACACGTCAAAATTCACGTTGGAAAGCGCCTGCACCGCGCCGAAACGTTTGCTGATACCGCGCAATTCAAGGATGGGAGTCTTTGAAGATGAGTCCGGCATGGCGCCTCCGTTAGCTCAACGGCAGAGACGTTAAGTGTCTCTGCCGTTGATTATTGAAATTTACGCTCCGATTTTACTTCAATTCTGCCGGATGTCTACTTTATTCCGGCAGCGGCGCATGCGGCGGCGAAATCAGCAGTGCAGATGTCGGAAACTTTCCAGAAGCCGTCGGCGATGATGGTGGATTCAATGTTGTCCTTGGTCACTGCGACCGGGGTCAGCAGAATGGAGGGAACATCCACTGCGCCGTTATTGGTTGTGCCGGTCACCATGTTCGAAGGCACGGTCGCGCCGGTGACGAGGTCGTAAGCCAGTTCAGCGGCCGCTTCGGCCTCCGGTTTGATGGCTTTGTAAACGGTCATGTATTGTTCGCCGGTAATAATGCGCTGAAGGGCATCCACCTGGGCATCCTGACCGGTAAGCGGCGGGAACTTGGTGATACCGGCGGCTTTCATGGCGGCAAACGCGCCGCCTGCCGTGCCGTCATTGGCGGCGTACACGCCGTCTACTTTGTTGTTCAACGCGGTAAGAGCCTGCGTCATTTCGGTCTGAGCCTGATCCGGACTCCAATCGGGCGTGTCGTATTCCTTGGCGATTGTTAACTTGCCTGCAGAAACCAATGGATCAAACACACTGTGTGCGCCCTGCTTGAACAGCTTGGCGTTGTTGTCGGTCGGCGAACCGTTGATCATCACGATCGTTGGATTGGGAACATTCGCCAATGCAGTCATCAATGCAGTAGCCTGCAGTTTGCCAACCTGAACATTGTCGAACGAAATGTAGTAGCTGACATTCTTCGAGCCGGTGATCAAACGATCGTACGAAATGACCGGCACGTTCTGTTGGGCGGCCGCGTCGGCAATGGCGGCGGCGGCGGCGGAGTCAACCGGGTCGAGCACGAGAACCTTTGCGCCGTTGGTCAAAGCGGCTTCCGCCTGTTGTTGTTGTGCGGAGGCATCCTGATTGGCGTTGCTGTAGATCAGGTTGTTGGTAACGTCAAAGCCCAGCGCCTGAAGCTTAGCCTTGAAATCAGGCAGGTCCTGGGTTTCGTAGCGCGCCGTCTTCGTCTCCGGCAACAGGAAAGCAATCTTGCCAGCCGATGCACTAGTGGCAGTGGCGGCTGGAGCCTGGGTGGCTGGAGCGGATGTCGCCGGCGCTTGCGTTGCCGGAGCTTGTGTGGCGGGCGCCGCGGTGGGGGTTGCGCTTCCGCAAGCGGAGAGCGCCGTCGCCGAGATGACGAGTACAGTCAAAAGGCTGTACAAAACTTTCTTAGACATGGTGTTCTTCTCCTTTTCTTTATTTCTACTTTGTTCGCGAAATCCAATAAACGACAATTTTTTATATGCGTTCGGCGAATCACCTCCTTTCGATCAGAGTTGGATTTGAAAGAATATCGTCTACCACAATAGCAACCGCCCCGATGAGACTCGCATCCGGTCCAAAGGCTGAAAGCTCGATATCCACCTGCTGATCTATCTCCGGCAGAGAATGTTCGCGGACGGTCTGGCGGATTGCCGGCAACAGGTAGTCGCCCGCAATACTGAGCGGACCGCCCAGGATGATTTTTTCTGGATTGAAAATATTGATGAGATTGGCAAACCCCTGACCCATCGCGGCTCCCGCTTCCGCAATAGACGCGGCGGCCTGTTGGTCGCCTGAATCGGCGGCCTGCTTGATCAGGGAAATTGAAAGCGGAACATGCTGTTCCTCCATCAGATGTGCAAGCAGGCTGTCCCGCCGGCCGTCAAGGCGATTTTGCATCCGTTCGAGGATGGAAGCCTGATTCACGTAGGTTTCCCAACAGCCGCGGTTACCACAGTGACAAAGAACATCCGCCGGCTCGGCTTTGATGGGGGAATGGCCGATTTCTCCGGCGAATCCGCTCTTGCCCCGATACAGTTTCCCGTTTAAGAACAGCCCGCCGCCAATCCCAACGCCTGCAAATACAAAAAGAAAGTCCGTGCTTTGACGCGCCGCGCCGAACAGATGCTCCGCCACTGCGGCGGCGTTGGCGTCATTCTCGAGGTAAACGCGAAGCCCGGTCGGCTTTGAAAACACGTCCCGAATGGGAATGTTATGCCATTGCAAATTGGGCGCGAAAATCAACGTTCCTTTCTCGACATTTACCGTGCCGGGAATCGCCAGCCCAATTCCGATTAATGAAAGATTGATTTTGCGTGAGGCCGCAATGGCTTTGTTCACGAGCGACAGGGTTTGATCTAAAGTTTGTTCCAGCGATTCAGCTGGATCGGCCGCCTCCTGTGACCGCCATAGAACAGCCCCCATAAAGTCAGTCAGGACCACCGCCACAAAATCCACCCCCAGTTCAACGCCAATGATACAGCCCGCCTCCGAATTGATCTCCAGAAGCGTTGCCGGGCGTCCGGTTCCGATAAAATTCAAGCCGATCTCATGAATGAGTCCGCGTGCCAGCAATTCTTCGACAAGGCTGGATATGGTGGATTTGTTCAATCCCGTTCTGACAGCCAGTTGAGCGCGCGAAAGAGGCGCGTCATTATGAATCATTCTAAGAACGGTGGAAAGATTTAGCTCGCGAACCAGAAACTGATCGGCTGAACTTTTGGTGGACATGGGAATTAGTGGTGCGGCGCAACTAATTATAAGGTGTTTCCTCGCACTGTCAATTACAGGCGGGCCTTTCTCATTATTCCCTAATCCAGATTTGATCTCCTGCATAGCGTTTTCGCCGCCGAGGACGCCCTGCTTTTATTGATGTTTGCAGGAAGGATTCCGGCATGCGGCGGCATCTGCGGCTGAGAACGCAAAAGAGCCCTTTGAACGACGTTTCGATTCCCCTCACCCTGGGATGACGATCGCCCTCATTACATATTGATTGACAGCGCCGAAACGATATTTGTAGTCTTCGTCGCCGCGCATGAAGTCGAATTCGCTTCGTCCGTGTTCACAGGCCCATTGCAACTGGTGTGCCAGCAAAACCCAGCCGGGCGAAAGTTCGACGAAGTCGCGGCTGACGCCGGAGTTATAGCCCCACAATTTGTTTTTGTAGTCGAAGTTCAGGCAGGCCGCGGCCCTGGCTCCATCCACCGTCAAGAATGCCATCCATAGATAGCCATTCTCGAATGCAGAACGAATCGTGGATGTCATTTGGGCGCGCATCGGCGGTGTGAGAAAACCGGCCTTCTTTGAATCGTGCGCCATTAATTCGAAGAACGCCTCGATCTCGGAATCGAGGCTGGCCGGGTCTTCGACGATATAGAATTTCACCGGCATTCCGCTTTCAGCCGCGCGGCGCATCTTGCGGCGAATCTCATGGCGTTGTTTCTTTTCAATGCGCGCAAGATAATCCTCGAACGATCCGTTCAAGGCAATGCGCGGCGTGGGGCGATAGATTTCTTCGCGATAGGTCCAGCCGCGCGCCGCGGATTCCGCTTTCAGCGCGGCGAGCGTGGGAGATGAATCGGGGAGGTTATACCAGTCGAAGGCCGCGCCCGCTGAAATTCCAGAATGAACGAGAAAGTCGAAGAGTCCCGAAAGAAAGCGCGGCAAGTCATCGGCGCGGACGATCAAATCCAGATAATCCGAAATTTCGATGCTTCCGACCAAAAGCAGCGCGGGGCGTCCGTCGTATTCGGATTTAAAGAGCGGGGCGAGGCCGATCAATTTTCCGTTTTCAGAAGCGGAGACCAAAACCAGTTCGGCTTGTTTCCATTCGCCGCCGCCCAACGTCCGCCACCATTGACTCAAATATTCGTGCCGTTGAAATGGCGTATCGCAGATGCTTGTTTCGACAAGCGCGTTCCATTCAGACGCGGAAATTTCCGAGAAATCCTTATGAAGGTTGAATTCCATGTTTATCCAGTACGGGGAAGTGTTGCCCAGATTTTACCAGTATAATGATATGCAGTTGATTCGCTTTCTTACTATGCCGCTCGATTTGACCCTCGCCCCGCTTTATCGAATCAGTGGAATGGATCAGCCTTCCTTACCCGGTTTGATGGCGGCCATGCCGCCTCGAAAAGCCGCGCATGGGCGCGAGCGTGACCGGCTGATCGTTTATCTTTCGTTGACCGGCAACACCGTCTTTTCGACGGGGGAACATATGCAGCTTGCCAGCCGCGCCGCTGTGACTTTTTTTGAGACGCACGGAACATTGACCGCCGCGCTGCGCGCCTCGGCGGAGACGATCAACAAATCTTTACTCGAACGTAACATGTCCACCAGCGGGCGCGGTCAATACGCCACCGGTCTGCTGACGCTGGCGACTGTGCGCGAAGCGCAAATCACGTTTTTGTTGAGCGGCCCCATGCATGCGTTTTTGATCAGCGCCCGTGGAACGCAGGACATTTCCGATTCGCTCGCCGGTAAAGGTCTGGGATTAAGTCAAACGTTTGCATATTATTTTTCGCAGGCGGCGCTTCAAGCCAATGACCGCGTGATCTTTGCAAGCCGCATTCCGGCAGATTGGGCTTCCGCCTTGCGGGATACAAGCACAGCCTCGCTTGATTCGACTCGCCGTCGTCTGATGACGCTCACCAATGAGGACCTCAACGCCGCTTTGCTTTATGTGACGGAGGGATCGGGCACATTGACGATTCTGCGGCCGACATCCGAATCGGCTCAGGCCGCGCCGCCTCCCGCCCCGGATTTGCATCGGGCCGCCGCACAAGAAGCCGAATCCGTGCCGGCGATGGAATCGCCCCATTCGATTCCCAACGCGCATTTTGTTCAGCCGTCGGCGTATGCGATTCCGCCGGAATCCAAAACGGAGACGCCGCCCGAAGAGCCGCCTTCATCGAACATCGGCGCTTTGGATGTATTGCCGCGCCCCAAGCCAATCGCTGAGACGCCCTCCGCAGGCGGACAAAAAGCGGACGTTCCTCCGTCAAAAGAACCCGCTTCCAAAGCGTCCTTCGAGCGGAGGCGTCAGACAATAAAAACGCTTGCCAACGCGATGCAAGCCTGGCATCGAGGCCGCGAACGAATGGACCAGAGTTTGAGGAATTTTCTGCCGCGCTTGTTGCCGGGTTCGGATGAAACGACGATGGCGGTGTCCAATTCGGCGATGGCGTTCATCGCAATTTTGATTCCTCTCGTGGTCGTGACGATTGCCAGCGCGGTGTATTTCCGTTACGGGCGCAGTGTTCAATACGAAGAATATCTGGTGCAGGCGCGTCAGGCGCGCGCACAGGTTCAGGGCATTGCCGATCCGGCTTTGCAGAGCGAAGCATGGCAGCGGGAACTCTTTTATCTCGATAAGGCGGAATCATACAACCAGACCGACGAGACGCGCAGGCTTCGCCAGGAGGCGCAGGCGAACCTCGATAAATTGCAGGGCATCACGCGTCTGCAATTCCAGCCCGTTTTGACGAGGGGAGTTGGCGTTCAAATCAGCCGTCTGGCGGCCAATGAGAATGATTTGTTTTTACTCGATGCGCAGCACGGCGGTGTTTTGCACATTATGTTGACCGGCGGCGGTTTTCAACAGGATAACTCGTTCAATTGCTCGCCCGGCTCCTACGGCGCGTATACCGTCGGCCCGCTTGTGGATATTCTTGCCCTGCCTGTCAACAATTCGCTCAACGCCAGCCTGCTGGGCATAGATGCGGAAGGTAATCTGCTGTATTGCGCGCAGGGAAATGTTCCGCAAGCCATTCCGCTTCCACTGCCGGACACAAACTGGAAACGCGTTACAGCGTTTACAATGGACAGCGGCAATCTTTATGTGCTGGACGCTCAGGCTCATGCGGTTTGGGTTTACGTGGGCAAGGACGGCGCCTTCGTGGACCGCCCTTATTTCTTTTTCGGCGGACAAATTCCCTCGCTCGACGATGCCATTGATCTGGCGGTGAATGGCGACGATCTCTACATCCTGCATTCCGACGGTCATTTATCCACCTGCTCGTACAGCCGCATTCAAACCGTGCCGACGCGCTGTGTGGATCCCGCGCCGCTGGTGAATCCGTTCCCGGCGTATAAAGATGTCAATCTTTTTTCGCAGGCGCATTTCACGCAGATGATGTTCACGCCCGCGCCGGATTCCGCTTTATTGCTGTTGGACTCGGATGGCCAGGGAGTGTTTCGTTTTTCGGCGTTTTCGCTCGAATTGCAGAGTCAGCTTCGGCCGCAGACCTCCGGCAATAATCCATTGCCGCCGGGGCGCGTCGGCGCCATGACCGTCAGCCCAAATCACATTTTGTATTTTGCGGTGCAGGACAAGGTATACTTCGCCGCAGATTTGCCATAGACCAACGGAGGCGTTTCCATGCCATTCTCGGATTATCTTAACTCTTTACTGGGCGTAAAACCGCAACAGCCGGATCATCCTGTGATCGGCGGCGCGGTGGGACACGCCAGTCTGGCGGCGAGCGATCCCAACGCGCCGGTTCAAATCATAACGGCGCGCGTTTTGCTGATCATCTATAACCCGACGATGGACCCAGCCGCAGGCACAAAACTTTCGGTTTATCAAAACTGGTCCGACCCGGATGTTTTGGTCAACGACTTCATCAACGATTTGGCGCAAGTCAGCGGCGGGCTGGCGAATTATCAAATTGCGCAACGCGTCGAACTGGACGAATTTCCGGCTCTGGCCGATGGCTTCCGCTACACGCCCCAGACGTTTCTCGCCGTAATCCACGGAACGACCCCGCCGCATACGCCGATGGGCATTGATTACAACGCCATCCTCACGCGCTTCAATATTTTGCAGAACATTGCCAATAATGTGTATGACGAAGTGTGGGTGGTGGCATTTCCGTACGCGGGATTGTATGAATCAACCATGGGCGGCGCGGGCGCGTTCTGGTGCAACGGGCCCGTTCTGCAAAATACCGATTCGTGCAAGCGCCGCTTCGTCGTGATGGGGCTTTCGTACGAGCGCAGTGTGGGCGAGATGCTTCATTCTTACGCTCACCGCTGTGAAAGCATCATGGCGCAGGTGTATCACTGTCAGGATTTTTTAACGTGGGCATATCAGCCCAATCGTTCGCCTGCCACGATCAGCCCAACTCAGACGCTCAATCTGTTTCAGCGCTTCATTCTCTTCGATCAAATCGCCCCGGGCCGCGCCGCCCTCGGGACCGTCCATTACGCTCCCAACAGCACGCAGGATTATGATTATGGCAATCAGACACTGGTCAAGAGCGAATGCTATGACTGGGAGAATTTTCCCGACTTCAAAGGCGACGTTCGTTCCGTCGCGGCTTCGGAATGGGGCGGCGGCGACGATGGCGCTTTTCAGCGTTGGTGGTTGAGTCACATGCCGAAAGTGAAGGGGATACAAAACGGAATTGCCAACAACTGGTGGCAATATGTGGCCAATCCGAATAATGTGAAGGTTTGATTTTCCGATTGGAGAAATAAACCGCGCCGCGATGAAATTACAACCGATGTTGCGCAATCGTCCCGAAGGTTTTTATCTTTCGGCGCAGGCTCTTTTCAGAGCGCCTTCGGGACGTTCTGCATAGGATGAGATTACAAAATTGCCAGCGGAGCAAGTGTATTGCAATGCATTTTGAGGCGGAGAGACAATAGAATCTAATTGCTATTGTTAGAGACGCTCAATGCTGGACAAGCTTCTTTATCCGCGTTCTGCAGGATTATCCCGAATCATCGTTCTCCTCCTCTGGGGGGTTTATTTTCTCCTGTTTTTCAGTTTATATAATCAAGTCGGAGACGCTCTTGCCTCTTTGGCTGTTATCCCGGCGGCCGCGGGAGGATGGTATTTTGGCCCGCTGGCGGGTATTGCAACCTCAGCCATTGCAATCTTGATTAACTTTTTTGCGCCGGTCATCTCCGGGCTCTATCCGTTTGAAATGTTGAGGGCGGGCGACCTGGTTGGAGACAGCGTGCTTCTGATTGTCGGGGGAATCGTTGGGCTTTTAGGCAAATTCGTACGGCAACACCGTGCGAATTTGCTGGAGCTGAAAGAACTGGAAAAAGAGCGTCAAGACCATCTTCAGTTCATTTCCCTTCTGAACGAAATTACGTGGTCGGCGCTCGAAGCGAGAGATGTGTCCTCAATGGGAAAAATTATCACGGAGCGAATCGCAAAGCTTTTTGACGCCGACGATTGCTACCTGGCGCTGTGGAACGAGGAGACTCAAACGCCCCTGCCTTTGGCCGCCCACGGCGCCGCTCTTGAAGCCTATTCATCGTTCCGTTTCGAATGCGGGGAACCGACGCTTACGCGTTGGATTCTGGATACCGGTCAGCCTCTTGTTGCGCCAGATTTTGCGAATTCCTTGTACAGCAAGATGGTCAACGCAAAAATGGCTCCCTTTTTGTCCAGCGCCAAATCCGCGTTCGGCCTGCCGCTGATTGCAGGCAAACGCAAACTGGGCATCCTGTTTTTGACTTATAACGACCGGCACGAATTTACCGTCGTCGAAATCAATCAAGGAAAACTGACCTCCGAGCAGATTGCAATCGCGCTGAACCGCGTACAACTGTTTGAAATGGCTGACCGCCGCGTAAAGGAATTGAAAATCCTGTATGAGATCGCGGTCGCCTCCACACAGCTCGAGAGCGAAGACGCACTGCTCGAATATGCAACCGAGATCATCGGACAAAATTTATTCCCCGATAATTTCGGGATTCTGCTTTTGGACGAAAAATCCGGATTGTTGTGCGCCCATCCTTCCTACCGCGTTTACAACTCGACAGGCCTCGATCCGCATAACTTCGTTGTAGCGTTGGGCGAAGGTATAAGCGGCGTTGTCGCGCAAAGCGGCATCCCTCAGCGGATTGGGGATGTGCGCCAGGTGGAGAACTACTTTAACGTTGATGCGCGCACACGTTCCGAGTTGTGCGTGCCGCTGAAGGTCAAGGAGCGTGTGCTTGGCGTGATCAATGCCGAGAGCGCGGAACTGAACGCATTTACGGTCAGCGACGAAACGCTCTTGATGACCTTTGCCGGACAGTTGGCGACCGCCATCGAATATCTGCGGAGCCTGGAGGCGGAACGCCGCTGGATGAATCAACTAGCGCGCTCGAACGAATTGATCTCCGCTCTTTCCTCCATCGCCGCCAAAATCGAAAGGCTTTCCAATCCCACCGCCGCGATCAAGACGCTCCAGACCGAATTCCAGAAAATAGGACTGAGGTCCTTGCTTTCCCTTTATCTTTCGGAAGAAGATCAGGTGGTTTTTCAATACGCTTCGCTTCTCCCCGAATCTGGCGAGACGATAGCCGGGAAGAGCCCCGATTATCGCGTCCGCGCTCAAAAACTCGAGACGTTGTTTGGAATCGAAAACGTGCTGGCTCCGATGGTCTTGCCCGATCCGATTCAAACGATGAAGATCATCCTGAGCGAGTTCACCGCAAGCGCCGTATCCGGCATATTGCGTTCTCAACAAATTGCCCCCGAAACGGAAATCGTCCATCTGCCATTGCTGTTTGAGGATCGTCTGCTGGGCGCGTTGTGGTTGTGGGGGCCGGGCGTAACAGGAAACGATCTGCCCATCATGACCGTCTTTGCGCGCCAGGTCGCGATTATTTTGGAAAATGCGCGGCTGTTCGAGGAAACGCAAAACCTTGCCCTCACAGATCCGTTGATGGGACTCTATAATCGCCGGGGACTGTTCGAGATCGGCAGAATCGAATTTGCGCGCTCGCGCCGCGCCGGCCGCCCTTTTTCCGCCATCATGGCGGACCTCGATCATTTCAAGCGGATCAATGATCATTACGGACATTTTACGGGCGACCGCGTACTGCAAAATTTTGCGTACCATTGTCGAAAGTCTGTGCGCAATGTTGATCTGATTGGCCGTTATGGCGGCGAGGAAATCGTCATCCTTTTACCCGAAACCGATCTTCAAACCGCGGTCGGCGTTGCGGAGCGGTTGAAGGAAACGATTGCAGGTCATCCGTTTCAGGAAGATGAGACGGTGATCGAATGCACCGCGAGTTTTGGCGTGGCTCAGATGGACGAGAACACCTCGAATCTTGAGACGTTGATCGCGCGCGCCGACCAGGCTATGTACATCGCAAAACACAAAGGGCGGAATCGCGTTGACGTCAGCACCTGAGAAAATCCTTTTCGTTCATTCCCCGACTTGCGGCGGCCGCCGCCACAAAAAAATTTCCGCGGCGATTTTTCGGTTCCGCCGTTTTTAACAGGAAAACCGCCGTAAAAATTTAAGCGTTTTTCCCTTTGTGTACTTTGCGCCGCTTCGATGCTTCGCCCGTCAGTACAAGCCTTCGTGGTCAGGCTTTTTGCCGTCAATTACGGAAGAGCCGAAGCAACGCATGCCGTTTGAAGGCGGGATAAATCTCACGCTGCGGCGTAAGATGAGTTAACCGTTAAAAATCAACGAACAGCATGTGACCGCGCCTTCGGCTTTCGCGAGTTCATCCGCGTCCACCGTGAGCATTCTGATGCCCGCCGCTTCCAGTTTTTTCTGTGTCTTTGGAAAGGAGGCCGGATAAATAATCGTCTTTCCAATCAAAATCGCATTAGCCGCATACGGTTCGGATGGATCCACCTCGATAAAGTTCATTCCGCGAAAATTGTCTTTATCCACCCAGGCGGGATTTATCAGCAATGTATTTTCCGCGATCGGCGTGACTGCGGATTTGAGATGCAAACATCCGATTACCGTCACGGCGCGAACTTCGTAACCATAAGGCAGGAGAAACCCCTGTAATTGCTCGACGGCGTTCGTGTCACTGCGCGTGGACAAGCCGACATAAATCTGTTTGTCCACGCGTAAAATGTCGCCGCCATCCACGCGGGCGGGCGCTTCGATATGGAACAATTTGCGATAAGGCGCGAGAACTTTTGCGATTGTTTCGATCTCCGGTCTGCGCGATTCCGCGCCGGGGCGGAGAATGACGGCGCATTCATCCAAAACAAGCGCGGTATCTTCGACAAAAACCGAATCGGCCAATGCCGGCTCTTCGGGCAAAGATAAAACCGCCAGCCCCAGGCGTTTTAACGCGGCCTCGTATTGATGGTGTTGAGCGCGGGCGCGTTCCACGTCAATCGGCGCGCGCGCCAGATGCGTCAATTCGCAATGGATAATGGAACGGCTGACTTCACGCGTGACGGCAATAAGCATTTTATTTCCTCCAAATTTGATACAAACCCAACCTTTGATTTTCCCCGTCCGAGTAAAACGTTTCGACAATCTCGAACTGGCCGGCCTTTGCCAATTGTTCGAGTTCTTCTTCGTTGAAATGATGAACGTATCGCAGACCCGTTCCGCCGTGTTTCCAATCGAGCAGATAATCGTTTGGATCAACCTCTTGTGAACTCAAACCGACCTTATCCCACGGCTGGATTCTCGCCTTCAGCCGTTCGCTGTTCAGAAATTGCCAATTGGAATGGATGAAAAGTCCATCCGGCCTGAGCAACTCATGAACTTTTCTGATAATGTTCAGCCGCGCTTCGTTGCCTGGAATATGATGAAGAACTGCAAAAGCGAATACGAGGTCGAAATGGGAAGCGAGGGGCGAGAAGTCTCTTTCTTCCTTCTTGTCACCTTTTACTTCTTCCCAGTCTACCGAGGTCAAATCTGTCTGCGCGAATTTGACGGAAAAGCCAAAGGCGTGGCGTTCCGCTTCATCGAGCAGGGGCAGGCTGAAGTCCAGGCCCAGATACGAACCGCGGTGGCCGCGCCGCGATAACGTCCGCGCCAGTTCGCCGTTGCCGCATCCCAAATCCAGAATCGTTTCGTCGCCGCGCAGTGTTTTGAGAATGCGCGCCGCGCCCGGCTGCACCCTCGCGCGCGTCGCGGAAAAGTCGCGGCCGTGTTCCGTGTAAAAGCGGCGATTAAGATCGAGCAGTTGGCGGGCGATCGTCGAATCCACAGCAACATTATAACGGGTATAATTTTCCGCCATGAGATCACCGAAACAGGAAGAATGGGTCGCAACTCACACCATCAAACCCGAATGGATGGTTTTGG
>JBHORD010000147.1:0-11967 GCA_042408355.1 Anaerolineales bacterium
AGGGAATTGGAAGAAGAAAACCGCCGCCTGAAGCAGATGTATGCCGAACTGAGTCTGGAACATAAGGCTCTGAAGGATATTGTCGAAAAAAAGCTGTAGCGCCGGACGAGCGGCGCGAATTGGCGAGATACGTCATGCAGAACCTCCCTTTGTATCAAAACTGTCTGGCGGCTAGACTTGTTTTATTTGATAATTTTCAGTACTCTATTGATCTATGAGTTATTTACCGTAGTGGGATGTACGTTTATTATTCCGAATCGCCAGCCATCCTTTTGTGATATATATAATGCATGAATGATCTTTTTATCAAATGGTTCATGTCCATCAACGCCTTCCTCCTCCGCCTCAGCCGTGGACGGATCGGAAGTCAACTCGGCACGCAGACGATTTTGCTTTTGCATACCATCGGACGCAAATCGGGACAGGAGCGCGTCATCCCGATTGCATATTTCGATTATGAAGGCAAGTATCTGATCGTCGCCTCGAATTGGGGAAAAGATAAACACGCGGAATGGTATTTGAATCTAAAGCGTCAGCCGCGCGCCATGCTCGAAGTCAAAGGAAAAAGAATCGAAGTCCAAAGCCGCGAAGCGACCGGCGGGGAGTATGATCGGCTGTGGAAATTCGTGACTGAAAAGCATCCGCCGTATCTGGATTATCAAAAGATGACGACGCGTCATATTCCCATCATGGTGTTCGAACCGATTTGATAAGGCCATTGTGAGCGATGGTCAAGCGGCCGCGTTCTCCGGCATATCGCGACCAAGTAGCGCCATCTCCTGTTTTCGTTCAACGGATCGTTTGAAGGCGGCGGCAGATCGCCGCGGCCCCTGCATCCCGCAAGACGCTCCAGCGTTTGACAGTTCATCTTCAAAAGGCTAAACTTGATCAATCCCTTTCAGGAGTTGATTATGGATTTCAACACAGACGACGCCGTGGCGCGCCGCGTCAAAGTTTTTACCGAGCGCGTTGCGGCGGCGAAAGCCAGCGATCTTTATTTTTACAATCAACCTGTCGAAGAACTGCGCGGCGGCGCAAAGGTTTTGGTGCGCGGCCGCGAAATGGGGATGTATGCCTCTTACGGTTATCTTGGTCTGCTTGGCCACCCGCGCATCAACGATGCGGCGCGCAAAGCGATTGATAAATTCGGCACAGGGACGAACGGCGTCCGCACACTGGCTGGTACGCTGACCATTCACGACGAACTCGAAGAGACCATCGCACACTTCAAACACGCCGAAGCGGCGATCACGTTCACATCGGGATATGTCACCAACCTGACTGTCATCTCCACGTTGATGGGACGCGGCGATTATGTTTTATCCGATAAATTGAATCACGCCTCCATCGTGGACGGATGCCTGATGTCAGGCGCAGAATTCCGCCGCTTCAAACACAATGACATGGATGATTTGAATCATCGCTTGGAACAAATCCCTTCCGGCGTCTCGAAGCTGGTCATCGCCGACGCGGTCTTCTCGATGGACGGCGATGTGATTGATCTGCCGCGCGCGGTCGAGATTTGCCGAAAGCACGGCGCGTATCTGATGATTGACGAGGCGCATTCGGTCGGCGTGCTAGGCAAAACCGGACGCGGCATCGAAGAGCATTTCGGCCTCGACGATGTGATTGACATCAAGATGGGCACGCTGAGCAAAACAATTCCCTCGGTGGGCGGTTATGTGGCGGGCCGAAAGGACTTGATCAATTATCTGCGGCACGCCAGCCGCGCCTATATTTTTTCAGCGGCGCTTCCGCCCGCGCAGACTGCCGCGGCGAACGAAGCCTTTAAAGTGATTCTCGATGAGCCGTGGCGCGTCGAGAAACTGCGGCGCAACAGCGAATTGTTCATCAAGGGTCTCAGATCCGCCGGCTTCGATACGATGCTGACCACGACCGCGATTGTTCCGGTGCTTTGCGGCTCGGATGAACAGGCCTTTGAAATGACGCGCGAAGCCCAGCATCACGGCGTATTCGTTTTACCGGTGGTTTCGCCCGCCGTCCCGGAGGGATTGGCGCGCCTGCGCGCCACCGTCACCGCCGCGCATGAGCCGGAAGAAATCGAAGGCGCCATGGACGTAATCATCACGGCGGGGAAGAAAATCGGGATTATTTGAATATGGCGTCTCCCGCCGATTGCAAGAATGTAAAAGCGGGGAGAAATTTTCAGCCTGCGAGAAATAAATCGAGAAGGGATGAGGAAGGCGCGGTGTGCGAGGCTCGAGATAATTTGAGATGCGCCTGACGTTTACGAAGCGCCGCGCCTCGCCGCGATCTACTTGAAGATGACAAAAAGTGAAATGATCGCCAATTGCGCCAGCGGATAATAACTGGCTTTGTCGAATAGCGCCGCCGCCTGCCGGCCTTCCTGCCGCAGGTAGAGACGATAAGCCGGCAACAGAAGCAATATGGCGCCGGCGGCGGCGCTTGCCAGCAGATAGAGCATGCCCAACTTTGCCGGTGAAACCAAAGGCAGAAACAAGCTGGTGATGACCGTGAGCGCCAGGGAAATGATCACGATAAGCCCCGCTTTTTTTCCGCCGAATTGAACCGGTATCGTCTTGGCGTCAACGCGCATGTCTTCGACGGTATCGTTCCAATCTGCCGGCACGTTTTGTCCGCCGATTTCCCAGAAGAAGACCCAGGCGAGGATTGGCAGGAGAAGATAGGGCGAGGGATTCCGATCCACGACGAAGACCGCCGCAATGGGGCCGCTGGATTTCACCAGGCCGCTGACCAGCGTCCGCAAATAGGTGACCTTTAGCAATAAACAATATACCACTTCCAGAATTGCCGCGATCACAAGAATGATGTCAATGACCGGGTTGAGCAGATAGGACCCCACGAGAGCCAGCGCAAACCAGACGGCAAACCACAGCAGCGCTTCGCGATAACCGAGGATGTTTTGCGCCAGCGGATAACGCATCTCCGACGCTTCAACCGAATAGCCGGCATTGATGCCGCCGGCAAATTTTTCGCGGTCCACAGTGATGCCGACGAGATCATTCAGGGCATACATGGCGGTATAAGCGGCAAAAGCGGTCAACAACGAGAACAGGATGGTCTGCCATTGTGGAAAGTGTCCCAGCCAAAGTAAAGCGCAAAAGCCGGGCGTGGCAAGATCCAAAATCCCGTGAGTGGTTCTGGAAAGCGCAAAGAATCTTTTCATTTCCGCGTCTCCGTGCGATGTCAGTTCTTTTTGATGAAATACGCCATATAATTTACATCTTCCCTGTCCATTGCGACTTTGAATTTGCGGGTAAGGGGGTTATAGATTAAACTAGCAAGCCTTGAAAACTCAAGGCCGCTTCTTTCCGCCCAGTCTTTCAGCTCGCGGGGACGAATCAACTTTGAGTATGTGTGCGTGCCTCGAGGCAGAAGGTGCAGGATATATTCGCCGCCGATGATGGCGAACAGGAATGCCTTTGGCGTACGATTGATCGTTGAAAAAACGGCATGACCTCCCGTCTTCAGCGCCCGCGCGCAAGCCGATACGATTTTTTCCGGTTCGGGCACATGCTCGAGCATTTCCATGCAGGTCACAACATCGAAACTGCCCGCCTGTTCCCGGGCGATTTCTTCGACGTTTTGATAACGATAATCTATTTTCAAGCCCTGGCTTTCGGCGTGTTCTCTTGCGACTTTTATGGACGCCTCCGACAGGTCAATGCCGGTGACTTGCGCGCCGGCTTTCGCCAGCGCCTCCGACAGGATGCCGCCGCCGCAGCCCACGTCCAGAACTTTGGGCTTGCCGCCGTTGAGCGACTCCATAATGAAATTTGTCCGCAGAGGGTTGATGGTGTGGAGGGTTCCCATCTCGCCTTTGGGGTCCCACCAGATTTGAGACACCCGGTCGAACTTGTTTATTTCTTTGTTGTCCACATTTTCAAACGGTTTCATTTTTTACGGTAATCCAATCTTCCAGTAATTTGACCGCAGATTCGATTTCTTCTGCGTGTATATCGTTTACAAAAACACAATTTCCTATTCCGCATGGCAATGGGGTTCTCTGGAATCCATTACGGTGATAGGTGCGCTCTTCCAAAGATTCCCAGAGAAGGACGGGGTCGAGGAGGCCCGTATCCAGCGTAATTCCCAGCCGCGCAATCAAATCGAAGATGCGGCCCGTCTCTTCATCGGAGATCAAATTCCTCGCCCGGGCAATCAAGGTGGAGATGACGATATCGAGCAAGACGGCCTCGCCGTGAAGCAGATTCGTTTCGTGGCGCGTCTCCAATCCGTAACTGAACGTATGCCCAAAATCCACCTTGCGCGCCAGATCCTCCTCGAACAGGTTTGGCTGTAATTCCTCCAGCATTCCGCTGATCGCGCAATCGAGGATTGCATCGCCTTCCTCGTTTTGGAAGCGGGCCTCCACACTTTGCGCGCCGTGCGCCTCGAGCAGGTAAAACAACCCGGCATCCTTGATGATCGCCAGTTTGATGATCTCGCATACGCCGTTCAAGAGGTGACGTTTCGGCAGGGTCTTCAGGAATAATTTGTCCAGCAGAACTTTTTGAGGCGGAGCAAAGGCTCCCAGCCGGTTCTTGTTGCCGTTGAAGTTGATTCCGGTTTTGATGCCAATCGAAGCGTCAACGTATCCCATTAAAGTGGTGGGGACTTTGATGTGCGGCACGCCTCGGCGATAAGTGCCTGCGACAAAACCGACCACGTCGGTCAACACGCCGCCGCCGATCGCAATGATCGGCTCGTCTCTGCGGTGGATTGGAAATGAGTCCAGTTCCCGCACGACGGTAAGGTAATTATTGATATTCTTGTTTTCTTCGCCGCTGTGGAATGTGACGATCTTGGCGTCAATGCGATGATGTGCGAAGTAGTTTCGGATCTCGCCGGAAAAGTATCTTTCCACATTGCTGTCCACCACAATGAACCGGCGTGCGCCGTCTATCCGCCCCGCCGAAAGCAGAGCTTTGTTTTCAGGGTCAAATAGATTGGGAGCGTTGACGACCTCGTATTCGATTGTGTGTTGATAAGTGATGCGATGCATGTGCATTTTGCCCGTCATACAACCTGCCGCCAGTTGGATCTGGCTTCCAATACCCGTCTGGCCACTCCCTGGGCGAGTTCCAGACTGTGGTTTTTATAGTTGCCGCATTGCTGGATATTGGCGTAAGGCACTTCACGGGCCGTGAGTATCTCATTTAGAACGCGCTCGTATACATCGCAGATTTTTTGGGCGCTGCCTTCATTGTAGAGCACCAGATAGAAACCGGTCTGGCATCCCATCAAGCCCACGGAAAGAAAATTCTGCGGCATGTATTTTTGAAAGCCGGCCAGCAAAAAATGCTCGAAGGAATGCATCTCGGTGGAGGACAGAAATTCCGTGTTTGGCCGGTTGATGCGCAGGTCAATGCAGTAAACCACATCGCCCTTCGGGCCCTCGGTGAAGGAACGCAGTTTTACATGTGGAGCTTTCAATAACCTGTGATCGAGTTCCCCTACTGTGCCGGCATCCCAGCCTAGCTGTTGAACATCTACCATAACTCTCTCTCCTGTCTCTGAGTGAACGGATGATCCCCTGGCGTGGAACATCCGCTGAATTTTGTAACGGACGATTCTACACAAACTGCGATAAGTGTTTGATGCTGTCGTTCAATGCCTTCTCCCATGATTGGACGTGGTGATACAACTCGACGGAGGCATAGCCGGAAAAACCGTTGTCCGTCAGAGCGTTGAAGTGGGCGGCAAAATCGAGCGTCCCCTCGCCGGGAATTTCATGGAAGTGAACAATTCCAGTCAGCGTGTTAGCCACCATCTTGTCAACGAGCGGTCTGCCGTTCGAGTCCTTGGTACGGCGCAAATACAGGATGACAGGCCTCGCCCTCTCCAGCACGTCATAACTTAATCCGGGCACCGATATTAAGTAGGTGAAGACCTCGTCGTCGAAAGGCGTGGCGCCCGCAAACAATCCGTTGTAATCCACATACGCCGGCGGCTTTGAAATGAGCACGGAGCTCAGGATTCTTTCGACGCGTTTTTCCTGCTCTGCGGAGGGCTTCTCATCGTAAAAATAGAGCGGATGGGAGCGGTCCACCAGCAGATAATCCGCAGAATCGGGAAAGTAAATCAGATAGCTGGCGAAGTCCAGATCCATGTTCAAATCGTCAGCCATCTTCACGATTTTCAGGTTGTATCCCTGGCGGGCATCCGAGACATGCAGATAGCGCGTATACGGCGCGGCTTTTGCCAGCGCGGAGATGTAGTCTTTCTCCGAGCAATACATGTGACAGATGTCCAGATGCAAGCGGAATTTGGGGGAATTGACTTCGTCAATCAGACTCAGCGCCTGATCCACGGTCTCGATAAACATGCCCGGCTCGGGTTCGATCAGAAGCGTGATGTCTTCATCGTCATGCACCGACTTCAGGCATTGATGGATGCTGTCCACCAGCAATTCGCGCGGGTTGACCGATGGATTGGTCACGTGTTCATCGCGGATGAATCCGCTTCCAAACGTGACGAGTGAGACGCCCAGTTTTCGGGCGACATCAATTCCCCGCCGCACCAGGTTGATGCGGCGCTTGCGGCCCGCCAGATCGGGACTCATCAAAGACGGCTCATGCGGCCGCGACGGGGTGAAAAAATGCGAGGCGGTCGCCACGCAGGCGGGCTTCACTTGAACGGCTTGAAACTTTTTTCTGACCGCGGCGAGGAAATCATCGGTGATTTCGAACGGATTGAATTGGTCTCGATGAAATGAAAGTTCGATGCCCGAATACCCCGCTTTGTCCACGACCTCGATCGAATCCAGAAAATCCAGATTCGTCAAGCCAAAGGTGCTGTAACTAAGTTTTATCATGGCTGTTTTTTCAAAATTCGACCGGCGCAATTTCGGACCGGAGGGCGTTTTGGAGGTAAAGATTTTTTTCGTTTGTCTGGCAATTGGCGATTTTACCATGCGTGTGCGTGAAATCGCCCTTTTCGCCGCGTGGCATGCCCGCGAATTCTACGTCTCCGCCATTTCCGTCGGTTCGACGTGAACGGTCACATCCGAATCGGGCAAAAGCTCATGCACCTTTTTTTCGATCTTTTCGGTGATGGCGTGCGTCTCGTTGAGCGAGCGCTGGCCGTCCATGGTGACGTGCAAATCCACGAACCAGCGCGCGCCGGATGGGCGAATGCGCACCGCGTGGCAGTCGTTGACGCCCTTCATTCGTTCAACCTTTGCAATGATTTTCTCGGTCATGCCGTTCGGCGCGGTATCGAGCAGGGCGCTGATGGTCCGCCAGCCCAGCTCGCCGCTGACGTAGATGACAATCAACGCCACCACCAGCGCCGCGACCGCGTCGGCTTCGGACAGCCAGGCGAGTTCCGGCATGAAGCGGGCGAGGGTCAGGCCGACGAGGCCAAGAATGACGACGCTTGAGGACCAGATGTCGGTCGAGAAATGAAGCGCATCCGCTTCGAGCGCCTGCGAGTTGTATTTCTTCGCGGCGCGATACAAAATCCGCGAGCGGGTGTAATCAATCGCAATCGAAGTCCCCATCACGATGAACGACCAAATCGAGATTTCGACTTCGGCCTTTTTGAAGAACAGACGATTCACGGCTTCGTAGATGATCCATGCCGAGGTGGCCAGCAGTAAAACCGTCTCGAATAGCGCCGAGAGATTTTCGATCTTGCCGTGACCGAAATTGTGTTCTTTGTCTGCGGGCTTGTCGGCCATGCGGACGGCGAAGAAGGTCATGAGCGCCGCGACCAGATCGAGGGCGGAGTGCGCCGCTTCAGCGAGGATGCCGAGCGAATTGGTCAGGATGCCGACGATAATTTTGAAAGTCGTCAACCCGATGGCGGCAATGACCGAACTTAAAGCGGCAGAACCTTTATCTTTTTGTGCCTGTGTATGCGACATGAAGTCCTCAATATCTGAATGAGGCCGCCTGTCGTAAATTCAATTGGATCATTCGGGGGAATACGACTTTGAAATTCTGGCGCCGATTGGCGAATGATACTCAATTCAGTTGTCAATGAAAAGGGTTGAATGTCACGGGTTTGATGGCAGGGTTGAAAGGTTGCGAGGAACGAAAAAAGGCGGACGCGCTTGCCCTGAGCCTGTCGAAGGGTCGCGTCCGCCCGAGGCAAGCGGCTATTACAGATTACGTATCCCATACCTCCGTATAAGGATGTGGCAAAAGCTCTTGAAGTTTTACGACTTTGTCTTCGCCTAAGATGACGTCGGTCAAAGCAAGATTTGTTGCGTCAATCTCAAACATAAATTCTCTGCATCTTCCGCAAGGGGGCAGGACCTTGCCGTCGCTTGAAACAGCAACGATCTTTGCAATCCTGGTCTCGCCAGCCGTTATCATGGCCGCGATTGCACTGTGTTCCGCACAAAATCCGATGCCGCTGCTGACGTCAATGCAAACGCCTAAATATAGATTGCCGTTCGAACTGAGCAAAGCGCAAGCAACATTGCCCGCCGAGTTGTCGTTTGACAATTTTCTGGGCCGAAGAACAGTCTTTGCCTTTTCGATCATCTTGGAATTGGCGATCTCACTCATACGTTATCGTTCTTCCTCTGCTGAGCGCGCAACTAATGGGCCATGCAACTATCCAGCTAAATAACTTTGAGTTTCCTTCCAACCTTCGCAAACGCCTCCAGGCCTTTATCCAAATCGTCCTTCTCATGCGAAGCCGAGATCATCACGCGGATGCGGGCTTTGCCTTTCGGGACGGTGGGATATCCGATGGACATGGCGAACACGCCGTTTTCAAAAAGCTCGCGGCTGAACTGCTGCGCCAGCGGCGCTTCGCCCAACATGACGGGCGTGATGGGCGTTTCGCTCACGCCGGTATCGAAGCCGAGTTTCTTCATTTCGGATTTGAAGTATCTGGCATTGTCCCAAAGTTTGTCAACCAATGCAGTGGATTCTTCCAGCAAGTCAACCGCCGCCAGACATGCCGCCGCATCCGGCGCGGTGACTGCCGACGAGAACAGGAAGGGGCGTCCGCGTTGTCTCAGCCATTCGATGATGACTTTATTCCCGGCCACCATTCCGCCCACCACGCCAAACGCCTTCGACATCGTGCCGACTTCAATATCCACCTTGCCGTGCAAATCGAAATGATCCACGATGCCGCGTCCGCCTTTGCCCAAAACGCCTTCGCCGTGCGCGTCGTCCACCATGAATAAGATGTCGTATTTCTTCGCCACTTCATAAAGAGCGGGCAGAGGCGCAATGTCGCCGTCCATGCTGAACACGCCGTCGGTGACGATCAATGCCCGGCGGTAGGTCCCGGCATTTTCCTTGATGGCCGCTTCGAGGGCGGCGGGATCGTTGTGTTCGTATGCGACGATGCGCGCGCCGGAAAGTCTGCATCCGTCAATGATCGAAGCGTGATTCAACCGGTCAGAAAAAATCACATCTTCTTTGCCAACGAGCGCAGAGATCGTTCCGAGATTGGCGTTGAAGCCCGATTGAAATGTGATGACATCTTCCGCGCCTTTGAATTTGGCGAGACGCTTTTCAAGCTCCACGTGCAGATCGGTTGTGCCTGCAATCGTCCGCACCGCGGCGGGGCCGACGCCATATTTTTTCGTGGCGTTCTTGGCGGCTTCAACCAGCTTCGGGTGATTTGCCAGGCCGAGATAATTGTTGGAGCAAAAATTCAAGACATCTTTTCCATCCACGATCAGGCGCGCCCCCTGCGCCGAACCGATCGTGCGGATGCGGTTATACAAACCCTGTTCTTTCAAGCCTTCGATTTCCTGCGTGAGCCAATCGAGTTTGGACATGTTCATCTCCAATGAAATGGAATCGTAAAATTATTATACGACTCAGCCTCATGCTTAGCGGTCACGATTCGATGGTGACAAAAAGCCGTCATTCGAATGACGGCTTATGGCTGTTGAACGGAGTGCGCTTGATTCCCTGACGAATAGTACAGACCCAAATCCTGATGAATGATCGTTTCAATCGCTGTGATTCCCAGCGGTTTGATTTCGTAGTACGTGTAATACGTTCCGCTTGGGTCTGGCGCCGTGGCACAGGCATAGCCGATGACGCCGCACTCGATCCGCACCGGGATCGCCAGAATTAGGAATACCACAATCGGGACAACCCAGATGATTTTAAAACGTCTGTTCATTTGCATCTCCTTCTGCCAATAAACCCATTTCTGCGAGCGCGTCCATCACTTTGGATTGTGCGCCTGCTTTGATGACAATTGTAGTTGGGCCGAGCGGCTCGCCGAGAAATCTTGCCGCTTTCGATTTCCGCAGCTCTTCCAGGACTTCGGGGCGGCTGACCTTTAAAACGATTTGAGTCTCAGCCCGCGCTTCGGTTCCGTTAACCTCCCAGCGTTTGAGGGCTTTGACCAGCGCGGGAGGAATCCCGGCATCGGAATGTTTTGCCAGCAATGCTAAAAGATGTTCAACCTTCAAGCCCTGTTCTTTGGCTTTGGTCAATGAACGCGGCGTGATGCGATAATGATATTCGTCAGGTTTGGTCTCGATACGGCGTTGGTTGGGTAATTCCGAAGGAGTATATCGGGACCCGCCGCCTGCTCGGCCACCATCTTCATACCATTCACAGAATCTCGCCACCTGATAACGCACCGCGCGCGGAGCAAATCTTGGCGCCATAATTTTCCCTTGTGATGTGACATGTAATTTTGCGTCTTCAATTTTGGGCTTTGGATTTTCGATGTCCACTAATTTGAAAGCGGTGACTTCTTTTTCTTCTTCCGGGCTTGCCAGTTCCACCATTCCAAGCCAGTGCAAAATATCGGTGATGAAGAATCGAATCAGGGCGCCGTCCACTTCATCCCAGTAAGCGAAGCCGCGCAGATATTGTCCGTCTGAAGCGCGCTTGATGAACCACGAATCATAATCTCCGGCAGGGCGTTGAAAATCGGGGTATTTTTGTTTGACCTCGCGGACGAAGGGAATCAAACTCCACCATTTATTTTCGGGGATCGCGTCGAGCAGGTTCAACAAAAATTCGCGCGTCACCTGCGGCTGATTTTTCCATTCGCCTTCGCAGATGATGGTTGGCATGAGCCGCAACTCGTCGAACGTTTCAGATTTTTGCCAGGCTTCGGTCAGCATTCGCAAAGCCTCGGCGCGCGGGGCTTCGAGAAATTTACGCACGGCCTCGGCTTGCGGAATGTTTTTCTTCAGCAATCCGGCGGCGTGCAAAAGGTCGAGAAGTTTTTTATCTGGAGAAATGTCCAGGCCGAGACGGAGCGCGGCCAATAAAGTGGTCGCATCATCGAGGATGCGATCGTCAGCGGGGATGATGCAGGCTTTTTCCCCGGGCGTCGCGCCGCGGCCAGGAGCTTCCGGTTTTTGTAAGGGCGCAACATGTTGAGTCCCTCCCTGTAACAAGGAAAGCAGATCATCGGGGATGTACGCAAATTCCTGCGGACCTTTATCGGTATCGAAAAACGCGCGCGCCAGGATCGCTCGATAAAACAAATACTCGGATGTGGATGCGGGCCGCAGATGCGGACGTTCGCGGTCGCGTTTGCTCGCGCCCATTTCGCGCACGTCTCCGAATTCGCGGACAAACGACGCCCATGGGATTCGGCCGCCGGCATTCGTCAGCGCGGCAATGGCTTCGCGCGCCCGGGGCGTGAGCGAATCCATTAATTCGGCAACCAGCTGCGGGTCGAGGAGGGAAGCGGACAATTCCCCGCGCGCCGAATCTTCGTCGTTCGAGTCGAGTTCGATTCCCCAGAGTCCCGCAACGATGCGGAGATGTCCAAGATCTTGTTTAAGGAGGGAATGAAAAAGGTCGGGCATTTCGGCGTTTGAGTGTTGCAACTTTCAACCTGCAACTTTTCAACCTGCAACTTTTTAACCTGCTAGTCACCTGACAGTTTGCTCAATAAGAACATAAAGGCAGCGAGAACGTTTGAGCATGTAACAAGAACCGTTCCATGAGGCGCAAGCCAATCTGAAAGAGACTCAAGTCGCGGCGGTCTTTGCGATCGACAAGATGA
>JBHORD010000148.1:0-18590 GCA_042408355.1 Anaerolineales bacterium
TTGGGTTTCCTGTTTTCCCAATCCCATTTCCTTCAAGAACTTATTAAGTGAATCAAGCGGCAGTTTCGTATCGGGCGTGGAATAATGCATCGGGACAACAATGTTCGGCTCGAGCACGCTGACGACTTCCGCCGCCTTCGCCGCGTTGAGGCCTCCGCCGCCTCCCACCGGCACAAGCGCGACGTTTACCGTGCCCAAAGCTTCGATTTCCGTTTGAGTCGGCACTTGAGTCAAATCGCCGAGATGAGCGACCGTCAAACCATCATAATCAAAAACATAAAGTGTGTTACGCACCTGCTCTTTGGATTTTTTCCCGCTTCCGCCGCCGTCCGTCTGAACGCCGGTAATGAACACGCCGCCAATTTCAAATTCACCCGGACCCGTAATCACATGCGAGGCGCCTTTGACCGCGTCCGTGTTGTTGTGGCCGGGCGCGTCATGGCTGACGGTTACGATGTCCGCCTTGAGTTTGAGCGGGAAATAGCCGATTGATTTGTTGTCAAACGGATCCGTCACCACCGTTGCCATGTTGCGTTCGGTCAGGCGGAAACAGGAATGACCGTACCAGGTAATTTCCATGAAGAAGCCTCCGACGCGCAATTATAATGGATAAAAACGTCAAAGGATAAAGATGACCGCAAACCCCAAACTTGTTCCGATTCTTGAAGCAATCTTCACCACTGTCATTTGGGGCGCGACCTTCATCGCCACCAAAATCGCATTGCAGGAAGTCTCGCCGGCCACCGTCGTCTGGCTGCGATTTGCAATGGGCGTTGTTATCCTTGGCGCGGCGGTTTTCATACGAAAAGAATTTGCCGTCCCTCAACGAAGCGAATGGGCATACTTTGCTCTGCTGGGATTCATTGGCGTGGCATTTCATCAATGGCTGCAAGCCAATGGCTTGCAAACCGCACAGGCAACCACGACTGCATGGATTGTTGCCTCCACGCCGGTGTTCATCGCCCTGCTCGGCTGGCTGGTGTTGAAAGAAAGACTCGGCTGGTTACGCGTCGGCGGAATTGTGCTGGCGGCCATCGGCGTTTTGTTGATCGTCAGCAAAGGCAACATCGGCGCGCTATTCAACGGACAGGAAGGCACAATCGGCGATCTGCTGGTTTTGATCAGCGCGCCGAATTGGGCGGTTTATACGATCCTCTCGCGGCGCGAACTTGGAAAACATCCCGCGGCGCGCATGATGTTTTATGTCATGTTATTAGGCTGGATTTTCACCGCCGTTTGGATTTTTGGTTTTGGGCCGGGGTTGAGCGAAATCGGTCATCTCGATTTAAAAGGCTGGAGCGCGATTCTGGTCCTTGGAATATTTGGTTCGGGCCTGGCATACATTGCTTATTATGACGCCCTGCAAGTTTTACCCGCTTCGCAGCTCGGCGTGTTCCTCAACATCGAACCGCTGGTGACAACCCTGCTCGCCGCGCCTTTGCTTGGCGAACCCATTACCTTGATTGTTATTTTGGGCGGCGCGGTCATTTTGTTTGGAATCTACCTTGTCAATCGAAAACCGATGAAAATAAATTGATTTCATGCCGGGCCAAAATTTTTTGAATCTCAAACCTCGTTTATCGCGCGACGGAATCCTCACGCCGATTCAAAACGGCTGGCGATTGATGATCCCCGCCGGACCAGCGGGACGATACCGGTTATCCCAATTGGACGACCACGCGCACATTCCGCGCAAGATGTATCCGTGGCGTTCTCCCTTGACTTTGAGTCTGCGCGCTCGAACCAATACCATGTCTGCGCCCGGAACCTGGGGCTTCGGCCTGTGGAACGATCCTTTTGGTTTTTCGTTTGGCCCCGGTGAGGGATTCTTTCATCTGCCCGCATTGCCAAACGCGATTTGGTTCTTCTTCGCATCGCAAAAGAATTATCTTTCCTTTCGCGACGACAAACCCGCGCAAGGGTTTCTCGCGCAGGTTTTCAGCAGTCCCGCCTTTCATCGGGCGTTAGTTCCCGCCGCGCTCGCCCTGCCCTTTTCGCGCAAGACGACGCGGCGTCTGTTGAGCCGCGTCATCGAGGAAGATTCTGCCGCCGTCAGCGTGGATGTGACTCAATGGCACGGATACCGCCTCGAGTGGCGTCCGAGGCGGTCCCGATTTTGGGTTGATTCGGCTCTCGTGCTGGATTCGCCTGTGAGTCCGCGTCCGCCGCTGGGCATCGTCATCTGGATTGATAATCAATACGCGGCGTTCACGCCCGAAGGAAAATTGAAATGGGGAATGGAAACGAACGAGGCAGACGCATGGCTGGAAATTGAAAATCTCGAAATAACAATATCATAGCGCAGAGGCACAGCGCGGCGCCTCGGTCATTTTTACATGGGCGTCCAGTAATGCAAAATAAATGGGGAAGTAAATGGAATGACGCGCAATAGCGTGTCAATCATCAAACCTAAAATGAACAAGCCGCCAAAGTTGCGGTTGTGAACAAAACAAACCGCCGAGAACCATGTGGGCCAGGCGGGATATCCTTCAGGCGGCGCCGCCGGGCGCGGTTTGCTTAAAACTTTGATCGCCGCAATGGCGTCTTTGAAAGCGAAGAAAACAATCAGCATAATCGGCGAGAAATAGCGCGGCACAAAAACCAGGTACACGATCACAAGGTAAATGATAATCAGGGCGGCCTGATTCACGAAGCGGGCAAAACGCTCACCGGCGCGGACCGGGAACGTGCCGACGCCTTTCTTCAAATCATCATTGCGCTTATCAATATGCTTGCCGACGTTGATGCTTGCCACGCTGAGGCCAAATGGGATGCCGGCCAGGACGACATTCCAGATGTTGGGCGTGGCGCCGCGCGCAAGAACAAAATAGACGCCTGCGATCATGATCGGCCCCCAGATCAGAAAGATCGCCAATTCGCCAAGCGCCCAGTATTTCAACGGCCAGGTATAGAAGAGCAAAATTAGCGCGCCGAAGGCAAAGAGTCCGATAACAACCGGATCGAAGCGGGTGTAGAACAACGCGTAGACGCCAGCCAGCGTCGCAATTACACCGCTGACGACGAACCACTGGATTTGCTGACTCTTCGTCCAAAAGCCTTGAACCAGCGGATGGACGCCATATTGCGTGCGGAAATAATTATCCTTGTCCACGCCGCGGTTGAAATCTGTGTAGTCGTTGAGGAGATTGTTTGTGCCGTGCGCGATGAACAGGCCGAGAGTCAAAATAATCCACGGAAGCCAGGAAAAATAACCGTCACGCCAGGCCAGCAACCCCGCGATAATGCAGGAATAAACTGTCACCAGCGTGACCGCCGAGCGGGTGGCAATCAGCCACTTTGAGATGACATCCAGCGCGTCCCACTCTTTCTTGTCGTCCATCTTGATGAGCTGCCAAATGGCTTTGCGCCACATTGAAAAATTGATTCCCATGCAAGCTCCTCTCCGAGTTAGATTTGTGCGAAATTATACAACTGATTCATGGGAATGCTGACGAAAAGCAAAAAAAACAGAACGGCCCTTCCGCCGTTCTGTTCACAGAGCTTCGACTGCAAGTTTCTATCGCCAAAATTGCGAAGTGGCTGGAATGAGGCGTAATGCCACATCCAGAATCAAGCCAAGCATAAAATACATTCCAAAGGAGCGGTTGTTCCAGAAAGCCATCGGCGCAAAATAAAGCGGCCAGCCGCCCTGCCCATCGGGGAAATCGGCGGGCCGGGATTCGGGCTTCGGTTTCAAGAATAACGGAAATATTCTTTGCAAAGTTGGGATTGCCAGCAGAACAATCAGCATCACTGGCGTAAAGAATTTGATGGCGATCAGATACACGGTCAAGATATACGGCAAAATCATCATTGCCAATACCGTGTAACGCGCCGCTTTTTCGCCGATCAAGACCGGCAGGGTGTGGATGCCTTTTTGAATATCAATTTTATATTTATCAATATGCTTGCCAAAGATGACGGTGGTCACTCCAAGAACATATGGAAGGCTTGCCATCACCACATTCCAATCCCAGTGATGCGCCAGAACGTAATAGCCCCCGCCGATCATAAGCGGACCCCAAACGATCAATACAGCGATTTCGCCGAGCGCAATATATTTCAAGGGCCAGGTATAGAACAGAACAAAAAACGCTCCCAGCCCAAGCAAAATCCAGATGGTTAAATCCTCGCCGTTGATAACAGCAAGGTAGAGACCCGCAAGCAACGCCAATAAAGCCGTGACCGCAAAATACGTCAGATGCTGGCGGCGGGTCATTAATCCGCTGGCGATCGGCTGCGCTCCGTAAATGGTGCGGAAATAATTGTCTTTGTCCACGCCGCGCACAAAATCAGTGAAATCGTTAAAGATGTTGTTGCTGGCGTGCGCCATGATCAAACCGAAGGTCAACACCAGCCACGGCACGAAGTGGAACACGCCGTCCCGGAAAGCAAAAATTCCAGCCAGCGCGGCCGATAAAAAGGTCATGATCAGAACCGCCGCGCGCGTGGAAATCAGCCAGCGCGAGATCACATCGAGCCGATCCCACTCCTCTTTTGAAACTTCCGGAATGACATTGAGGGCCTTTTGCCACATCGCAAAATTGACTTTCATGGGGATTCTCCTCAGGGCAAGATTTTTGGGATTATACAATGGATTCCCGCAAGCCGCCCGCTGCGAAACATCACCAAAAACAGGCTGTAAAAAATTAGTTATGACCGGAACCTATTCTTGTACATTTGTGACATTTATCACTTGCAAGCCATGATTTTCATGTCTGTTTATATTGCCGCTTGACACTCATAATGAAATGGAAAAGGTCCCTAACGCGCTCAACAGACAAGCGGGAAAACGAGCGCACATTTAATAAGAAGAGGTCAGGATGGCCAATCCAATGATTACTATTCCGATCAAAGCCCAAAGCGAGGATCTCACGTTGCTCGAAGAAGTCGCGTCCCGGACGGCGGGCGTTTCGCGTTTGGAGATGTGCATTCAATGCGGAACCTGCGGCGGCTCCTGCCCTTCGGCCGCCGCGATGGATCACACACCCCGCGCGCTTTTCGCCATGTTGAGAGCCGGGATGCGTGAAGAAGCGCTCAGGAGCAACACGCCGTGGATCTGCGTTTCCTGCTATCACTGCGTTGTGCGATGCCCGCAGGAAGTTCACATAGCGGATGTGATGTATACACTCAAAAGCATGGCCATCCGCGCCAAACTCTATCAGGATTCGACCGCGCCGGATTTTTCGCAAACCTTCGTGGACATGGTTGAAGAGTACGGGCGCAGTTTTGAACTCGGCCTGGCATCACAACATTACCTGAAGCATTTTCCGTTGAGATTACCAAACATGGCGCCCATGGGAATGGGAATGTTGAGCAAAAAGCGGATGAGCCTGACTCCAAAGCGCATTAAGAACATCAAACAGCTAAAAACCATTTTGACGCGGGCGAAACAATTGGAGGTCAAACAATGAGCGATTATCTCCTTTACCCCGGTTGTTCAATGGAAACCAGCGCGCGCGCGTATTACGATTCGCTCAAGGCAATTGCCGGGCCCATTGGACTGCACTTGAAAGAAATTGACGATTGGAATTGCTGCGGCGCAACCGAATATCTGGGAATTAGCCTGACGCCTGCTTATGCGTTGATTGCGCGCAATCTGGCGCTTGCCTCAAACGCGGCCAACGGGACCCGCACGCTGGTCGCGCCATGTTCGGCCTGTTATCTCAACCTGGCCAAAGCAGACTACTACATGAACGAACGTCCAAAGCTGGGAGAGATGGTCAATGAAGCGCTGGCGGCCGGCGGGCTTTCGTACACGCCGGGGTCGCTCGACATCCGCCATCTTTTGGACGTGATCGTTTATGACATTGGGCTGGAAACCGTTGAAAAGAATGTCGTTCAACCGTTGACCCATCTGCGCGTCGCGCCTTACCTTGGCTGTATGGTGCCGCGTCCCGATTATCAGCATCGTTGGTCCGATCATGAACAACCCATTGAGCTGGACCTGTTGCTCAAGGCTCTCGGTGCGCAAGTGATTGATTATCCGCTAAAGACGGAATGCTGTGGAGGGCACATGCCGCAGATCGGACCCTCCACAGCCTTTGAAATGATTCGCCGCTTGATCGCCGCCGCCGACGAACACGAAGCGGATGTGATGGCGACCGTCTGCCCCATGTGTCAATTAAACCTGGATGGGTATCAGGGTGAAGCCAACCGCCACTTTGGAACCAACTATCACATGCCAATCCTGTTCTTCACGCAGTTAATGGGTTTGGCGTTCGGAATTGATCCCAAAGAATTAGGTTTCGGGCTTGAGCTGGTGAGCGCCAAAAATGTTCTGGATGCGCTTGGAGTGAAAGCGCCGCCCGAGATGCCTCCCGCGCCGCCCAAACGTCCGCGCAAACCGGAAGGCTTGCCAATGCCAAAGCCGCTGAAAAGTCCAAAGGTTGAAAAACTGGAAAAAGAGGTGGCTCAATGACAGAAAACAGCCAGGAGAAGATCGGCGTTTACGTCTGCCATTGCGGCACGAACATTGCGGGGGTGGTCAACGTGCAGGAAGTGGCAGAATGGGCCGCGGCGAAACTCAAACATCGCGGCGTCGTCATCGCCCGCGATTATAAGTTCATGTGTTCCAGCCTCGGGCAGGAATTGATTCAGAAGGATATCAAGGAGCTTGGACTGAACCGCGTCATCGTGGCGGCTTGCTCGCCGCATCTGCACGAAAAGACGTTTCGAACCGCCTGCGCCAGCGCGGGACTCAATCCGTATCTGTGCGAGATGGTTTCGATTCGCGAACAGGTTTCGTGGGTGCATACGGATAAAAACGCCGCAACCGCCAAAGCCAAAGCGATGATTTCCGGCGGCGTCGAACGCATCCGCCATCATGTCCCGCTCGAGCCGCTGACCGTTCGGGTCAATCCGGCAACGCTGGTGGTCGGCGGGGGCATCGCCGGAATCCAAAGCGCATTGGAAATCGCCGATGCCGGGCACCACGTTTATTTGGTCGAACGCGAGCCGTCCATCGGCGGACACATGGCGCAGTTCGACAAAACCTTCCCGACGCTGGACTGCGCCGCCTGCATCCTTACGCCAAAGATGGTTTCAGTCGGCTCGCATCCGAATATTACGCTGTTGACGTGGAGTGAGGTTGAAAAGGTCGAAGGGTATGTCGGCAACTTCCATGTGACAGTCCGCAAGAAGGCGCGCAAGATCAACGAGGAGCTTTGCACGGGCTGTGGAATTTGTCAGGAGAAATGCCCGAAGAAAGTGATAGACGACGTATTTGAAGCCGGGCTGGGTTATCGCAAAGCGATTTACACTCCGTTCCCGCAAGCGGTTCCGAATCGCCCCGTGATAGATGTCGAGAACTGCACTTATTACGAAAAGGGAACTTGCAAAGCCTGCGAGAAGTTCTGCCCCACCAACGCCATTGACTTCGATCAACAAGATGAAATTCTCAACCTTGAAGTCGGCAATATTGTGCTGGCGACCGGCTACGACTTGTTCGATGCGCGCCGGATGACCAACTACGGATACGGAAGACTGCCGAACGTCTTCACATCGCTGGAGATCGAACGACTCACCAACGCCGCTGGACCGACCACCGGCAACATCGTTTTGCGCGATGGAAAGACGGTCCCGAAGGCAGTCGGCATCATACATTGCGTCGGCTCCCGCGACCGCAATTTCAACAACTATTGTTCCGTGATCTGCTGTATGCAAAGTTTGAAGTTCGCGCATCTTGTCCACGAACGGACCGGCGCAACCGTTTACAACTTCTACATTGACATGCGCACGGCCTTCAAAGATTACGACGAGTTCTACCAGCGCGTGCTTGAAGAAGGAACGCTTTTCGTGCGCGGCAAAGTCGCGGAAGTATCGGATGTGCCGCGCTCTGAACGCGAAAAAGGAAAGCTCATTATTCAAGTCGAAGACACGCTGGTCGGCAAGCAGCGCCGCATTCCTGTGGATATGGTGATCCTCTCAACCGGCCTGGAGCCGCGCAAAGATGCAAAGGAAGTTGCCAAATTGTTCGGCATCTCCTGTTCGGTCAACGGCTGGTTCATCGAGAAACATCCAAAACTCGACCCGGTCGCAACCATGACGGAAGGAATCTTCATCGCCGGCTGTGCGCAGGGACCGAAGGACATCCCAGCCAGCGTCGCGCAAGGCGCAGCCGCGGCGGCCCGCGTGTTGGGCAAGATCGAACAACAACAAATAGCGCTTGAGCCGATACGCGCCAGCGTCATCGAAGAAAAATGTTCGGGATGCCGCATCTGCAACGGCTTGTGTCCGTTCAACGCCATCACCTTCCATGAAGACCGCATGGTCACTGAAATCAATCCGGCATTGTGTCAGGGCTGCGGCACGTGCGTGGCCGCCTGCCCGGCAGGCGCCATCGAGGGTACCGGCTTCAGCAACGATCAAATTATGGCGCAGATCGAAGGCCTGCTGATGTTGAACACCGAACCGGAGCCGGCAACCGCTTAGGAGATTGACCATGACCGAATCCTTTGAACCCACCATCATCGGCTTCACCTGCAACTGGTGTTCCTACCGCGCCGCCGATCTTGCAGGCACTGCGCGCATGAAATATCCGCCCAACGTCCGTTTGATCCGCCTGATGTGCTCGGGGCGGCTCGATCCGACCTTTGTTTTCAAAGCCTTGGCAAACGGAGCAGACGGCGTCCTCATCACCGGATGCCATCCCGGCGAATGCCATTACATCGAACAGAATTACAAAGCCCTGCGCCGATTCCATTTGATGAGACGCACGCTTCAGGGTCTCGGACTTGAGCCGGCGCGCCTTAAATTGGTCTGGGCCTCGGCCGCGGAGGGAGCAAGGTTCGCAAGCGAAGTGGCCTCATTCGTTGAAGAGATACGGGCGCTCGGTCCGCTGCATTGGGGCAAAGCAGACGGTGGACAGAAGGCCATAGACCGTGAAGAACCGTCTACCGTTCACGGTCAAGCGTCAACCATGGAGGTGCCGGCATGACCGAGAAGCCGAAATTTGCAATGTACTGGGCGGCATCCTGCGGCGGATGCGAGATCGCCGTATTGAACATCCACGAAAAGATTCTGGACGTGGACGCCAACTTCGAGGTGGTCTTCTGGCCCGTCGCCATGGACGCCAAATACAAAGACGTCGAAGCCATGGAAGACGGCTCGATCTTTTTGACGCTCTTCAACGGCGGCATCCGCAACGACGAGAACGAACACATGGCCAAACTACTGCGCCGGAAATCCAGGATACTGGTCGCATTTGGATCATGCGCGAACGAAGGCTGTATTCCCGGCCTGGCCAATCTGAGCGAGGCGGGCGAGATCGTCCGCACTGCCTTCAACACGATTAGCACGGATAATCCGCATGAAATCTACCCGATGACTTCGTACGATACGCCCGAAGGCGAAATTCATATTCCCAAAATTCTGCCTGTCCTGAAAACTCTCGATCAAGTCGTTGACGTGGATTATTACATACCGGGCTGTCCGCCCGAGTCGCATCAAATCGCGGCAGTGATTGATCTGGTCGTTCAAGTCCTGCAAGGCAAGGCCGAACTGCCTCCAAAAGGAACAGTCATCGGCGCAGGCAATTCCACCGTCTGCGATGAATGCCAGCGGACGCGCAATGTGAAGACGATCAAATCCTTTAAACGTATTTGGAGCATTGCGCCTGATCCATCGTTGTGCCTGCTCGAGCAGGGAATCCCGTGCAACGGTCCCGCCACGCGCAGTGGATGCCGCGCGCGCTGTCCAACGGCGGGCGCTCCATGCATCGGCTGTTATGGTCCCGCCGAAGGCGTCGTGGATTACGGCGCAAGGCTTATTTCAGCATTTGCATCCGTCATTGACGCAAAAGAGCCAAAGGAAATTGATCAAATCCTCGATGGATTGGTGGATCCGACGGGTCAGTTTTACAGATTCAATCTGGCGGGCTCCTTATTGAAAGCCGCCGTGCCCGCATGGAAAAAAGAGAAGGCGTAGTGCAAAGCGCAAAATAAAAACGCAATTGCGTTTTGCCTAACGGAGATAACCATGACACAAAGAATAACCATAGACCCGATTACGCGCCTCGAAGGTCACGGCAAGATCGAAATCTTTTTGAATGAAGATGGCGAGGTAGCCAACACCTATTTCCAGATCCCGGAACTGCGCGGCTTCGAACGATTCTGCGTGGGCCGCCCCGTCGAAGAAATGCCGCTGTTGACAGATCGCATCTGCGGAGTCTGCCCCGAGGCGCATCACATGGCCGCCGCCAAAGCCGCCGACGCCGTCTATCACGTGGATCCGCCGCGCACGGCGAAACTTCTGCGCGAGTTACTTTATTCCGCGTTTTACGTCACCGATCATGCAACGCATTTCTACGCATTGGGCGGCCCCGACTTTGTCATGGGACCCGATGCGCCGGTCGCTGAACGAAACATCCTCGGCGTGATTCACAAAGTCGGCTTGGAGATCGGCGGCAAAGTCATTCAGGCGCGCAAATATGGTCATACGGTTGTCGAGATGATCGGCGGACGAAAAGTGCATCCATGCACTTCGATTCCGGGCGGTCTCACCAAGGGCATCACCGAAGAAGAACGAAAGCAAATCGAAGAGATGGGACGCTGGGCCGTTGAGTTTGGCCAGTTCAGCCTGAAGCTCTTCAACGACATTGTGCTTGGCAACAAACAATACGTTGATCTCATCCTCGGCGACGTTTACACCCATCGCACGTACTACATGGGCATGGTGGATGAGAACAACAAAATCAATTTCTATGACGGCAAAGTGCGCGTGGTTGACCCGGACGGAAAGGAATTCGTCAAATACGCGCCGAAGGATTATAGCGAGCACATCGCCGAACATGTCGAGCCGTGGACGTATCTCAAATTCCCCTATCTGAAAAAAGTCGGCTGGAAAGGTTTCGTTGACGGAAAAGATTCTGGAATCTACATGGCGACGCCGCTTTCGCGGCTGAACGCCTCGGACGGCATGGCAACACCGCTGGCGCAGGAAGAATACGAACGCTTCTATTCGACGCTGGGCGGCAAGCCCGTTCATCAACGTTTAGCCACGCATTGGGCGCGCCTCATCGAATTGCTCTACGCGGCGGAACGCTGGGTCGAGCTGGCGGCCGATCCCGAAATCACCTCGCCGAACTTTCACGCCATTCCGACTGAAAAACCGACCGAAGGCGTGGGCATCGTCGAGGCGCCGCGCGGGACCCTCACGCATCATTACTGGACCGATGAGCGCGGCGTGCTGACCAAAGTGAATCTCATCGTCGGCACGACCAACAACTACGCGCCGATCAGCATGTCCATCAACAAAGCCGCGTCCAGCCTCATCCAAAAAGGCACGATTGTAACAGAAGGTTTGCTGAATAAAGTCGAAATGGCGTTCCGCGCCTACGACCCATGCTTCGGCTGTGCAACCCATTCATTGCCCGGTCAAATGCCGCTCGAAGTAACGATTCGAGATTCAAAAGGCGAACCAATCGAAGTGTTGCAGCGCGGATAAAACCCCCAAAAGTCTTACAAGCCTCATCAGGCTGACATGTCGACATGAGACTTGTGGGATCAACAGACATGAAGACTTTAATCATCGGGCTCGGCAATCCAATTCTCGGCGACGACGGCGTCGGCTGGAAAGCCGCGGAAGCAGTGAAGGCAGTGATCGGCAACCAGTCATCAGTGGAAGTAGATTGCGCTTCGCTTGGCGGACTCAGCCTGATGGAACGGATGCTCGGCTATCAGCGCGTGATCCTCATCGATTCGATGGAGACCGGACAAAGTCCGGAAGGAAGCGTAAGGGTATTTCCGCTCTTTGCGCTGCCGAATCCGACGGCGGGACATACTGCGTCCGCACACGACACATCCTTGCTGAACGCATTGCGAGCGGCGCGCACGCTGGGAGCAGATGTGCCGGAACGCGTGGACGTGGTCGCAATCGAAACGAAAAGCGCGTATGATTTTTCGGAGGAACTTTCAGAGGCAGTTTCAGCCGCCGTGCCAATTGCAGTTCAAAAGGTAATCAAACTGCTAAGGAGGAAACCGCTCAAACACATTCATAACCCGTGTTCGCAACGCTCCCGTATTCCGGGATAACGCGGCATAACTGTCCTCTTTCAGGAGAACAGCCGTTTTTTCAGCCTTCGCTGGTCATAATGAACAGCGGCTTCATTTCGAAATTTTCATATTTTGGACGATAACGTTCCGTGTCATAGAACTGGCTTACGTTGACCACCTTCTTTGTGGCCGTGATGACATCCAGCGGCATGTTATCATAGCGCCCGTTCTTCAGCACCACCAAACGGCCATGCACGCCTTTGAGAATCAAATCGAGCGCAAGGTTGCCAAACGCCATTGGGACAATTGAGTCTATCGCATCGGGATCGCCGCCGCGCACCATATATCCAAGTTTCTGATTCACGACATCAACGGTTTTTCCGTTGTTGAATTTGGGCGAGGCCTCCTTCATCGCGGCGGCCACCAAATCGCCAATGCCGCCTAATTTTGCGTGACCATACGCATCCGTGGAACGATCCTCGAAAACCATTTCGCCGCCTTCGAACATCGCGCCTTCGGACACCAATACAATCGAATAGCGGCTCGGATTGCGCAGGCGATCCTTGCTCATCAATTCGGTGAGATGCTCAATGTTGAATTTGAATTCGGGGATGACGCAACGATTCGCCGCGCCCGCCATCGTCGGGAGCATGGCAGTGAATCCGGCATAACGACCGAACACCTCGAGGACCAGAAAACGTTCGTGCGATCCGGCAATGGTGCGCAGGCTGTTCGTCAATGCAATCGTGCGCGTGACACACGTACTGAAACCGATGCAATAATCCGTGCCCGGCACATCGTTGTCCATCGTCTTGGGGATGGCGACCGTTCGAACGCCCTCCTGATACAGCCGCACAGCATAACTGAGCGTATCGTCGCCTCCGATGGGGATCAAATAATCCACGGCAAGGAAATCAAGGTTCTTCAATACTTCGCCTGTCAAATCGTTTCGCTCCGCATGGAAGGTGTTTTGCAGATGTTCGGGAACATCGGCTTTCCTGACCTTGCTCGGATTCGTGCGCGAGGTATGAAGAAACGTTCCGCCCGTCCGCCCGGCGCGGTTGACAATTTCTTCGGTCAATTCCTGGAAATTGTTGCTGTTATCCGCGTCTTTATCGCGGATAATATCAACGAGGCCCGCCCAGCCCCGGCGGATACCAATGACGCGATACCCTTCCCTCAACGCCCGAATGGTTACGGCGCGGATGGCCGGATTCAATCCCGGCACATCGCCTCCGCCTGTCAAAATAGCGATGACGCCCATTTTCTTTGCCATACTTCCCTCCGAACTATTGAAGTTGTTGCAAAGAAATTATACGCCGCGGCGGCGTTACGAAATCAATCCCAATTGTTTTCCAACTTTGTAATAGATTTCCAACACGCGGTCAATCTGTTCGTCGGTATGACTCGCCATATAACTCGTCCGCAAAAGTTCACTGCCCTCGGGAACCGCCGGAGAAATGACCGGATTCACAAATACGCCGGCGTCAAAAAGAGTTTTCCAGGCCAGGATGGTGCGCGGCGTATCGCCGATGATGATTGGAACGATTGGGGACACAGACCGGCCGATGTTGAATCCCATCGTCGTCAGCTCCCGGCGGACGCGCTCGCCAATCGCGTTGACACGCGCGCTATGCTGTGGTTCCTCGCGCATGATCTTGAGGGCGGCCAGCGCGGCGGCGGCATTGGCGGCCGGAATGCTCGCGCTGAAGATCAGCGAGCGCGCATGATGTTTAATGTAATGAATGATCGGTTCGTCGCCGGCCACGAATCCGCCAAGCGAGGCGAAGGATTTGCTAAAGGTGGACATGATCAGGTCCACGCCGTTGGTCACGCCAAAATGTGCGGCCGTGCCGCGCCCGCCGCCCATCACGCCGATGGAATGCGCATCGTCCACCATCAAACGCGCGCCGTATTTTTTGCATAACCCGATGATTTCCGGCAATGGAGCCAAGTCGCCGCCCATGCTGTATAAGCCATCTACAACAACGAGCCGGCCTTTATCATCCGGAATTTTTGCAAGTATGCGTTCAAGATCAGCCATGTCGTTATGGCGAAAACGCCGCGTCTCGCCCCACGCCAACCGCGCCCCGTCCACGATGCTGGCATGATCGTCTTTATCGAGAAGAATGACATCGTTCCGCGTGACCAGACCGCTGATCGTTCCGAGATTGGTCTGCATGCCGGTGGAGAAGACGACGGCCGCCTCCTTGCCGAGCCAATCCGCCAGCTCGCGCTCAAGTTGTTCGTGAAGCTCAAGGGTCCCGTTGAGGAAGCGGGAACCGGTGCAGGATGTTCCAAAGCGATGAATGGCTTCGATCGCCGCCTGTTGAACGCGCGGATCGGTGGTTAATCCGAGATAATTGTTCGAGCCGCACATGATGAGGCGATGGCCTTGAAAAACGGACTCGGTCCCTTCGCTCTCCGCCATTGGAATGAAATACGGATAGATGCCGTGCTCCATTGCGTCTTTCGCTTCCGTATAGCCGTAGCATTTTTCGAATATGTCCACGTGTCTCTCCCATCAGAAGGATTTTCATCGGCGTTCGCCAGCCGATATTTAACTGTGCTGGAGACTCGAACAGAATCTCCAGCGCGCTTTACTTCCTATTCATCGGTAACGAATCTACGATGACGGTTTTTTCCGGCGCGCCTGGGCGATCATGCTGTCCATGATTGGATAGACGGCGTTGCCGAGCAGTCCGCTCAGGCGATATAAAACGCTTGTTTCCATTCCGGGCGTAATGACATATTTTCCGCGCTTTACGCCATCGAGAATGGTCCTTGCCACTTGATCCGCGGAGAGCACGCCGGCATTTCCCGAAAGTTCGCGCGTCTCAAAAGGCTTGAACTGATTTTCGTATGCCAGTTGAGGCGTGTCGGTATCTGGCGGAAAGACAATGGAAACGCGGATTCCCAGCGGTTTGACCTCCGCGCGCAGAACGTCCGAAAAGCCGCGTACAGCATATTTCGACGCGCCGTATGCAGAGTAGCCGAACACGCCCAGAAATCCCGCCGCCGAGGAAATATTGACGATGTGTCCACTGCCGCGTTGGATCATATGAGGCAACAGCGCTTTCACCATGTGAACGGTTCCGAGATAGTTGATCTCGATCATCTGGTGGAAAATTTCAACCGGGATGTCCTGCACGTATCCCGGATAAGTCACGCCCGCGGAGTTGATCAACAAATCGGGCACGCCCGCTTTGCCAATGACATCCTCAACCGCGGCCTGCGCTTGCTTGAAATCGGAAACATCCGCAGAAAAAATGCCGGCGGTCTGATTGGGAAAAGACTGGAGCGCTTCCTCCAGCACATTTTTTCGACGCGCCACCAGCCAGACGCGCGCGCCTTCCTGCGCCAGCGCTTTTGCCAGCGCCAAACCGATTCCGCTTGAGCCGCCCGTAATCAACGCAAGACGACCATTAAATGATTCCTTGGACATAACCTCTGCCTCTGATTTTGATCCTTGAATTTATAAACACGTGCCATTGTTACAAGTTTCCCTGCGCGGGGAATTCGAGAAATTATATCAAGGGAACGCTCTTTCATAGCCCGCAATAATTTTATCCCACTGCGCGTTCATTGCCTCGTCCACTATACGGCGCGAGGGATCTTCTTCAAACCATTCGATGGCGCGGCGGACGCCCTCCGCCCACTTCACCTCGCATTTGAAATCGGGGACAAAATGTTTGATTTTGCTGTTATCGAAAACGAGGCTGTTGACTTTATCGCCGATCAACGTCCCGGCATAACGACCATCGTAAGCCGCCAGCAGTTCTGACGGAATGTGGATGACGTTCCACTCCAGACCGAGAGCGCGATACACTTCGAAATAGATTTGATTCCAACTGAGCACTTCATCCGACGTTATTTGAAAGGCCTCGCCGATTGCTTTTTCATTGCCCAACAGACCAATCAAACCTTTGGCGAAATCGCCGTTCCAGGTCATTACCCACAATGACGTTCCATCGCCGGGAATGATTACTTTTTGTCCGCGCTTCATACGCGCGAGGACCGTGTACGGATATTCCCAACTGTTGACGCACAGCGCAATCTGCGACGGGCCATACGTCAGCGAGGGGCGAACGATCGTCACGGGAAAGTCTTCATGGCGATACGCTTCCATCAAACGATGTTCGCAGGCAATCTTGTTCCGCGCATATTCCCAAAAGGGATTCTCAAGCGGCGTCTCTTCGGTAACAAGATAATTCTTCGGCGGCTTTTGATAAGCAGATGCAGAGCTGATGAAAACAAATTGATCCGTCCTGCCGCGGAACAGGCTGATATCGCGCTCGATGTCTTTGGCGGTAAAAGCGATAAAGTCCACGACCGCGTCGAAACGGTGTCCGCTCAAAAGTCCGGAAAGATGCGCCGCGTCAGCACGGACATCGCCTTTGAGCAACGCCGCGCCTTTCGGGATGGGATATTTTGTCGAAGCGGAACGGTTCAGGAGAAAAAGTTCGTGTCCGCGTGCGGCGGCCAATTCGGAACACGCAGAACTGAGGAGGCCGGTGCCGCCAATGAATAGAATTTTCATTTATCCCTCTCCCATTTCAGGAACAGGTTCAGGCGAAATATTACGGCGGGCATACAAGCCTTCGAGCCAGAAGAGAATCAGCCCGGCCCAGACGATGCCAAAGCCGATCAGGCGCTCATGCGTGAACGGCTCTTTATAAACAAATATGCCGAGCAGAAACTGCATGGTGGGATTGATGTATTGCAAAACGCCGATGGTCGTCAGCGGAACGCGAGGCACGGCGGATGCAAACAAAAGAAGCGGAATGACCGTAACCAGACCCGCGCCGACCATCATCCAATCTTCGAGCGGACCGCTGTGCAAAAACGCGCCCTGCCCCGTAAATTCGCTGTACGATAAATACGCCAGAGCAGGAATAAACAAGATGCCCGTTTCGAGCGTCAAACCATGCAATGAATTCAGCGGCGCCAGCTTTTTGACCAGGCCGTACAATCCAAATGAAAACGCCAGCGTCAGCGCAATCCACGGGAAGGATCCGTAATGAAAGGTCAGGTAGACGACGCCCGTCGCCGCCAGCGCGATGGGAATCCATTGAACAGGACGAAGGCGTTCGCGAAAGATCACAACGCCCAGCAAAACGCTGAACAGTGGATTGATGTAATAGCCCAAACTGGTCTCGACCACAAAATTGTTGTTAACCGCCCACACATACGTGAACCAGTTGACGCTGATCAATATGGCGGCAATCGAATAAACGCGCAGTGTTTTGGGATTGAACGCGGCGGATCGAAAATTTTTCCATTGCTGCGTGATCAGAATGAAAAGAAAAAGCAGCAGGAACGACCATCCAATACGATGACCGATGAGCTGTAAGGCGGGAATCGTCTCAAGTTGTTTCCAATAGACCGGGAATAGTCCCCAAAAAATATACGCGCCGGCGGCGTAAAGGATGCCCTTGTTTCTTTCCATACATCTCCTGTGAGATTACCAGAGATGAACAAAGATAAACATCAACGAAAAAAATCGTCGTTCATTCCAGCCGATTTCCAATTTCCGGCTCTTCTGCAATTGACGGGAAAGCGCTTGACATAAAGGGCGCAAAGGATACAAGAATTTTATAGCGGTTTTCCTTCGTGCGCTTCGAAGCGGCTTCGCCAGTCGGTGCAAGCCTTTGCGTTGAAAATGGTTTTTCCGTTAAACGGCGGAACCCGATTTTTTCAGAAGGATTCTATCGGTTGGCGGCCCGCAAAGCCGGCTTCGATCTCGTGCCAGTATTCGATTTTTTCTTCACCGTATTTCCAGCACAGATAAACCGGCCGTCCGTTTCGCAAAGCAGGAAAATCCAGCAAACCGGCGTTGATGTCTTTCACCTCCGCGCCGGCGTCGAGGATGCGGTGCAAGAGTTGATCAAGCCGGTCAAACTTTGTAACCATCTGACTCAAGGCGGGGTTTCCGCCATTACCGGCAGACTTTTCGACGGCTGACCATGCTTCGGGCTGGCGTCTCAAAATTTCGCTGCGAATCTGCTGGATTTCATCCATCCACGGGCGGATCGCCTCCAGGGCTTTATTGGCCTCCTCAAGAGTAAAATAATGCGGCATATTTCAATTATACTTTGACCAGCATAAAAAGCCTCCGCCAAAAGACGGAGGCTTTCAAGGTTAAATTTTCGCCCCGCGCAGTCTCAGGCTATTGCTTACCACGAACACACTGCTGAACGCCATCGCGCCGGCGGCAATCATCGGGTTCAACAGACCCAGCGCCGCCACCGGGATGCCGATCACGTTGTAGAAAAACGCCCAGAACAGGTTCTGGCGGATAGTGCGCAGCGTGCCCCTGGAAAGGGCCATCGCCCACGCTACCCCGCGCAGATCACCCGACATGAGGGTGATATCGGCCGCGTCCATGGCGACATCGGTGCCGGTGCCGATGGCGATACCCACATCAGCCTGAGCCAGCGCGGGCGCGTCGTTGATGCCGTCGCCCACCATGGCCACAACCTGGCCCTCGGCCTGCAGGGCGCGCACCTGCTCCGCCTTGTCAGCGGGCAGCACCTCCGCCAGCACGCGATCGATGCCCACCTGGGATCCGATCGCTTCCGCCGTTTGCCGGTTATC
>JBHORD010000149.1:0-15330 GCA_042408355.1 Anaerolineales bacterium
GGGGAAGGAAAGCACATCGGTGGGCGCGTCGACGCCCAAATAGCCGCGGTTCAATTCATGCAATTGCGCGTCGTCCGTCAAAACGATGGTGAGATCGCCGTCTGCAGATTCGTGTTCCAGCGCGGCGCGTGCCGCCTTCTCGATCCATTTCGACGCGACCTTTTTGACTTCCCTCGAAGACTCGATGTGGATCATCGGATTTATTTTTCTTTGAGGGGCGTCGTCGGTATCGGCGCGGAGGCGGACGGCGGCTCGGCGGAGGGATACTGGATGCGCGGGTGATATGTGCCGCGCAGCGTCGCGACAAACGAATCGGTGATGAGGCTGAGATCGCGCAGAGTTAATTGCGTGTTATCGAGTTGTCCTTCTTTTTGCGCGCGTTCGATGACCGATACCACGACGGCGCGCAGATCGTCTTCGGTTTCGGGCGCTTCGGCGCGCGCCCGCGCCTCGACGGAATCGGCGAGCATCAACAGGGCCGTTTCGCGCGAACGCGGGCGCGGTCCCGGATAGCGAAATTTCTCGATGTCCACTTTCGAGGTATCGCCGCCCGCCTTTTCGAGCGCCTGATTATATTGATAACGCGTCAACATCGTGCCGTGATGTTCAAGAATGAAATCGTCAATGCGGCGCGGCAGACGATGCTTGTGCGCCAATTTGATTCCGGCGTGAACATGCCCAATGATTTTTTCCGCGGCTTCTTCAGGCGTAATGTCGGTGTGGGTGTTGATGTTGCCCGGCGCTTGATTCTCGATGAAGAACGGCGCGTCGGCCGCCTTGCCGATATCGTGGAACAGCGCGCCGACGCGCGTCAACAAGGGATCAGCGCCGATCTTTTCCGCAGCCTGCTCCGCCAGGTTTGCCACTTGTAAACTGTGTTGATAAGTGCCGGGCGCTTTGCGAAGAAACAATTGAAGCAATGGAAAATCGGGACGCGAAATCTCGATGAGTTGAAGAGCCGTCGGAAGCCCGAGAAATTGCGCCAGCAAATACTGCAGTAGCAATGCGAGGCTGGCAGACGCGATACCGTTGAGCATTGCCGCGCCCGCCAATGTCGCCAGCCCAACCCAATCGAGCGCGGCGGAAGGCAAACGATAAGCCAGAATCGCCGCCGTGCCCGCGCCGCCGATTGCCAGCCCGCTGCGGAAGAACGCCCAAAAACGCCGCGCCGATCCAAGCGTCAGCACGCCGCACAAAGTCGCCAGCAGATAGAACGTCATCAGTTCGAGCGTATTCGGCAATCCATACGCGGCCAGCAGACAGGCGGCAAACGAAAGAACCATGCTGGTCTCCGTGCCGAATAAGGTCGCCAGCAACAGTCCAAGCGCGGGCAGTGGATAGGCATATGGTACGATGGCGCGATTGGGAATGATGAGCCGCGCGCCGACGACGAAGATCAAAAAGAAATAGGCGAGGATCAGCAAACTGCGCGGCTCAGATAGAAAGGCATTGCGCTGGCGAGCCGCAAAGTAAAGACCGAGAAGAGCCGCCGCCAGCAACGTCACCGCGGCCGTGCCGAGATACGCTTCAACCGTTTGATTCGTGCGGATCAATCCGAATTGTTCGAGCGCTTCCATGTCAGAGGGCGTGATGATTTCGCCGCTGGCCACGATGGTCTCGCCCGCTTTATAGGATTGAACGACGGGGGCGACCGAATCACGCGCGGCCTTTTGGGCGGCCGCCGTTAAATCGGCGCTGTACTGGCTGTTGGGAATCACGAACGCGCTGACCAAATCCGCCGTCAGATTCGCGTCCTGTTCGCTGAGCGTCAGGCTGACCAGCGATGGAATGTTCGATTTGACCGAATCGAGCGTATCGGTGCGAATCGGGCCGCGCATCACTTCCTCAAGCACGCGCAAAGCCTCCTGCTGAATGGCATTCCAGCGAATATCCGACATGTTCAATATCTGCTGGATGTTGTCGCCGCTCAACGTAATATCGCTCAACGACGCCAGCGCGGATTGCCGCTGGGCTGTGGTCATGGTGTTGTCGAGGCGGATCAAAGAAATATGCTGGAGGGTGGCGCTAAGCCGATCAATCTGCTGGCGCGCAATGTTTGGATCGGGATTCGTATAAACCGGCTGGACGGCTTTCTCTGCAATATCCCGCATTTCAGCCGTGCGCACCTGGCTGACGTATTCGAGATCGCTCGGCGCCTGAATTGCGCGCGGCGCAACATCGCCGACCTTGAGCGGCAGCGCCGCCGGCCGCAGACTCAATGGCAGCGTCAGAGCGGCGAACGAGATAATCGTGATCGCGGCCAGAAGGAAAAACTGCAGAGTGCGAATCCGCTTTGAAACGAGAGGATGTTCGACCATCATGAAAGGGTAACCGCGAAGTACGCGCACAACGATTTATTGACATCACGTTCTTCGGGGTTAAAAGAGGAAACGGCTTATTTCGCCAGCAGTTCCTTTACCACCGCGCTGATCTGATCGCCCGCGGCGCGCCCGGCGACTTTGGGCATCAACACTTTCATCACCTTGCCCATGTCGGATTGCGAAGCCGCGCCGGTTTCGGCAATGGCAGACTGCGCCAGGGCGCGCAGTTCGTCCGCGCTGATGGCTTTCGGCAAAAAGGCTTCCAGCACTTTGATCTCGGCTTCGTTGTCCGCAATTAAATCAGCGCGGTTCGCTTTTCTGGCTTCTTCTACAGCCTCGCGGCGATTCTTGATTTCCTTCTGCAATAATGAGATCACCGCCGCGTCATCGAGCGTGGTCTGCCTATCCACTTCCGCTTGTTTGATATTTGCCAGCGCCATGCGCGTTGTCCGCTTGCGGATTTCGTCGCCGGATTTCATGGCTTGCTTCATGGCTTCGTTCAGCTGAGATTTGATGTCCATGACAATCATTATACTAGGGTTAACCGAAATGAAACGCGGCTCTCCCGATGATGTTATGGGATAGAATCAGTATAGTCATATTCAGCGGTAGATGGCGTTGATCCTTTTCTAAAAGACGAGGAAAAATGGATAAGAAGATTACCGTTCTGATCACAGACGACCACCCGCTCGCCCGGGCGGGCATTCGTTCCGTTCTCGAAAAAGCCCCCGACATGCAAGTCATCGGTGAAGCGCAGGATGGAAATGAAGCGCAGCAGATGGTCGCAGAATTGCGCCCGGATATTCTCCTGCTTGATCTCAAAATGCCCGGCCTTTCAGCCTCGGAAGTCGAGAGATGGGTGCGTGCCAATTATCCCAAAACCGTGACGCTTGTATTGACCGCACATGACCGCGATTTTTACCTGGCAGGCATGATGGAGGCTGGCGCGGCGGGTTATCTCACAAAGAGCGAGCGCGGCGAAAACTTGATTTCCGCCATCCGCCGCGCCGCCAGCGGCGAAAGCCTTTTTACGCAGGAGCAAATCGAGCGAGCGCGCCGCTGGCGCGAGAATGCCGGTCGAAAATGGGAAAGCCTCACGGAACACGAACGGAAAATTCTCAAATTATTGGCGGACGGCCTCTCCAATGCCGACATTGCGAAAGCGCTGGTAATTACGCCAAAGACGGTTGCCTACCACATCACGAATATTTTTGAAAAACTGGAAGTCCGTTCGCGTCACGAAGCTGCGGCCTGGGCGCATAAACATTTGCCTGACAACCTCGAATAATTCCCAGTCGAAGACTGGAATTAATTCCAGTGACAAACGACTCCAAAAGGAGTAGAGTGAAAGAGACGGTTACACCATTTTTCTACTTTTTATATTTCCGGAGGAAGTATGAAAACTCAAACCTGTGCGTCCAGTCAAGAAAGAAAACATCTTTATATTTCGATAGGCAGCTTTGTTGTGTCACTGATCTTGTTTCTGGCAGCAGCGTTTCCACAACAAGCGAATGCCATGTTTTCCGCGCGTCAACAGCAAGATGTTAGGTTTCCAGCTATTCAAGGCGATGGGCCATTGTTCTTGTATGCAGCGGGTGATCGTCCTGAATTGACGATCTCACAAATCCAAAAAATCTCCGAGCATGGAAAGGCGCAATGGAAACTTAATACCTTAAGGAAACTTCAGCTTTTTGCAGGAAGTGAAGCACAGATTAGTCATGTGGCTGTGTCACCTGATGGAAATCTTGTTGCCTTGGAAGTCTACGATGAGATTTATCCCTCGACTTGGATTCTAGATTTGCGTAGCGGTCGTCTCTCTCCCGCTTTGGAAAGAGGCTACTCCCAGCTATTAGGGTGGCATCCGGATGGAAATCAATTGATTGTAAAGGTGTTGGATACACTAGTCTCGGATCCAGGGCTTTGGTTTGTTGATATTCATAGCGGGAAACACAAACGAATTGATATCCCCAATCTTCCTCCAGAAGGCTTGTTGGGCGCTGCTATATCACCGGATGGCAATTCACTTGCATATGCCTTTTCCAAAGGCATGGGATTTGGTAGCGAACTCTGGATAATGGACCTGACAAACAATATTGCTAAGCAGATAAGATACGAAGAGCATGGGATGATTGGATATATCTTATGGACGCCGAATGGTCGGCAGATTGTGTTTACTGCGATGGCCGATTCACCGGTGCCTTATGATGAAGCTGGACTGTTTGTAGTGAATGCCGATGGTTCGAATCTGGAATTGCTCTCTTCTATGGATGGAGGGCATGGCCAGGAACCGCACTTTGGTAATGATGGACAGACTCTTTACTTCGTTGAACGAAACAACCAGCAGGACAAAAAAGCTAATTATGATGCTTCCGCCCTAGTGAGCAGTATTCATACAGTCAATCTAACAACACACCAAACTGAAGAGCTCGTATCTGCCGACGGAGCAGACCAGTTGGATATATCGCTGTCTGCAGATGGAGATGTATTCTTTGTATCCAATCGCGGCGGCTCCCCCGATATTTGGGCTTTCGATATCAGCGGCAACCTGCAGCAAGTTACAGCTGATGGAAAGAATAAGCGCTATCCGCTGTTCGTTTCATCCCATTAGTTCAAAAAGATGAGGTGTATCATGTTACGCACATTACGCATATCTTTCCAACTGGTTACATTTACCCTGTTGATCGGTTTCTTCTTTCTGATGGCACCAGATGTCGTACATGCCGCTGTGTCGCCTTTCCTGAAAAATCCGTATTTTGGAGCAACGCTTCCAATCTATAGTTACTTTGATCATGATATTCCAACCAATAACTATGGTTACTGCTGTGATAATCCATATGTCGTGACATATCAAGGAGGCGCGGCCCAAAATGTGAATTATACGAATCATGCCGGATATGACTATCTTATGTCGTGGCAACCTGTTCTTGCTGCGGCAGGCGGTTCGGTAACGCAAGCCCAGTGGAACAGTGCTACAGATCACTCCTATGGTTGTGGGTTGTATGTAAAACTTACTCATACCAATGTTACGCCGAATCACCAAACCCTGTATTGTCACTTAAGCGCTATGTTGGTGCAAGCAGGTGACACCGTGATCCAGACACAACAGGTAGGGACGAGTGGTAATACTGGAAATAGCTCTGGTCCACACTTGCATTTTGAGGTGCGAGTAATAAATTCGAGTTCGCAATGGCTACCTACTGATCCATATGGTTTCCCTGGAGGTCAAACGGATCCATGGACTACAGTAAGCGGCGTACAGAGCAGCTATCTATGGGTTGGCAATCCCGTGGTCGCCGCACCATCTAACTACGGCTCATTTACCATTGAAGACTCGACTACAAATAATTCGACCTTCAAGAAATGGTGTGCCGCCGACTCAAGCGGAGCAAATTGTCCTTACTGGTGGGGGGTAAATTCGGGGAGCGGCGGTCATATGTTCTACACCTATGCCAATGGAACAACGGTTGATTATCAAGCGCAATGGACTCCTGGCTCCAATATCTCGTCCAGTGGCACCTATGAGGTATTTGCATGGATACCTAGCAACTACGCAACCAGCGGAGCAGTGCGGTATACCGTTTACTATTGGAACGGCAACAAGACCATCATCGTGGATCAGAACTATACATCCAATCAATGGGTCAGCCTGGGTACATATTATTTTACTCAAGGCGCTGGGTATCTCAAGGTCGTGGATGCGGCTTATTTCAGCGGTTACACGGACCCAACCAATAACATGGTTGGTGTGGATGCTGTAAAGTTTATGAGGAGGAGTCCGTAAACAATTGGCTGCTTGAATGTGTTCTGATAGCGCTTCGCCAATTCGCTTGTTCTCAGCAAACCTCAGTACCTGGTTCGAACAAAGAATCAGGTACTGGTATCATTATTGTGGACTCCACTTTTTCTATTAGGATCGAGAGGAAGAAAGCATGAGACGTTGCTTTTTCTTGGTTTTCTTTACACTACTATTCCTAGCGGCGTGTGTGCCGCCAAATTCCTCACCTCACTCGCTACCAGAGGGCAGCCCAGTGACCACTACCTCCGAAGGAGGTTCTAGTTCAACTGAAACACTCCTGTCCGTTGAAATGCCTACTGTCCCGCAGAACTCCGAGTCTCCGATTCCATTGACTGAAACATCTGTAGCAATGGAAACACCCGCTCGGGAGAATTGTCCGGTTGATCCAAGTTTAATTCCTTTTATGGGTCCCGATGTTTGGACAGTGTCGCCTTCAGAGCCAATTGGCTTATGTAAGCTAATCATGAAATTCTCAACCCCACTGGAATATAGCCTTCTCTTTCCTGAGCGATGGAAAGTGAGTTTTTTCGGCCCGCCTGAGAGGACGATTCGACGTGGTTGGATTGGGTTTCAACCCGAAGCAGGCTCTGAATCACAAGTATCAATTTGGGGTCAGTTCACAGACCTGCCGCTCAAGACCGCGAATTTGGCCATCGAGAATGACAATGCCATTCTTCGGGAAAAATCTACCCAAACGGTTGGGAACAAAGAAACGTTGATAACTTTGTCTGTTAAGGATGTCCAAACCAAAACCATCCAGCGTTATTTCATTCGATATGATTCAAATGACAAATATCCGCAAGCACGTTTGTTTGTCTTTGAAGTCCTCATTCCCACAGCGCAATTCAACGAGCGTCAGTCCCAGGAGTTGTTGAAAGACGTCGAGGCAATGGTCGCATCGTTTGATTACATTGGCTCCAATTAAGTTGTTAGGGTTTGTTCATTGCTGTAATACCGATAATTCTCCGCTCAACACGAAACGATTAATCATGCTGCTGATGAGCCAGTCTCTGATACAGATGCAAAGATGCCCAGCAGTACCCCTTTGTGACCGAGGCCGCGGCAAAGCAGGTTGGACAGCAGAGGCTTGGGATTCAAGATTTCTCCACGGCTAAAGTCAGTTTGGTCTGGGCACCATCCAAAAACAACACCCAGCCTTTCTATCCACTCTGGGAGGTCCAGAGCGGCACGAATCACTATTATGTAGATTGGAATGGCAACCTGCGATCTGAATTCACCAGCGAGCCGTAGCTTGCCTTGCGGCTCACCCTGGATGTGCATAGGCAGAAGACGACCTCCTCTGCCTGAATGTTATTTACAATTGCAGGTGTCCAGTTTCTTACTCGAAGTGTGAATGGAAAGCAAATTGAGTTCACTGATGAAAGGAAATCCTATGTTTGAAGAACCAGATACTCTGCTACTTGCAGACAGGATAGGTGCCTCCGATGCTCACCCCCGTGTGGACGTTGCTTCCTTTTCTCGTAACGATATACGATGGGCTGGTAATCGGCTCACCAGCCTGGTTGTGGCCGCGCTACTGATCGCCATCCTGGTCCTTGGCATCAGTCTAGCAACAAATGGAGGGCTTGGCAATCTATCCACTCAGCCCACCTTCCCGCGAACCGGTCTTGCTACAGGGCAGGGAACGCTTGCGATGGTGAGAGACGTGAATGGTCTTTCCCAAGTTTTCGTGCTATCGAGCGATGGCAGCGAACAGCGGATGGTTTCCGACGGAAAGCACGCCTCCATCTGGCCATCGCTTTCCCCGGACGGCCGCCGAGTGGCGTTCGCCGTGAACTTCGATGGCAATGGCTACGATTTTGACATCGTCGTCGTCGACCTTACGGATGGGCTGGTTCACCGCCTGACCAACGATCGATTTACAGAGCAGCACCCGCTGTGGTCGCCAGACGATAGCCAGATTGCATTCGAAAGCGACCGTGATAGCTCTGCCATCGGCATCATGGATATTTTTGTGATGAATACTGATGGTTCGAATGCTAGGCGGGCTTTGAGAGCCAACGGGTCGCTGAACGGCTGGAGCGCGGATGGAAAGGAGATTTATTACACCAGCCTTCAAAACGATGCCAATCCAGAGAAGGCGACTGAGGTCCTAGCGGCAGTAAGCATTGTGAGCGGCCAAACGCGTGTAGTTCGCATTCTGCCCCAACGGGCGCGCGGCGGTACCCAGGCGGCGGTATCACCGAGCGGACAGCAAATTGCCTACGTCAAGGACACGAAGACAGGTTCAGTCATCATGGTCGTAGAAAATGGAGTAGAACGCCAGATCAGTGAGAGCCAAGGGGACGCTTTTTTGCCGGTTTGGAGCCCGGATGGGAAATGGCTGGCCTACTCGAATCTGCTAGACGGCACTACCACACCAGTCTATGTCCAGATGGCGCACAGCTTGGAAATTCATAGAAATCCGGATTTTCAGGGCCAAATCACATCGTGGATAGCGGCAAACGGATTTCCGCCATAGTAGCGAGTGTATTATGAACAATGCTTTGGGGCGAACATTTGCGGCTATCCTGCTAGTAGTGTGTCAGGCATGGATTGAAAGCCGCGGGCAGAAGATTGTTGGAGAGGATGAGTAGAACAATATCATCTCCGGTTTGATATAGCAGGAATGGGATCCAGTATTGCAAGTTCCTAGGCATCATTCCCTTACCCTATCAACGGTTGTTAGCAAAAGGATAACTGTGATGAATCGAAAACACAATCTCTATGGAGTCTATTCGGTCATTGGGTTAATCATTGTCTTGGGGATGGCTCTAGGGTCCGATTTCCTGATGGCATCTCTGTCTCATCGCAATGCCGTGACCTTCTCCTTGACTTTCATCATCTTCTGGTCTTATGCTCCCATTGCCTTATTATTAGCAGCCGCTTCATTATTATTATTTTGGTTCATGCTCAACCGGGCGCCCAGAAACATTTGGGTTGCATTGATCTTTCTATTAACCGGATTATTCATTGTGGCCTATCCCATTCTTTATTTCACACCGGCCCTTGGCGGCTTGTTTTATCGGTTTCCTCAGTTGAATGATATTTTGTTATCGCCTCACTCGTATACATTTTCTGTGGGCAGCCTCATTGCAGTAACGGGATTATTCGCCCTCATTCTTCCAAGAGGAAATGGAGGGAGTGTGACTAAAATTAGTTAGGTGTGGACTACCGACTACCTACCGGCGTGTCCTGCGCAGAAGTTGACATGCCATAAAAGCTTTCTGCGACTGCATAGCAATTGAGTCCAATCAAACCATCCTTTGATTGGACTCAATTCATTCGCTCAACTCACATTCCCAAAATGGCATTTCAAGTTTAATGCTAACAGCGCATAAACATTTGCCTGACAACCTCGAATAATTCCTAGTCAAAGACTAGAATTAATTCCAGTGACAAATGATCCCGAGAGAATTATAGTGAGAGCGTCGACAAATTTCAAGCATGCATGCAAAACTAATTCGATTCAGGAGATGCGTATGTCGAAAATCGCGAAAATAGTCATTGGACGGATGGGCATACTGCTTATAGCGAGTTTGGTTGCTTTTACCACTTGGCAACCACTAAGCAGGCAGTTTGCCCCCACTATAAAAAAGCCTAGTGGTCAGTTCACACCCGTAACCGCACGAGCCATGACACTCCTAGAAGCTTGGGACACCTCGAGTGTTTATGGCAAAACTTGGCAAGCTCAAGCGGCCATTGCCTCCATACAAAGCGTTGATGTCAATGGCGACACAACTTCGGCAGGACAGGATGGACGTCGGCGCGGATGGCTGGTTGTTTTGATAAGTCAGGATGCCTCATTGTGGTTGCGATTAGTAGATGGTGTAGTAGTAGACCAAACGGTTCAGCCGCTTTCTCCCGGCTTCTCTGCCTTGTCCAAGCCGCGCGTCGATTCGCCCGAAGCTTTGAGCTTAGCAAAAACGATCAAACCAAGTTTTGGAGCATCGAACGATAAAAGAGGTCAAGGATTTCATTTTGTCTTGAATCACTTTGATAAAGATCGCGAAGAGATTGGGATCATGGGCGCAGTCAGTCAATCACTAGCTCAGATCCGCTTGGACCCGCAAACTGGGGTGGTTATCTCTTCTCAAATCTTCACTTATGCTCCAATCGGCGGAATCCTCTATTCGACCGATTCCGGTCAATCGTGGCAAGCCAGCACGCTGAACGGAAAGATGGTCACAGCGCTTTCGTCAGATCCCCAACATGCAAACCTCGCATATGCTGTAGCCGCTGAGAAGGAAGGCATAGCCATCTATAAAACTAATGATAGCGGTAAAACATGGCAATTGATGGGCAATCTACCTCAGCAGGCGGGCAGCTGGCCGTTTGATCTGTGGGCTTTTGCAGATTCGTCCGGCAAAGTTTCGCTGTTGGTCGGCACATGGAATGGAATTTGGAGTTCAGGCGATGGCCAGAATTGGTCAAAACTTGCAATGTCGCCGGACGGCCCAGCACAATGGATGGCTACAGTCAAATCTGGTAGGGATAATCGCTTCCTCGTCAGTATAAGCTCGGGAGAAAATCGCGGCTTGTATTCCAGTCGAGACCTCACTCAATGGACAAAGGTGGCGGAAAATGTGTACCGCCTCTCAGAATCATTTGATGGACAAACGGTCCTCGCAACCAGTGAGGAAAAAACTGATCAGGGGTTGGTATTTGGCCTCAAAGACGAGAGAGTTGTATCGTTGACTGATCCCATCCTGAATGCGGCTGGGGATTTTCGAGGTCAGAGCTCTGTGTTGCTCCACTCACTGGTTTCTGGCACAGGTATTGCGCAGGCAATGGAAAGTCCTGTAGCATGGACACTTTCCGTTCCTGTGGCTAGCTTAGCCGCATCGCCAGATTTCCCTGCCAGTCAGACGGCTATTGCCGGAGGATTTCGCAGTGGCATCTTCCGTACAGCCGATGGTGGAAAGCATTGGGAACAGGTCCTTGTGAGGGCATCCGACATTACGCCAGGAACCAACGAAATTTATGCGGTGGTCTTCCTTTCCCCAACTTCAGTGATTGCAGTTAATGGAGGAGAACTAACATGGCAAGATTTCTAGGCTTTTTCACGCGCCATAAATGCCGATTGGCGATAACTGCGTTGGTTGTTATCCTGGTCATGGCCGTCAACGTAATCGTCGTCTATGCGGGCCACTACTATGGATACTTTACTGCTTATGCCATGGGAAACCGTTATGGCGGAGCGGGCGTTGAGATCACTCAAGGAGACTTTGCGAATCACTACTACAACTGGTGTCCGAATGATCCAGCGGCCTGGTGGTTATGGGGAACACATATTACTACGGACAGCTCCATAGCACAGCACAACTCAGGAGGAGGAACAGTCTACTATAGTAGTTTCTACCTTGAGGATATCGGTGACCCGACTTGTTCACAGGGAAACTACTGGGTAGACATATACTTTGGCCGTTGGGAGAATAAGTCTCCTTCTGATCCAACTTATTGCTATTGTGGCGGCGTTACGAGTCCTGGCTATTGTTATACGGGAACGAAGAGTTCATGTACGGATGCCGTCAATTTCGGTCGCCAGTATCGTGGATACACAGGACCGTAGCGAGTTTCCACAATAGACACTTAATACAATGAAGAGAAGGTGTGCGTTTATCGCACACCCTCTCTTCCCACTTTACATAAAAACATGGGATTGAAAATGAATCATCAAATGTTCAAACAGATCATCATGTGTGCCTTATTCTTTTCGCTGGGCGCATGTAGTAGTCAAGTTAATATAACGCCGCCATCCCTCACCACCACCGTATCTACTCAGGCCGCAACGACGCGCGCCTCTCCTGCTTCAGCAGGCGCATCACTTACCCACAACACGCCTACTCCAAAACCCCTGCCCCTTCCACCGCAACCCACGCCAATGAATATTATCGGCGGAGGTACTATACAAAATGGCCCCTTTACGTTTTTCCTCTGGCTCTTCCGGGACCCGACAATGAATCAACACCCAGATATTACCTCACTATACAGTGATTTAAATGGATTCGGTATCTATAAGTGCTGGGTTTATCAGGGTCCTGACCTCAGCGGACCTGTGCATTTTTACTGGGGCACTGTACCTCAGCTAAACGAGGTTATGGAATACCCAGCGCTTACGGATGGACAGGGCGACGGAGGATCAGGAGGAATTTTGTTGCCGGGAGGCTTCTTTATGCCGGGGAGGAGTAAGCCAGGCGACGAGGTACAAGTGGCAATGAAAGTGGTCACGCCGCAGAGGGAATATGGGGCCGTACTTGCTTTCACTCTGCAACACGGCGCTAACGGTTTTGAACCCACAAACATCAAGGTAACACTGTTACCGCCTGGAATTGTCCTGACACCATGAAATCAATTCAGCGCTAACTGTCAAAAAGCGCATAGATATTTGCCTGACAACCTCGAATAATTCCCAGTCGAAGACTAGCATTAATTCCAGTGACAAACGACTCCAAAAGGTGTAGAGTGAAAGTGGTGGCTACACCTTTCTCCACTACAAAAGGAGTTGGCGATGAAACACAATTTAAGATGGTTCAAGTTTTTCACGATCTTGGTGTTGCTGGCATTTACAGCAAGTTTTACGCCAAGAGTAGCAAAGGCACAAGGCGGGAATCCACCAAATGGGTCTGCTCCAACCGCAGCAGGTATCGAGGCGGTAAAAGCCTTTGTTGGGGACAATGCTGTAATTATATACCGTGGAAGGGTTTCATCTTCCTATGCGCCCGATGTGATAACGGAAATATATTATGTGGATACCGATCAGTATGAGGTTAATGTAGAAACTGGTCAGGTCATCCAATTTGGCGCCCGGCCGTTATCACCTAGTGAACAGCCCAGAACATATGATACGTCCAATCGTTACACGCCAAGTGAACTCGAAGCAATGGCAGTTTCCTTTATCGCCAAACACGCTCCCGAGGTCAATCTAAACAGTCTCACTCCGGCCCATAGCAACAAGGAAGAGATAAACTACTTTTTCCGATGGGAAGATGCCTCGGGGAAGACCTTGATGGGGATGCGCGCATTTATCCAAGTAGGATTTTCACGAGGAGGCGACTTGTTGAGTTATACTAACGCACTTGGATTACCAGCCCTAGCACCAACCGTTAGTGGCGATATCGTATATTCAAATGGCGGCAATTATTGGCACCAATATGGGCCGTCCCAATATTGGTATTATGTAAGCGGCCAAGGCTGGTGCGGCAAGTATTCCACGTGTACTCCGGCTTATATGCAATACACATGGGCAGGGAACACTTTAAGTAACTATGCAAAATGGGATAATATTGATTATGCCCAGTACGCAATCTAAAGGTCTTTATACCCATAGTTGATTCAACCAGTACCCGTGCACCATACTATGTGCACGCAAATGGTACAACTTACGGGCCTTTCCTCTTAAATCAATTCATTTATAATGACCAATGGGTCCCCGTTGTTACCTACTATAACATTCAATGGGTTGAGCTCGATGATAATACAGGTGAAACCAATAAACAGATAGGTTTCGACGAAATAGATTTGGCATATTGATATATCCTTGCAATTTTCCTGCTGAGAGGGCCGTCTTTAATTTTTTTAGCTGACCCTCTTGGCGGGGATATTTCTCCTTGCGAAGCCTAAAATAATTTTAAGTAACTGATGTTACGCAGTTTTCCCTGTAGGGCGGCATTCATGCCGCCTGAAAGTGCGAGATAAATCTCGCGTTACTGCGTAAGGTGAGTTAAGTAAGTAAAATGAAAGGAGACTCTCATGCGACGTTATGTAGTTTTGATAGTTGTATCCATTGTGGTTTTGGCCGTTGCGGGCCTTGCCTCCGCGAATCAGTTCTTGACGCCTATCCAATTCTCTCCGGCCCTCGCAGTCAGCCAAACCAAAACTGAACCCATTGCGTCACCCACATCCACTCCAACCATATCTCCGAGTCCTACAGCAGCCAATCCATCCTGTCTGCTGCATTCTGGCGTTCAATTGTGCATCAAAAGCGTCTCGACGGACAACACGGGAACCCATATTCTCCTTGAAACTAAAGTGGTGGAGCAGGGTGTTCGGCTCCTGCCCCGTCCATATATTCCAGATGAAGATCAAGAGAAGCCTTTCTTCCTAGTCGACGATCAAGGGCAAACTTTCCAAATGATCCAGCAACCCGATGCTCCTTTGCCCTTCGATGCGCCACTTGGCGAGGGCGAGACGGGAACGGTGCTGCAAACCCTAAATTTTGCTCCTCTTCCTTCAGACGCGAAATCAGTGACACTGCATGTGCCAGCGGTCGTGGTTCAGATTCCTCTCTCTCAAAACGTGACAGCTAATATAGGATCTGATCCTAAAGATGGAGACAGATTCCAAACAAACAGTCGAATCCAAGTCGGCGGGCAAATGATTGATTTTGTGCAAGCTGAGATTTCTGCACCGCCTCTCAGCGTTGGGACAGCTGTGGCAAAAGGAGATGCAGCGGGCGGACAAATTTACATTAACCCGAACCTGATCAATCAGTATACTGCCCCGTCTTTGCGACTGAAGATTCTTAGCGTGCCGATTATCATTCAAGGCCAGCCAAAAATCATGACGTTGCTAGTGAACGGAGAAGGCTTCCCGCTAAGCGGTGCAGGCTTCAATCCCGATACTAGACAGTTTGAAGTGGATGTGGAATTGCTTAACCCCAACGGCAAACTAATAAAGACAGGTACTATCAATGTACCGATAGTCGGTGCAGATTTGTTGTGGTCAGATCTTCAACTGTCATGGGACATGTCATCAAATCATCAGTGATCGAAGTGTTTATAATTGCTCAATGTGACGCTTTGCTAAAACTAAATACTCTTCATTCACTTCATATCCCACATAATGCCTTTCCACCTTCAACGCGGCCAGCGCGGTTAGTTTTCTAAATCATCGAGTTCGGCGGCACGCCCAGAAGAAAGCCTGCCAATGTCAAATAACTGGACAGCCGCCAACACGAGAATTTCATGCAAGAAAAACTTAAAAGAGTACACTACCGGAGGAAAACTGCCGGGAAAAATTGGAAAGCCTCACGGAACACGAATGGAAAATTCTCAAATTATTGGCGGACGGCCTCTCCAATGCCGACATTGCGAAAGCAATGGTAATTACACCAAAGACGGTTGCCTACCACATCACGAATATTTTTGAAAAACTGGAAGTCCGTTCGCGTCACGAAGCTGCGGCCTGGGCGCATAAACATTTGCCTGACAA
>JBHORD010000152.1:0-46815 GCA_042408355.1 Anaerolineales bacterium
TCCATCATCTGTCGCAGTAAAAGCTCGTGCCAGTTATCGCCGCGCGGCAGATGATCGTCAACGACTTCGCCAATTTGGGTAAAGATGCGTTCAAAGCCCGAATAAAAGCCATGCAGGTTCAACGCCACGCTGTCCAGGTATAAATCATCGTTCAGGCGGCGAGCCTGCAGCCATCCCTGATGAATTCGCGATAGGACCGTGTGAATCTCATCCAGCTCTTGCCGAATCGTCTGGATGAGACTGGCAAGTTCTCTGCGGCTCATAATGGTTTTCCCTCCCTTTCCGCCTCGGCGCGCAAGGCTGGCAGGCAAAAATCAAGATCAACCAGATCTATCTTGAATTCGGGACTCATATATAAAACCGCGTCCATGGCGGCCAAATAGTCTTTGACTCCCCGCACGGCGAGGTCAATATCCGAAAAGCGCGTAAAACCACCGCGCCGCGCCAGCGACCCGAAGAGGAGGACTTCTTTCGCCCCGAATTTTTCCTTGAGCAGTTTTGCGGCTTTGCGCGCCAGGCGCAAGGCGCGGCGGCGGCGCGCGGCGACCTCGGCGCGCCTCTCTGCTTTGCGCTTGCGCAGGAATTCACGCGGGCGGTATTTCTTGAGTTCTTCGGGAGAAAGGTCGAGCGCCGTTAATGCCATGATGAAATTATACTTCACGCTTTTCGGTGATGACACGCGCACAGGGCAGACTCTCCGCCTGCCCTGCTCACTGATTACTGATTACTGCTCTTCATCGCCCTCCACACCTTCTCTGGCGTGATGGGATTGGCGTCAATGTTCACGCCCACCGCGTCCAGCACGGCGTTGCCGACGGCAGGCGCAACCCCGTCCATCGGAATCTCCGCCACCGCCTTGACCCCGAACGGATGCGTCGGCTCGAAGGTTTCGACGAAGATGGTCTCCAGTTGGGGCATTTCGTCGGCGCGGAAGATGTGGTAGCGGTCGAAGTCGCGCTGACGGATGAGTCCGCGCTCGTCCCAGGTCATCTCCTCGCAGACGGCGTAGCCGAGGGCTTGGGTCATCCCGCCTTCGATTTGTCCCGATGCGGTGAGCGGGTTGACGATGACGCCCGAATCGACTGCCATCACGAGCTTGTCCACCGTTACCGCGCCTGTCTCCACATCCACAGTGACTTCGGCAAATTGCGCGGCAAACGGCGGCGGCGAGGAAGGCGAGACGTACGAGCCAATGCCCATGATCTGTTCCTGATTGTTTCGATGGAGCGAATCGAGGGCAATTTCGGAAAGGGGAATGCTTTGTCCATTTGGCGCGATGACCTGGCGATTGGAAAGTTGCAGGTTGGAAGGTTCAACGTTCAAACCTGCGGCCTTGAACATTTCAACCGCTCTTTTCTTGATTCTCTCCGCCGCCATCTCCGCCGCTTTGACCGCCGCTGCGCCGGAGATGTAAGTTGTTGATGATGCGTATGCGCCTTTGTCGAATGGCGTGAAATCCGTGTCGGATGAATAGGTGATGATGTCATCGAGCGGAACGCCGAGCACTTCCGCGACCATCTGCGCGATGACTGTGTCGGAGCCGGTGCCTAAATCGGTTGCGCCAAGCAAAAGGTTGAATGAGCCGTCGTCGTTCATCTTGACCGACGCGCCGCCCATATCCAAATATGGAATGGCTGTGCCTTGCATGACCAGCGCGACGCCAATGCCTTTGCGTTTTGCGCCGCCCGCGTTGCGCCAGCTCTCGTTGCCGTATTTGTCGTCCCAGCCAATGGCGGCCTTGCCTTGCGCCGCACATTGTTCCAGCCCGACTGTGTGGATGATCTCCGGTCTCGGCTCGCGGCCTTCATTCCAGGCCGTCGAGAACGGATGATATTCGCCGGGATGAATGGTGTTCTTCAAGCGGAATTCAATCGGATCGAAACCCATCGCCCGCGCGATCTTTTCCATGTGACGTTCGACGGGCCAATACCCCTGCGGCACGCCATAACCGCGGAACGCGCCGGCGGGCGGCGTGTTGGTGTAAACCACATCGGCATAAAAACGAATGTTCGGCGATTTGCGATATTCGCCGTCGCCAACGTACAACGCCATGGCTTTATGGCCGGTGTTACCGGTGACGGTCAACGCGTGGCATCCGTACGCGCCGGTATCGGATAACGCGTACATTTCGTTGGCGGTGATCGTTCCATCTTTCTTCACGCCGGTCTTCATTTTGATTTTCATCGGATGACGCGAGCGCGCCGCGATGAATTCTTCTTCGCGCGTGTATTCATAGATCACAGGCCGCCCGGTGGCTATTGTCAAATGGGCGGCCACATCTTCGATCAATACTTCCTGCTTGCCGCCGAAGCCTCCGCCGATGCGCGGTTTGATCACGCGGATGCGTTTGACGGGCAGATTCAAAACGGGCGCGAGTTGACGCCGCACATGAAACGGCACTTGCGTTGAGGTGCGGATGACGAGCCGGTCGTCTTCATCCCAATACGTCACCACCACATGCGGTTCAATCGAAACCTGCTGGACTTTCGGCACCTCGTATTCGCCTTCGAAAATTCGATCCGCTTCTTTAAATCCTTTTTCCACATCGCCGATGTCAATGCGAATCTTCGCGGCAAGATTCCGGCTTGGGTCCGAATCCGCAAAGTTGACATATTCCGGCTCATCGTGGATGCGAACCGCATCCGGTTTCAGCGCGTCTTCTGAATTCAAGATGGCGGGCAATAGCTCATACTCGACCTCGATCAGACTCAACGCTTTTTCGGCGATCTCCGCAGTCTCTGCCGCGACAAACGCCACGCGGTCGCCCACGAAGCGGACTTTGTTATCCAGCGAGAACGTGTCGAGCGGGCCCGGAATCGGATCGGACTGCCCGGCGGTGGACCACACCACGCGCGGGATGTCCTGCCACGTCAGCACGGCGGCCACGCCCGGCAGCGCCTTGGCTTTGCTCGTATCAATCTTTTTGATGCGCGCGTGGGCGTGCGGGCTGTGCAAAACCTTCGCCACCAACATGCCGCGCTTTTCGATGTCGGCGGTGAATGCCGGTTTGCCTTGAACAAGTTTGACGGCATCCACTTTCTTTTCGGGCTTGCCGACGACCTGCCATTTCTGACTCTCCGGCGTGACAATTACTTTGGGTCTTGTTTGAAGCATGGTTGAGGGTTCAGCAGGGTTCAGGGTTAGTGGATCATGGTTAAGGGTCCCGCCTCCATTCTCCGTTAACCATCTTTCATCGTCCATTGACCAGTTTTCTCCGCGCATGATGGCGGCTGCGCGTAAAACTGCTTGAACCGGTTTGAGGTATCCCGTGCAGCGACACAATACGCCAGAGATCGCCTCGCGCACTTCTTCTTCGGTCGGGTTCGGGTTTCTATCGAGCAGGGCTTTCGCGGCGAGAATTTGCGCGGGCGTGCAGTATCCGCATTGGATCGCGCCCGATTCGACAAAGGCTTGTTGCAGGGGATGAAGCCCCTCGGTCTTCTTCCAGCCCTGGTCGGGGTGTTCGCCGAGCGCTTCAATCGTGACGATGTTGCGGCCCTCGGCCTGCGCCGCCAATAGCGATCCCGCGTTGACCGGCTTGCCGTCGAGCAAAACGGTGTCGGCTCCGGTCAAACCGTTTTCGTCGCCGAATTTGATTCCGAAATAACCAAGCCGGCGGATGACCGAAAAGAGCGTCTCGTCGGGCGCGGCTTCGATCTCATGCAGGACAGAATTGATTTTGAGTTGAAGATTCATCTTGGCTCCTGAATTTAATGGCAGGTGATGATGAAGTTGGGTCGTGCGTTGGGCGGACCCGCAACCGGTGTGAATGTCGTTTTGTTTGGATACGTGATGGTTTGTCGTTGGCAGTCCGCAATTAGATTAGCGAGCGGCGGAAGAAAATCCACAATCACAGCGCGGGTGGTCGGCGCATGGATCAACGCGTTGATTTGCGCTTCAATCGCCGTCCATTCCGGCATCGGGTACAAATTGCCTTCGCCGCGAATCTCGGACATTGCCATCTCATTATAGTATGGGGTTTTACCAGCGTAGAGCGTCAGGTAATTTACGTCCGGCGCCAGCACGTCGCCGCTGTAATTTTTGATCCGCGCAACCAATGCGTCGCCGGTGGCTTTATCCTGCTGTGTTGGAATTGTACGCGTTTGGATAAAAGCGGGCATGAGAAAAGCAAATTGCGCTGACAATAAAATCCATTCCAACATCATCAGAATTGCGCCAAATTTTTGCAAATTGGGTTGTTGGATTATCTCCAAAAGCCATCCGGCTTCCAGGCCGACAAGCAGAGCGACGCCTAAATACGTTGAGACATAAACATTCGGCCCGGAGAATGCATTCAAGCGTCCGATGACGCCGGTCGCAATCAACGCGCCGGCCATCGTCAGATAATAACGGTGGTCGCTATCTGCAAATGTTTTGCGCGGCGAGAGAATGAATGGAAGAAACCCTGCAATCAACAAGATTGGAATCGGCGCGAATTGACCGATCAATACGCTGAGGATCCGCCCGATTTCGAAACTGAACGCGTGGGCGCGGGGAATTGTAAAAAGATAATAATTGATCCATCCGGCGCTTTCAAGCCAGAAAATGCTGTAAACGACCGCGGTGGAAACCGCAAAAGAAAATGCCAGCCAGAAGGCGCGCCGCCAGTGGAAAACCAAAAGATAAACGATTGCGGCAAGGGCGACACCCAGCGCGCTTTGCTTGGTCATGAATCCGAACGCGAAGGCGATGCCCGCAAGCAGAGCCGTGATCGGCGCGGCTTCGTGATCCCGCTGGCGGGCGAGATAAATTCCCAGCATGGAAAAAGCCGCGGCCGGCATGTCGACGCGGGCGATGTCGAACCATTGGCCGGTCAGCATGAACGCCGAGGCAAAACATCCAACGGCGAGCCATCCGGCCAATCTGCTTTTGGTCTTTGAATGGACTGCTGTATAAAGGATGACCGCGCAAACTGCCGACGATAGGAAAGTAACCAGCCGCAGCGCGCCGAATCCGAAGCCGATAATTTTTGCAATGCCTGCCGAAATATAGAAATACAGCGGCGGATAAATCAGCGGCACAAAATAAATGGACGGCGGCGCATACAAGATTCGACCTTGAAGTATATGGTTCACTTCAACCAGCGACGCGCCTTCCATCCATTCGAGCTGGTACGGATAGAACATGCGCGAGAAGATGATGAAAAGGTCAATCGCGATGAATCCCGCGCAGAAAAGGATAACCAAAGCCCTGAATGTTTTTTCTGCCCAATTTGAAGTCGCTGATGCTGGCTGTGGCGCTGCGATTGTCATAAAATCTCAATCAGAAACTTTTGTTTTCCTTCGACCATGGATCAAGGCAATCAACGAAGTGATGGCCGTCAGAAGCAAACCGACGATGGCGACGATCAATGCTTGCAGCAATGATAAAAAGCCGAGGAACATGCTTGCTATGTCGGGCGTTGTCCATGTGACGAGCGCGCCGTTGATGGCAAAGCTCAGCAAGATTGGCAGGGATAACAAATAAATCGTGACAAACGTAAAAGCCAATACGCTTTCTGCAGATTCGCGCGGCGCGGTCTTGAACCAATCCAGCGCATAGGTCAATGCCAGCCATGCCAATGCGAGCGATGCGGCGGCAGTCCCGGTGGTGAAGACAATGATGTCGGTTGAACTGGCAACGGAACTTAGCGAATACGTTCGCCCCGCAACAACGGCATAACCGAAATTGAACAGAATGGTATAAAGGATGGCTCCGCCCAAAAACCAGGCGACTTTTCGACTGCGCTTCCAAACCAGGACCGCGGCCGGAATCAGCGCAAGGAGGATTGCCAGCGCCGAACGCGGAATCCGCTCAGCCGCGAGACGATTGGCCTTTGCCTGATCCATGGCCTGGATCATCGCTGACGGCGTGTCAGAAGCTGGTTGCACGGTATTGCCGATTGCTTTTTCATAAGCAGTCATCAACTGTGATTTCTGCGCGGCTTGAGCCGCGTTGATATTCGCTAATTGGTCCGGTGAAAGATTCAGCATGGATGTTTGCACGATGCCTTCGGCAGTTGCGGGAATATTCGTGCCGAGCAGCGCCGCGACGGTGGGCGCGACGTCGACTTGCTGAATATCAGGATATTGCCCGGGTTTGACTCCAGCGCCGGTCAAAACAAATGGCTCGAGCAAAACGATTGGGTCCTGACCGCCGTGGCCGCCGCGGTCAATCTGTCCGTGATCGGAAACAACCAAAACGGTATCCTGTTTCAGGTCCAGTGTCGAGACGATTTGTTTGAGCAGATCATCCGCACGCGTCGCGGCCGCGTCCCAGTTCGGCGATTGCGGTCCGCCTTCATGATGCCCGGCGTAATCCACCTGGTCAATGTGAATCAAGACAAATTGATAGTCGGGTTTTTCCAGCCACGGCAGCGCGTGATTGACCACGTCCACATCGGCGGCGCGATCTTCGCCGGGCGTGTAGAAAGAGGCATCCACCGCGTTTTGCGGAATCAATTTTTCGAACCAGTAATAACCGGAGACGGCGGTCTTGAGTCCGGCGCGGTGCGCGGCGCTGAAGAGATTGTCCTGCGTCCAGGTTGGGATGTCGGCGTAATCGAGATTCATGGCCGGGCCGTCGGAGATGTCCGGCCACGCGCCGGTCATCAGCACGCTGTAACCCGGCTCGGAATAAGACGGCGTGCGGCTGTGAACGGTTGCCCATGCGCCTTCTGCGCGAAGTTGATTCAAGAACGGCATCACATTGGTTTTGTGCGACGTGTCGTCGCGCAGCGCATCAATCAAAACAAAAACAACGCGGCGGGTGAGCGGTTTGCCGAGCGGCTCGCCGGGCGCGGGCGGATTGTCTTTCAGCGGCGAACGGAACGCGTAAAGCGAATCCATCATGCCCGTCCCCCATAAATAGCCGACGGCGGCAACAACGATACAGCCGAGAACGCCGAGGATGATCCAGCGATTTTGTTTCATTTTTGACTCGCATCCAGACATCTCTTTGCCAGCGTCGCGGCGACATCCTGGCGATATTCCGCCGAAGCCCATTCATCTGCCGCTTCGTGGAAAGCGTTACGCGCCGCGGCCTCGATGCCCTCGGCTTCCGTGCCGTCCATGGCGAGCATCGGCGCTTTGCCGTATCCGCCGACCGCGAGCCGCGTCCGGCCGGAGGGCCATTGCGCGAGGGCAACACAGACGATGGGTTTGTCGGCGGGCGTGCGCGCAACATATTCAAACGCGAACTTGACGTTCAACGGCAAAATAATTTTTGTGATCAGGTTTTTTGAACGTAAGGGAAGAAAGTCGCCGAGATTCGATATTCGATATTCGACTCTCGAATTGTCGAGTATCGCTTGCTCTAGCTTCGCGTCCAACGCGAGCAACGCTGTGACGAACGTAGATCGTCCATTGCAAACGACGATTGTCCCTGCAACAGTTGCCGCATTGCGAAGATTGAGCGGCGCTTCGAGTTTCAATGCAGACTTCAGCGCGGCGGGACAGTTTGCATCTTCAAGCAATCCTTGAAGTGTCACGGTCGCGCCGATTTCAAGATTGTTTCCGCTTTTCTTTAACGAGTTCAGGGCGAGGGCTTGAAGGTCAACGACTTCAATGGAGTCCGCTTTCGTACGAGAAAGAAGCGTTCCCCCGCCGAGAGGAAATGTATTGGGATGTGAAAGTAGTTCGAGGGCTTTGTCCAAACTTTGGGGACGATGATATGCACTGATCATGGTTTGCTCCAAAAAGAACAGGTATCCCTATTATACAGGATACCTGTCTGACAAATCGTATTTTAATTGCCGGCGAAAATGTTTTGCCGGTTTTATCCGGGCGATGTGTAAGGCGCGGCTTCGGGCAATAGAAATTCCGTTTTGAGCGCCTGAACGAGGATGAAGAATTCAACGCCGTCACTGTAATGACCGGAGAACAGCCACGCCGGTTGAATGTAACGTTGATCTGGACCAAGTTCGCCTGTCGCATTATGCGGATCAGGCATATAGTAAACCAGTTCGACCTTATCCACGGTTGCGGCAGGAGGAGTGTTCTTGCCTGGCGATGGCTCATCATAGACAGGGATCTGATCCGCCGTTATCTGCATTTCCATCGGCTGGCCATTTTTGGGGTTGATTGCCATTGCGCCATTGAAAACGCGCAAAGCAGGGTAGCCGCCAAATTTTTCATTGGGAACAGCCAGCGCTTCCAGCAAAACTTCATCTCCTTCTCTTCCGACCGTGGAGCCGTCAACGGATGAACCATCAGGAGTCAGTTGTACGTAGGTTTTTCCATCTGATGAAGTAAAAAGTGTAGCGGACTTGCCTTCAAGCGTTATGCTCTTTTGTGTGCCGCGCAGGATTTGAAATTGGAGATCGGGAAAAGGAATCTCATAACGATCCACTTTCAGGACAGGCTGATTATTTTGTATTTCAATTGTTCCCCAAACATCCAACGGACGATTTTGATTGACGCGTAGCGCTTCCAGGTTTGCGCCTTGCAGCGGCAATCTTGCGTATGGCGCAGGTGCGGCAAGAAGATCATATTCAAAACGTTGGCTGCCATCCGGGTTTTTGTAAATCGTCATTGACAACATCCCGCGCAAACCGTCCACTTTTTGTGCGGTGGGCGTTGACGCGCCGGGGATAGTAAGCGTTTGACCGATATAGATCGCGCCCGGATCGCTGATGCCATTGGCTTGAGCCAATTCGTCAACGCTGACGCCGAACCCGGATGCAATTTTCGATAATGTGTCACCTGCTTTGATGGTGTAGGTTTGCTCGCCGTTTCCTCCTCCACCGCCGCCACCGCCTCCAGGTTGGGATGCAGGTTGTGACGTCGGGAATGGAACCGGCGTGCCCGTCAAGTTGAGCTTATAGAAACCGCGCCCTCCGCCGCCTCCGCCGCCACCGCCTTGCGTGTTACGCAGGTCAATGGATGACCAATTGAAGACCTCGCCGTTTCGCACGCCGATGACGAAGGCGTTCTCCAGCGGTAACGGTAAATTATCTGGAACATCCGGCAGAAGCAAAGCCCCATTATCAGGGGTGGTGATGACGATTTGTCCATCGGCGCGTTTCGAGATCGTGCCAAGCAATCCGTCTTGCGCGTCGTTGCGGGCTTCCCATGAATCAAGCTCGAAGATCAATGCGCCGTTTTGATCGTGGATTTGACCGGTTGCTTCAACAAATGTATTCGCCATCTCAGCGGGAATGTTTGCGATATTGCCGGTTACCGTGTAGCCATCCAACGTGATCAATGGCGCGCCGCCGTCTCGTGATGGGACAGAACTCAGCCAGCCATAAATTGTGACCGTCTGACCGGCGGGGATTGGACGCATCCATGTTTGTATCGGGCCGGATGGAGAATGCATTCCCTCAAGCATACCTCCCGCAGTTTCCGCGTTGGACATGCTGTTGGGATCGAGAATCTTTTGCAGGGCTTCCTCGGCGCTTATGATGCCGTACTGTCCGAGCTTTTCATATTTTGGCAATGAGCCGTTCACGGAGAGAATGCCTTTCGTATCCATCGTAAAAAGCAATCCGGCGCATTTGAAAAACTCGTAGCAGATCGGGCGTCCATCCGGCGTGAGCGGCAGGACGAAGTAACCGCCGTATGTTTTCGAAGATTGAATCTGGCGCGGGAAATTAAATCCGTGCGCGGCGAGGAATTGATTGATTTGTGTCTCCGCATCCGGCGGGGGCGCTCCGCCATTGATGGCTGCAACATGACGCGGGTAATCGGGATAGAACTCGAAGGATTGATCTGGGTGAACGATAAGGCGCTGATTTCCGTCTGCGAAGATGAAATCGGTTGTGCCGTACGCCGGGCCGTTCAACCCCAATTGCTGTACCAGCGCGCGGGCGCTTTCGAGCGTGGCAGGCTGTTCCGGTTGATATTGATATACATTTGCATCGGCGGGCGAATCGGGCAATGAGACAGACAACGTCAGTGTAGTTCCATGCCACTGATAAACGGTTGCATTGTTGGCCGCCGGCGTGGGTGTCAACGCTTCGCTTGTGGCGAATGGGGATGCGGGCGTCATCGTTCCGCCCGCGCCGGGGACCGTTTTTGGCATCATCGAGCGGAACACCCAATCCAAAACAAAAGCAAGGATGATCAAGGCGATTGCTCCAATGACGGCGGGCGCTATTTTTTTGAGCGGCATAATGGGTCTCTCCTGTTCATAGGCGTTTTTCAAACGCGCTTCGAGCGCCGTTTGAAAATCCGGATTCAACTCGACGTGTTGTGCAGTCTGCTTCAGTAAACTGGCGATGCGTGCCTCTTCGGGCGTCAAGTTGTCAATGAGACGGTTCGTTTGTTCGTTCATCGTTCCACCTCCAGCAAAAGGGAGGTTCGCTCGCGCAGATCCCGCAATCCGCGCGAGATCAACATTTTGACTGCGGCTTCGCTTTTGCCAAGCACGCGCCCGGCTTCGGAATTCGTCAGCCCGCCGAAGAAACATAAGACGATCGCTTCAGCGCGGTCGCGGCTGATCTGTTTCAGGGCGCGTGAAACGGATTCAATTTGCAGACGATGAAAAGCTGTTTGATCGGGAGCCGTTTCGGGGTCCGGGACGTGAAGCGCCGCCTCCCACCGGACCTCGCGCCGCAGTCTGCGAAAGAGAGTGAGTCGCTTTCTGGAAGCGATTCCCATTAACCATGCGGCGAATGAGCCGTCTCCGCGGTACGAGCGGATGTTTTCCAGCGCGGCCATGAAGGTCTGTGACGTCAGATCTTCCGCGTCTTTAACGTTGCCGGTGTGCGCCATGTGATAGCGAAAAACGTTATTCACATAGCGGCGGTAAAGTTCGGCAAAAGCATCCGCATTCGTGCGGGCTTCGCGCGCGAGTCTCGTTTCATCGGCAGGCGAGTCGTTTGACTGCGTTTTCATGGATGCGGTTTTACCTTCTGCATGAGCGTTCACGTTTGTATGTTGCAGAAGGGACGGAAAAGGTAACAGGGAATTCTAAAGAGAATAACGCTTATTCAGGATAAACTTTCCACCCCAACTGCGGAAGCAGCGAAAGATCGAACTGATCTTCCGGCACGTTGATGTGCAGTGCATTGGCTTCCGCGAGCAGTTCGTTTGTTTCGGCATCGTAAATGCCCGCCCAGGCTTCGGCCATTTTGCTTCGTAATTTTCCCGCTTTACCGACGATTTTCAGCTTCTTCCCAATCGGTACGTTCTTGCGATATTTGATTTCGAGTTTGCCGGTGAACATGAAACGCGGATGGTTTGGATCAGAACCCATATGTGCGCGTCCGCTGAGTTCATCGAGAATCGCGGCGACGATGCCGCCGTGCAAAACGCCGGGGTAACCCTGGAAATGTTCCGGCGCAATGTATGTTGATTCCACAATGCCCGGTTCGGTTTCGTAAATATGCAAATGCAGGCCGACCGGATTTTCCATTCCGCAAATAAAGCACATGCGTGAGTTGGGTTGTTTGACGCTCTGTTGTGTCATGATTGCCTTTCTCCGTAATGAATTGCGATGGTGCCGAACATGTATCGTTTGAAATGGATGTTTTTGAAGCCCGCCGCGGCCATCCGCACCGCCAGATTTTCGGCGGTCAAAAAACCTTCTGTGGAGTCGGGCAAATAGGTATATGCGTCCCGGACGCCGGAGATCATTCCGCCCAACGCCGGGATGACAACGTGCATGTGAAGCCAGATGAACGGTGACAGTACATTTCGTTTGGGACGCGTCGTATCGAGGATGACGATTCGTCCGCCGGGCTTGAGCACGCGGAATTGTTCTTTGAGCGCCTGACCCACATCTATCACATTGCGCATCAAAAAGCCGGATACCACCGCGTCGAAGGTTTGATCCGCGAAGGGCAGCTGTAACGCATCCGTTGCAGACCAGTTCAACTGCCCGAAACGTTCCTGTCCCACGCGCATCATTTCCAGCGTGAAATCCGCCGCGAAAATGCGGGCGCCCGGCTGTTGGCGCCGCGCTTCATTGGCGAGGTCGCCCGTTCCCGATCCGAGATCGAGCAGACGCGCCTCCGGCGTCAATCGCGCCAACTTGATGACTTGTTTTCTCCAGCGCACATCCTGCGCGCCGGTCATCAGGCGATTCATCAAATCGTAGCGGCGCGCGATGCGCGTGAACATGTTTTGAACGTACTGCGCGCGTTCCTGTCCGGTAAGGTTTGCCATGTGACTCCTAAAAAATTTTAATGTCATTGCGAACGAGCGAAGCGAGTGTGGCAATCTCAAATAATAACCATCTGCCTGTTTTAGGAGATTGCTTCGACGATGCTTGGTCCCGGTACGCTTCGCGCTCGACCAGCGGCTCCTCGCAATGACGCGTTGTTAACAGCAACGCCGTATTATAAACGCATGTTATACTGCGGTTTTGTTTTGGAGGGTTGATGTCGGCACAAGAGGATGCGACCATGAACATCTGGCAAATCTGGTGGCTTGCGATTCGTCCGAAGACATTGCCTGCCGCGGCATCGGGCGTGGTGATGGGAAGCGCGCTGGCGTGGATGGATCATTCTTTTCAAGTTTTACCGGCGCTGGCCGCGTTATGCGCGGCGCTTTTGCTTCAGATCGGCAGCAATGTCGCCAACGATGTTTATGATTTTGAGCGCGGCGCAGACACATCCGAGCGTCATGGCCCATTGCGAGTCACACAAGCCAAATTATTGGCGCCTGAGCAAGTCAAGCGCGGCATGTGGATCATCTTCGGGCTGGCGGCGTTGTTCGGACTCTATCTTGCGCTTTTGCGCGGCTGGCCGGTGATCATCATTGGGCTGGCGGCCATTATTTCTGCCATCGCCTACACAGGCGGACCTTTTCCGCTCGGTTATTATGGATTGGGCGATGTGTTCGTTTTTGTTTTCTTTGGTCTCGCGGCCGTGGCTGGGACATATTATGTTCAAACCGGCTCGGTCAGTTCTGCGGCGTGGTGGATGTCCGTGCCAATTGGTTTGATGGTCACGGATATTTTGATTGTCAACAATCTGCGCGATCTCGAGCATGACCGCGCGGCGGGAAAGCATACGCTGGCGGTTTTCCTGGGCGAACGATGGACCCGCCTTCAATATGTTTCATTCATGATTATCTCCTACCTTTTGTTGCCCATTTTGATTTGGCGCGGCGTCTTGCCTGTGTTTACTTTGTTGTCGTGGCTTTCTTTGCCGCTGGCATGGCGGGCCGCTCAGGCGACTCTGTCTCAACGCGGTCGCCCCTTAAATGCGGCTCTGGCAGGCACTGGTCAAACAGCATTGGCTTACAGCATTTTGTTTTTCGTTGGGATTCTTTTATAGCCCAATCAGGAAGACAAGATCATTGACGTTTGTGCCTGTGTAGCCGGGCTTGAGCAAATCGTCGAGTGGATCGAAGAAATTGTACGCGTCATTTCGGGACAAATAATCGGAGGCGTCCATCCCAAGCTTTTTTGCGCGCTGATAACTTTCACCGTTAACCGCCGCGCCCGCCGCGTCGGTCGGACCGTCGTCGCCATCGGTGGCGAGCGAGATAAACAAAATATTTTCGACGCCGCGCAGCGGGTTCACTGCGGCCAATGCAAGTTCCTGATTGCGTCCGCCTTTTCCATTCCCTTTTATGGTTACTGTCGTTTCGCCGCCCGCAATTAAGCAAAACGGGCCCGGGCGGTTGCCGGAAACCGCAAACAACGTTTCTGCCAATTTTTCACCGACGCTTCGCGCCTCTCCTTGAATCTCTAAGCCAATGATCTCCGAATAAAATCCTTCCCGCTCAGCCTGAACCTTCGCGGCGTTCGCCGCTGTCCGGTTGTTGCCAACAATAATATTTTGGACTCTGGTTTGAAAAATCGAATCGTCAATAATGGAAGGCTGAAGGATTATCCCTCCAAGAATCGCTTTGGGAAGCTTGTATTCGATGTCGTATTTTCTGAGAATATCTATTGCAGTCATTTGATCTGTCGGATCACGCGCGGTAAGTCCCGATGCAATCGTTTCCAACCGGTCGCCGGGAACATCTGAAAGAATTAAGCTCAACACTTTTGCCTTTGTAGCGCGTGCCAGGCGTCCGCCTTTGAGTTTATCGAACAAGCGCCGAAAGGTATTGATCTCGTCTATCGTCGCACCGCAGGCTAATAGTATGGAGGTAAGTTCTTGAATGTTTTCGAGCGAAACGCCGTAATATGGCAGCGTTACAAGAGCTGAACCTCCGCCGGAGATCAAACAAATCAACAAGTCATTTTCATTCAGCTTTGAAACAAAATCGAACACAGCCTGTCCCGCGGCGAGGCTGCGCTCGTCTGGGATAGGATGTCCGCCTTCCATAACGGTAACCCGGCTGAATGTCCGGCCGGACGCGTGTTTGGTGACGATCAAGGCGTCGGCGAAATGAGTCAAAATGTCAGCGGCGGCAACCGTCATCGGCTCGGCGGCTTTGCCGATCCCCAGCAAAAACACGCGGTCATATTTTGGCAAATCCGCTTTCTGCAAATAGTCCCGCACAAGTTTCGCCGGTTCGACTGCGTCCAGCGCGGCGGCGAGAATGCGCGTAACGCGCGGGTCCTGCAAACTGTGTGTGAGAAAACGATTCGCATCCATGCTTGCAGTATACTTTGCTCATGCCGAAACCAAAAGTCTTTGTCGCCCGATTGATTCCAGAAAAAGGACTTGCGCTCATACGCGATTTTTGCGATGCCGATGTGTGGCAGGATGAACTGCCTCCGCCGCGTGAAGAGTTGCTGGCGCGCGTCCGCGATGTGGACGGCCTCGTTTCGTTGCTCACCGAAAGAGTTGACAGTGAAGTGATGGACGCCGCGCCGCGTTTGAGAGTCATCAGCAACATGGCGGTCGGCGTGGATAATGTGGATGTGGCCGCCGCGACCGCGCGTAAACTGCCGGTCGGCAACACGCCCGGCGTGTTGACCGACGCAACTGCGGATATGGCGTTTGCTTTGATGTTGTCTGCGGCGCGTCGAATCGTGGAAGGGGAGAAGTATGTTCGTGACGGCAAATGGAAGACATGGCATCCACAGCTTTTGCTCGGCGCGGATTTTGTTGGCGCCACGCTTGGAATTATTGGCTTCGGCCGAATCGGAAAGGCGGTCGCAAAACGCGCCAAAGGCTTTGAACTGCGCGTGATTTACCATGATCCATCCGCTTCGCCCGCGTTCGGCGCCATGCCGGTTGATCTCGATACTCTGTTTCGCGAATCGGATTTCATTTCTTTGCACGTCCCTTTAACGCAGGAGACGCGTCACATGATCAATGCCGACGCGCTGAGCAAAATGAAATCAAACGCGGTTTTGGTCAACACAGCGCGCGGCCCGGTGGTGGACTCGCAAGCGTTGTACGAAGCGTTGAAGTCAAAACGCATCTTTGCCGCGGCATTGGATGTAACCGAGCCTGAGCCTTTGCCCGCCGATAGCCCTCTTTTGGAATTGGATAATTGTTTGATCGTTCCGCATTTGGGAAGCGCCAGCAAACAGACGCGCGATATGATGTCGTATCTCGCCGCGCAAAATTTGATTGCTGGATTGAAGGGCGAGCGTTTGCCGAACTGCGTCAACCCGCAGGTTTATGATTAGACTTACTTTGTAATTATTCATAGCGCAACTTTAGCGGGAAAATACGTCAGCCATTATGGAGAGAAAAAGGATTAGATTCTTGCTGGCTCAAATCTATGGCGAAGAAGCGGGCGCTCTGGTTTTGCCCCGGCTTTCGGCCATACTCAACAAATATCGCCATCGAATTTCCTCCATGCGCAGTCCAGCGCTGACGCAGGCCGATTCGATTTTGATCACCTACCCCGATCAAATTCAAGAAGTGGATGAATTGCCGCTTCAAACCCTGACCGGCTTTTGTGTGCGCCATTTAAAAGGCCTGGTCAGCGGCCTTCACATTTTGCCGTTTTATCCCTGGTCTTCGGATGACGGTTTTTCGGTGATGGATTATCGCGCCGTTGCTCCGCAATATGGCGGTTGGAGCGATGTCGAACGGCTTGGGCAGCATTTTCGTTTGATGTTCGATGCGGTCATCAATCATGCATCGGCGCGGAGTTTGTGGTTTCAAAAATTCTTGGACGGCGATCCGGCGTACAAAGATTATTTTATTGAAGTCGAGGGAAATCCTGATCTTTCAAGTGTTGTACGTCCGCGCGCCTTGCCGCTTTTGACAACCTTCGGCGAAAAGAGAATTTGGACGACGTTCAGCGCCGATCAGGTTGACTTGAATTACCATAATCCGCAGGTCTTACTGGAAGCAGTTGATTTGCTTTTGTACTATGCGGAACGCGGCGCGGAATTTATCCGTCTCGACGCGGCGGCATATCTTTGGAAAGAAATCGGCGCCTCCTGTATCAACCTGCCGCAGACGCATCGGATTGTTCAATTACTGCGCGCGGTGTTGGATGAAATCGCGCCGCACGTCAAATTAATCACGGAGACGAATGTCCCGCATGCGGAAAACATTTCCTATTTTGGCAATGGGACGGATGAAGCGCAATTGGTTTACAACTTTTCCCTGCCGCCGCTGATTCTGCACGCTTTTCAAACGGGGAACGCCTCGGCGCTGACGCATTGGGCTTCGACGCTGGAATTGCCGTCGGATAAAGTCATGTTCTTCAATTTTCTCGCCTCCCACGACGGGATTGGATTAAACCCTCTGCGCGGCATCCTGCCCGAGGTCGAGATCGAAGCGATGGCGGAGCGGATCAAATCGCGCCGCGGGCTGGTTTCTTATAAAACCAATCCCGATGGAAGCCAAAGTCCGTATGAATTGAACATCAATTATTTCGATGCGCTGTCCGAGCCGCATGATTCGCTCGAACAAAACATCGAGCGTTTTGTGACCGCCCATGCCATTTTGTTTTCGTTCATGGGTTTGCCCGGAATTTATTTTCACAGTTTATTTGGCTCGCGCGGCTGGCCCGAAGGCGCGGCGCAAACCGGAAGCAATCGCAGTATCAATCGCCAGAGGCTTTGGCGTAAAAATGTCGAGGAAGAACTGGCAGATGAAAATTCTTTGCGGGCGCGGATATTTCATCGTCTTGCGCATTTGTTGAAGGTCCGCGCCTCGCACGACGCCTTTGATCCTTATGGCCGACAGCGTGTGTTAAAATTCAAAGATGGTATTTTTGCACTGCTCCGCGAATCGAAGGATCAAAGAGAACGGATTTTGTGCCTCCATAATGTAACGGCAGAATCACAGCAACTCAACCTCGGCGGGGGCGAAATGGATTTGTCATTATCTGCCGAATGGCGCGATCGAATCGCCGGACAGAAATTTTCTGCTGGAGAGTCCTTCGCATTGACGTTGAGACCCTATCAAGCCCTGTGGCTTGCGAATGACAACAACAGTGAAACGTCGTCAGGAAATTGAGCTTGTTCGAAACGAATTCGCCCTATCTTCATCTTTTGAAGAACCGCATCAACCTCCGCCAGATACCGTTCAGCGAACGCGGCTCGCGCCTGCTGGTCTTTCGCTCTGAACAGCATTTTCAGGTGCGGCTTGCGGAGCGCTGGTTCAAAATTGACAAACGGATTTCGGGTTATCGCGACCGTCCGCCGCTGATTGATCGCTGGCAGTTCACGGACGGTCATGGACATCCGCTTGATTTTCAGCTTACGACTTATCCGCATCGCCTCGATTGCCAGACCTCCATAGGCCTCTTCACCCTGACGTTTGTTGATCCCGAAACCCTCCTGGTGGTTCTGCCTGCCGGATTGTGCGGCGTTACATTCACCGCCATGATGGACAACGCCCAAACGGACCGGCGCGGCGGCGTGTTGCGCCTCACGGGGGATATCCGCCGCAATGTCGCTTACACGACCAACGCCCGCATCGTAAGCAACGAGATCAAATCGTTGAACGGCGGCGGGATGCAGCAAATTCAACTTCAAGTGGATTCGACCGGCACGTCTGTATTCATGCTGAATATAACCCCGCGCCTCGGATTCAATCGTTATCTTCCGCCGCCCGATGCCGTGTTTGAAGCGGCGGCGCGCCGCTGGCAGGCGTGGTTTTCTGCCGCGCCCGAAGTTGCGGATATTTACCGTCCGCAATACTATTATGCATGGTGGATCATGCGCGCCGGTTTGATTTCCACGCGCTTTTACACAACGCGCGAGGCGATGACGCCTTCCATGATTCACTATGTGGGCATTTGGCAATGGGATTCGTATTTTCATGCGCTGGCTTATCGTCACATTGAACCCGGCCTTGCCCACGATCAATTGCGGGTTCTTTTGGATCATCAGCGGGCTGACGGTATGATCCCGGACGCGGTGCATGACGAGGGTACGGTCACTCATCTTGATTTCCCGGTGGAGGCGGATGTAACCAAGCCTCCGTTGATTGCCTGGGCCGCGTGGAAACTGTATGAAGTGGATCATGACCGCGAATTCCTCGACGAAATCTATGAGTCCATTGTGCGTTGGAATCATTGGTGGTTCGCGAATAACGATGCCGACGGCAACGGCTTGTGCGAGTACCATCATCCGTTTTCATCGGGCCTGGATGACAGCCCATTATGGGACGATGGAATGCCGGTCGAATCGCCGGATTTGAACACTTATCTTTGTTTGGAGCAGGAGGCGTTATCGAATATTGCGCGCATTCTCGGCCTCCCGGAAGAAGCGCGGCAGTGGAAACAGCGCGCCGACGAACAGGCGCAACGCATGATCCGACTCCGATGGGATGCCGGGGCGGGATTGTTTTGGGCGGTGAGGAACAATGTCCGTGTCGCGGTTCGGACGCCGTTCAACCTCTTTCCGTTGATTACCGGTCGGATGCCGAATGAGATCGCGGCGCGCCTGGTGTCTCAACTAACCGATGAGCGTCAGTTCTGGACTCGATATCCGGTGCCGACGGTTGCCCGCAATGATCCAAAATATGATCCGTTGCAGATGTGGCGCGGCCCGACATGGGTGAACATCAATTATCTTTTGATCGAAGGCTTACAGCGCAGCGGCTATCATGATCTGGCGCGCGATCTGCGCGATCGCACTTTGGAGCTTATCATGGGACAGGATGATATTTACGAATATTATCATCCGGAGACCGGCAAGGCTCCGCCCAAGGCGGCTTCTACGTTTGGCTGGTCGGCGGCGATTTTCATTGATCTGGCGATCCGGGCTTCGAGGTCCATGGGATGAGCCGGTTCGATACGCGCCAACCGTTGATCCCATCGCGCTTTTGATGACTGAAGCGAAGGCTTGACATGACCACTTATACTCTTCCCACTTCCAATCTGCGTATAGGTTTCGTCTCGACTCGTTTTAACAGTACCGACGGCGTTTCTCTGGAGACATGGAAATGGAGTCATATCTTATCCAGGCTGGGGCATACATGTTTTTTCTTTGCGGGGTCGTGCGATTGCCCGGCGGGTCAGTATCGGCTGGTGCCAGAAGCGCATTTTGAACATCCTGATATATTGGCGATTTACACGGAATCATTTACTCAATCCAGCCGCTCGCCGGAGATCACGCGGAAGGTCCGTGAGATCGCGCAATATCTCAAAGAGGAACTGTATCGCTTCGTCAAGGAATTCGATGTCCATTTGCTGTTGGTCGAGAACGCATTGGCTATTCCGCTTAATATTCCTTTGGGCGTGGCGCTGACCGAATTCATCGCCGAGACCGGCATTCATACAATTGCCCATCATCATGATTTTTTCTGGGAACGCGAGCGGTTTCTGGTCAATTGTGTAGGAGATTATCTCGACATGGCTTTCCCGCCGCGCCTGCCCGCCATACGCCACGTGGCAATCAATTCGCTCGCGGCTGAGCAGTTATCGTATCGCCGCGGGGTTTCGCCGTGGATCATCCCCAATGTAATGGATTTCGATCACCCGCCGGCTCCGCCCGATGCGTACACCGATTCGCTTCGTTCGGACTTGAGGCTGGAGCCGGATCATTATTTTTTTCTTCAGCCCACGCGGGTTGTCCGCCGCAAGGGAATCGAGATTTCTATCGAGCTGATCAATCGCTTGAAGTTGCCGGTTGATTTTGTGATCTCGCACAGCGGCGGAGACGAGGGCAGCGCGTATGAGGACCGCATCCGCAGTTACGCCGCGCTTTTGAACGTCAAGGCGATTTTCGCGGCGGACATTATCGGTGAGCATCGCGGCACATCCGCCGATGGCCGCAAGATTTATTCTTTTAGAGACGTGTATCCGTTTGCGGATTTGGTGACTTATCCGTCCCTGCTGGAAGGTTTTGGAAACGGATTCCTGGAAGCCGTATATTTTCGCCGCCCGATTTTGGTCAACAACTACACCATCTATGCGGTTGATATCAAGCCGAAGGGATTTCGCGCCATCGAATTCGATGGATTTATTACCGATGAAACCGTTGAACAAGTGCGGAAGGTCCTCACGGATCCATCTTTTGTTCAGCAAATGGTCGAACAGAATTATCAATTGGCGAAACGCTTTTATTCATACAGCGTTCTGGAGCATCAATTACGGGCGCTGTTGCATTCCTTCATGGGGCAGGGCGCTTGAGAGAATGTTTCAGTAACTCACCTTGCGCAGTAACGCGGGATTTATCTCGCATTTTCAGGCGACATGAATATCGCCCTGCAGTCAGTAAAACGATGACCCAACTTATCTTGATCCGTCACGGTGAAACAGATTGGAACGTGGAAGGCCGCTGGCAGGGACAGGCCGATGTTCCCTTGAACGAACGCGGCCGCGCACAAGCCGTTCAACTGGCTCAGGAATTGAAGGACGATGGAATTGACGCCATTTACTCCAGCGATCTCATACGCGCTCTCGAAACTGCCGAAAAACTATCGGAGGCCACGAAGCTTTCTGTGCAAATTGACCGCCGTTTGCGCGAGATTCATCAAGGAGAATGGCAGGGAATGTTGGTGTCCGAGATTCAAACCCGTTATGCAGACCGCTTCGCCCGCCGTCGTGATGATCCGTTGCACATCGCTCCGCCCGGCGGTGAGACGGTTGCTCAGGTAAAGACGCGCGTGATGGCGGCCGTTCGCGACATCGTGTCTGCGCATCCATCGGAAACAGTTGCGGTTGTTTCGCATGGATTTGCCGTGGCGGTGATCCTTGCAGAATATCAAAAGCGTCCAATCGAGGATGTCTGGAAGCTGATTCCGGCGAACGGCGCATGGCAAAAAATCCAAATGGCTTCCGCGTAATGATCGGCCTTTCCTGATATAAAATAGAACCGGATTGAAATGAAGATCATTCTCTTGCATTATGCTGCGCCTCCGGTCGTCGGCGGCGTGGAGAGCGTCATCGGTCACCACGCGCGTTTGATGGCGGACGCCGGGCATGAGGTTTGCATTTTTGCCGGACGCGGGGATCAATTTGACGCGCGCATTCGATTTCTTTCTCTGCCGCTGGTCGATTCGCGTCATCCCGAAGTTTTGTCGCTCAAACCGGACCTCGATGCGGGGCGCGTGCCCGATGGGTTTGACCCTCTCGTCGAGCGGATCGCCGCCCGGCTTCGCGAGGCGATTGCCGATTCAGATTGGCTCATCGCTCATAACGTTTGTTCGCTGAATAAAAATCTTGCATTGACTGCCGCATTGAAGCGAATATCGGAAAGCGCTTCGCGCCCGCGTTTGATTCTCTGGCATCACGATCTGGCATGGACGACGCCGCGCTATCGAAACGAACTTCACGATGGGTATCCCTGGGATTTGCTCCGCACCGATTGGCCGCAGGCAGTTCAAGTGGTCGTATCCGAATCGCGCCGTCAGGAACTCGCGCAATTGCTGGCTGTGGAAATAAACCGCATCCATGTCGTTCCAAACGGAATTGACGCCAGTCAATTTCTCAAACTCGAACCGCAAACGCGGGAATTTATCAAACGGCTTGATTTGTTATCCGCTGCGCCCTTGTTATTGTTGCCGGTCCGTATTACGCCGCGCAAGAACATCGAACTGGCTTTGCGCGTCCTGGCCGAAGTGCGTTCGGAATTTAAACGGGCAACGCTCGTCGTGACCGGCCCGCTTGGGCCGCATAACCCGGCCAACGTCCGGTATTTTGAACGGCTGATCGCGCTTCGGCATGAGTTAAGGCTTGAAGGCGCGGCGCACTTCCTCGCCGAGTTGAGCGATCAATACTTGTCCGATGAAATCATCGCCGATTTTTATCGCCTCGCGGATGCGTTATTTTTTCCAAGCCGTGAAGAAGGGTTTGGAATCCCGATTTTGGAGGCCGGGCTTGCTTCGCTTCCCGTGTTTTGCGCCGATATCCCGCCCTTGCGCGAGTTGGGAGATGGGCAGGCGGTTTATTTCCCGCCCGATGAAAATCCTTCAAAAGTGGCGGCATTGCTCGCGAATTATTTGAAGACGAGCCCTCTTTTTGCGCTGCGTGAACGGGTGCGCCGCGAGTACCTCTGGCGGCAGATTTATTTGAACGCAATCGCGCCCTTGCTGGAGAAAGGCTGAGATGAAAAATCATTACTCGACGAGTTTGTTCCGAAAAATTCTTGTGCCGGTCATTCATGGCTCGGACTATGCTTCGGCATTACAAGCCGCGTTGATCATCGCGGACCCAGCGAGGGTGTTGCTGATTGGAATTGTTGGGATAGCGGGCGATGAGTCGCTGAGCAAGGCGGCATTGCCGGCGCGGCATGTGCGCAAACTCCTGCGCGGAATTGCCAGCAGCAAAGGGGTGGACATAGCGCAGCATATTCACGTCTCGTATGATCCCTGGGATGAACTTGTTCGTCTCGTGCAGGAAGAGGAGCCGGACCTTTTGATTCTCCAGCCTTCGCATTTCGATGCGTTCAAAATTACGCCGGCACAGGCATTCCTGTTTCCGCCCTGCGATATGCTGATGGCCAGCGGAAATATTCCGGAATCTCCCATGCATGTGCTGGTCTCTCTACGCGGCGGACCGTATGCGGAACTCTCCCTGCGGCTGGGGCTGTCCATTTCGCGCACCAGTCATTCTCAACTGACGGCTTTGCATGTTTCCTCTGCCGCGGCCGGAAATAAACCCGACCCGGCGTTCAAGGGGATGGAGCGAGTGCTCAAGAATTTGCCTATGGTCAAACAGCGGCGCGTTCAAACCGATGACCCTGTGCAGGCGATTCTTGAAGCTTCGAGGGAAAGCGATCTGCTCGTGATGGGCGCCACGGCTCATTCGCCGGATTCTTCGGTCTCGATTGGGCAGGTGGCGGATTCGATTCTGCGCGAAGGTTCCAGGGGAGTGCTGGTCGTGAAATCACGCCGCCCCATGCCTCCAAACATGGACAGCGAAGTTGTGGGGCACAGCGCCATCTCGGTTCTAGTGGACAGATGGTTTGCTGAAAATACCTATCATGCCGGAGAATTCGCCGATCTGAATCATCTGCTGGAACTGAAGCGCAAACAGAATTTGACTATCAGCGTGGCTCTGCCGGCATTGAATGAAGAAGAGACGATTGGCGATGTGATCAAAACCATCAGGCGGGCTTTAATGGAGCGTGTTCCGCTGGTGGACGAAATGATTCTGATCGATTCCGATTCCAGCGATCGGACGCGCGAAATCGCCGCTCAGCTGGATGTGCCGGTTTACATTCATCAGCAGATTCTGCCTGAGCTGGGCGCGCGAAACGGAAAGGGAGAGGCTTTATGGAAGAGTCTCTACCTGACGCGCGGGGATATTATTGTGTGGACGGACACGGACATCGTGAACATCCATCCGCGTTTTGTTTATGGATTGCTGGGGCCGCTTATTCTGCATCCCGAAATTCAATTCGTCAAAGGCTTTTATCGCAGACCATTGAAAGTGGACAATAAGCTTCAAGCGAGCGGCGGCGGACGCGTCACGGAATTAACTGCACGGCCATTGATCAATCTTTTCTTTCCCGAACTTTCAGGCGTCATTCAGCCCCTTTCCGGCGAGTACGGCGGACGGCGTTCCGCACTCGAGCAGTTGCCATTTTCATCCGGCTATGGCGTGGAAACGGGATTGCTGATTGATGTGTTTGAGAAGTTTGGCTTGAGCGCCATCGCCCAGGTTGACCTTCAGGAAAGAATTCATCACAACCAGCCGCTTGAGTCTTTGAGCAAGATGTCGTTTGCCATTATTCAAACAGTCGTCCGCCGAATCGAAAAGCGTTATGGCATGAACATACTGGAAGATGTGAATAAATCGTTGAAACTGATTCGATATGAGCGGGGACGGCTCTTTCTCGACGTGGAAGAAATCGCCGAGCTTGAGCGCCCGGCGATGATCGAATTGCAGGAATATCGTCAGCGAAATCCGCTTTAACTTTGCGCGAAGGTGTCAATCAATAATTTGAAATTTCCGCCGACAGGATACAGAATCGGACAGGTACAGCCGCGCTTTTTGTATTCCTCCACTTTGGCGCGCGCTTCCTCCGGCGTCCCCGATGCGGTGATGCGATGGACCAAATCGTCCGGCACGAGATGTTTAGCGTGGTTGATCTGTTCCTTTGTAGCGGGCCAGCCAAGGATGGATTGAATTTGCTGAATCACGTCTTGCGAAACGCCCGAAGCCTTCGCAATGTGCGGTTGTTGCGCCAAATATTGGCAGAGCAATTCTTTTGTGTATTCAATGGCTTTATCGTGATCGGGATCAACGGAACAGACGATCAATTGCGGGCGGTCAAAATCCTCCAATTTGCGGCCCGATTTTTTTAAACCTTTTTCAAGCAGTTCCAACGCTTTGTCGTTGTATTCCGGCGGGACGCAATAATTCAAGACGACGCCGTCCGCAATTTCGCCCGCCAGTTCCATCATCTGGTCTCCGGTCGCGCCGATCATGATCGGGACATGGCGCGGCTCGCGCCGTCCGTGGACGACATCCAGCTCGATGCCTTCGACATGATGAAATTCGCCATGGAAAGTGACGCGTTCCATGTTCAAGAGCCGGCGCATCACTTCAATCGTCTCACGCATGGCAACCGTCGGTTTGTGGCGTTTGATGCCAACGTTGCTCGCCAGCGGATCCCACCACGCGCCGATTCCGCAGATGATTCGATTGGGGGCAAGGTCATCCAGAGTCAGGAACGTTGCGGCTAAAAGGCCGATGTTGCGCGTCCAATTGTTGATCACGCCCGATCCGACCTTGATTCGATTCGTCACCGCCGCGTAAGCCGCCATCGGAACAATCGCGTCGCGCACGAGCCGCGATTCCGCCTGCCAGACTGCTTCAAAGCCGTGTTCTTCCGCGTATTTGACGTACTCGAGCCCGTCCCTCAAATCATGCGAGTCCTGCAGATACAAAGCTACTCTTTCCACTGTTTATGTTCCTCCATTCGGCGAAGCCGCGCTGCAAGGATATGATTTGTCATTATACCTGAGAGCGCCAGCCGCCGGCATTTTTGTCTATCGGACTGAAGCGGCAGGGAGCATTGCCCTTGTGGAAGACATGCTTCGTTTTGCATGAAGGAGAGAGCGGGCGTTTCTTCAAGAAGCGATCTTCTATTTGGCTTTTAGCGCTTCCATCTTTTTGATCAATTCCAAATCCTCGGGTAGATCCAGATCGAGTTCGAGAGAAGGCAGATTAACAACTTCAAGACGCGCGCCGGCCTTCCTGGCGCGGTCGCAATGACGTTTGAACGAGCCTTCGCCGAAATCGTATTCGATGATATCCGCCGGCGAAAGGAGTAAAGCATTCGTTCCTTTTTGATGCCGGTCGGGCGCAATCACGACCACCGGCGGGTTTGTCGAACGCGCCAGCAACGCGGCAACGTCATCGCGGTTGAGCAGGGGCAAATCCGCCGGAACAACCAACACGCCGCGCGAGGCATAGACTTGAGCGACCACCGTCGCGCGTTTGAGCGCCGTATTCAACGCCGGCGCGCCGTCCTCCTGAACGGTGCGCGCGCCCATGTCCCGCGCCAGCGCCAGCGCCGAGGAATCGCGGCTGACCACAAGAACTTGTTCGATTTCATTTAGATTGGTGAGGGTTTGAATGGTGCGTTGAAGTAATCGGCGATTCAGGTCCGCCCGTTCGTCTTCGGATAACGTGCCTGCGAGCCGCGATTTACCGCGCCGCAAAGGTTTTACAGGGACGATTGCCCAGAGCGTCATCGCTTTATTCCCATGAAGTTTAACACATCTTCGGCCAATTGTCGCCGGTCATCCGGCGTCTTCATCAGCGTGTTGGTAACCAATGTTTGCATCTTTAAACTCCGAATATCTGCCTCGAGTTGCGAATCAATTTGATCCATCACGAAATGCGAGACGAGTCCATTGTATTGTTTTGCAACAGCCAATGCAGATGGTTCGATTCCAAGTTCGCGATACATTTTCGCCGCAGGACCTTTGACTGCCTGCCCGGCAATGATGGGCGAAACTGCGGCAATGGGTTTCGCTTCGGCCGCGGACTTTATGCCGGGCGCCGCCAAAATGGGCGCGATGCTCACCCACGGATTCGACGGACAAATGACGATTGCGTCCGCGCCTTGAATCGCCTCCAGCGCACCGGCAGCGGGTTCCGCTTTATCGGCTCCGTCAAATCGAAAGCCTTTGACGCGCGGCTCGCATCTTCGATGGACAAAATATTCCTGAAAAGCGAGATCGCCTTCATCCGTCTCGACAATGGTGCGAACTGGATTATCGCTCATCGGGATTACAGCGTGATGAATTCCCCATGCTTTGCAAAAGTCACGCGTGATTTCCGAAAGGCGTTGACCTTCTTTGAGCCGCCGCGTGCGCTCGAGATGTGTGGCCAAATCCTGATCGCCGAGTCGAAACCATGTTTGCCCGCCCAGCCTTTCGATGTTGGTGATTGCATTCCAGGTTTCATCAACCCGTCCCCAGCCGGTTTCAGGATTCGCCAAACCGGCAAGCGTATAACAAACCGTATCGAGATCGGGGCAAATGTACAAACCGAGATGCTCAAAATCATCGCCGGTGTTGACGATGATGGTCAGGTCTTCGGGTGGAAGGATTTGGGCGAGTCCGTGTGCGAGTTTTGCGCCGCCGACTCCGCCCGCGAGGGCAACGATTTTCATATAACGATGGAAACCATATTCAGCGGCTTTAACTCTTTCCGTTTCGGTTCTTCATCAGCATATCCAACAAAGATCAGCGCTTGCGGTTCCCAGCTTTCCGGCAACCCTAAAGTTGTTTGCGTTTCTTTTGTTGCATACAACGGCCAGCAAATCCAATTGCCGCCGAGACCTTCGGCGTGCGCCGCGAGCAGAATCTGCAATCCGGCCAGCGCGGTGGACTGAATGTTCATGATCGTTTCTTCCGGCGTGTCGGCGCGGACAGCCGTCACATCGCGGCACAGAAGGATGGTCACGGGCGCTTCGTCAATGCGGCGCAAGGAACGGGCGACGCGCTTCTCGATTTCGAATTCGGACGCGTTTTCGTTTTGCATGTCAACGCGCATTTTGGACGTCAGCGCGGCGGCAAGTTTTTTTCGGGCATTCCGATCTTTGATGACGACGAATCTCCACGGCTGGAGATTGTGCGCCGACGGCGCGTACGCCGCGGTGGCGAGGAGGCGCTCGATAACGGAATCCGCTACCGGGTCCGGTTTGAAGCGGCGGGTTGAGCGCCGCGAACGCAGGAATTCGTGCGCTGAATTCATCCGTGCGCGTCGACTTTTAACGGTTCAATTTTATAGATCACGCGCGGCTGTTTGGGATTATGGCCCGGATAATTTCGGCTGCCATGATATTTGAAATTAAGTGTATCAATGTGATCCTCCGCGCCGTCGGTTGTGAACTCGACGATCCTGCCGCGGACTTGCACATAACGATACGGGTTTTTGGGATCAGCGATGCAAAGCGCCACATTGGGACGGGCGCGCATGTTTTTGTCTTTCAAGCGACCCGTTGCTGTGTTGATGCGAATGTAGCCGCCGTCCATATCAAACCAGACGGGCGTGACTTGCGGCGTGCCGTTGGAATTAACGGTCGCAAGATAGGCGAAGGCTTTGGTTTCGTCTTTGAGTAGGTCTTGATGAGATTCGGGAATTGTTTTCATGCTTGCCTTTCCAAGGTTTTTTGGAAATAATAACCGCTGAATATTAGATTTGTGTCAGCGAAATAAATCCTGCTCTTTTGGACGAATTAATTCTTTCAGCGATCCTTCGCGCAGCGGATATGGAAATCCGCGAACATGGACAATCGGTGTGCCTTCCGCGGCCTGCCCCATGACCAGCGAGGCGGCCGCGGCCAATTCGTCCGCCACGCCGACAACAGTAATTCGCAACGAGTAGCCGAACAGGTCCTTCCAACCGCGCTCATCCATCACGGCGGGGATTCCGCTCAAGCCGATGCAGACGCCCTCCGTGCCGACGCGCCAGGCGCGCCCGTGTGAATCGATAATCATCACGCCGATTCTTTTTCCGGTCTTTGTTTCGATCTTCCTGCGAATTTCGCCTGCGGACCGATCGGGATCTTCAGGGAGGAGCAAAACGAACTCTTCTTTTGAATTGCCCATGCCTGCAACATTGGAATGGTCAATCCCCGCATTGGCGCAAATGAATCCAAGCTTGTGTTCGACGATGATTGTCCCCGGCCGCGTCCGCACGACGGATTTGCTTTCATGCAGCATGAGTTCGACCAGGCGCGGGTCCTTTTCGACTTGAGCCGCAAGTTCGACAGCGCGCCGCCCCGGCGTTATCGTTGCAAGGTCGACCATGCGTCCTTCGGCTTTGCTGACGATCTTTTGCGCTAAAACAAAAATATCGTTATCTTCCAGCGCGAGGTTCGACGGTTGAAGCGCGGAGAGAATAATATCCGCCAGGTCATCGCCTTGGCGGATGAGAGGAATGTTTTGCAGGGGAGTGAGGGTGAGAGTTGTCATCTGCAGATTTCATGCGTTTCTATTGCAGGCCCGGTGCGCCGAAATTGATTGATGAACCGCGCCGAAAGACCGCCGCTTTTGGGCACAATTCTGCGCCTGCGCCTCTTCCGCTGTCGTCAATTGCGAAAGCGCTTTGAATTCCGCCGCGATTTCGGAAAAGCGAATAAAGTCCACTGTGGATTACTTCGAAACGCCGGTAATTTTTATCCCAGCATGGGTGGAGCCGTAAAGTTTGTTGATGTTGATCAACACACTGGTCAACCCTTCGACGACGACCGAGTTCTCGATGGGCCCCGCGTCCCAGCCGGCGAGTCCCGCCGCGGCGACCAGTTTGAGCGTCTCACTGCGCGCTTCCTTGCTTGTGCCGGTGACCAGCACATCGCATTCTATGTCTTCATCTTTCAACAGGTGTTCATGCGAAATATTTTGGAAGGCGGATGTGACTTCTGCGCCTTCGCCCAGAATTTGTCTTGCTTCCTGCGCCGCGGAGCCGGCGGCGGGCATCTGGACTTTGCTTACCTTCGGCGGCACGAGCGGAACTGTGACATCAATCAGGATTTTTCCCTGAAGCGCATGTTTGACGGCTTCGAGCGTATCGCGGTGGGCGGAATATGGAACGGCCAATACCGCGATGTTTGCCTGCTGTGCGGCTTCGAGATTCGACATGCCGACGATGGAGCCTTCGCCCTCAAGCAATTGAATGATCTCGGATGCGGCGGCAATGGCTTTTTCAGGCGTGCGCGAGCCGATCAGGACTCGATAACCGGCTTTTGCCCAGCGATAGGCAAGACCCTTGCCTTCCTTGCCGGTGCCGCCTAAAACGCCGATGGTCAACAGAGTGGATGGATCTTGATTCATGATTTGAGTTTATCCTGATATCGCTTCCAGACTTTGGCGGCGAGTTCGCGCGCCCGCGCGAAAATTTCTTCTTCGTCGAGCGTTTGAAGTTCGCGGTTCTTCATCACAACTTTTCCTGCGACAATCGTTGTGGTGATCATGCTCTGCTGGAATCCAAATATGATGTGCCAGGGTAAGTTTTCAGCGGATAGCGGAGTGGGGGATGGGTAGTCCACGAAGATCAAATCCGCGAACGCGCCGGGGGCGATTTGACCAATCGGCGCGGCGGGGAAGAAAATATTCGCCAGCGCGGCGTTGTTGTAAACCGCCATTTGTTGAACGTCATATCCGTTCATGCGGCGCGGGTCGCGGCTGGCGACTTTATGCAGGAAGTATGCGGCTTTCCATTCGTCCCACATGGCGTTTGTAAAGCCGTCATTACCGAGACAGACTTTGACGCCGGCGCGCATCATGGACTCGACCGGCGCCGCGCCCACCGCGTTGTTCATGTTGGAGCGCGGTTGGTGCGTAACCCACGTTCCGGTTTCGTTGAGCAATTCGATTTCGCGCGCGTCAATATGAACGCAATGCGCGGCAATCGTTTTTGGCCCGAGTATTTCGTGATGCTTCAGCCGATCAACGATGCGCATGTTGGACTTGCTCAGGCTGTCGTATTCGTCCGCTTCGTGTTCGGCCACATGGATATGGAAGCCGGTTCCCTCGGGCGCGGCGGCGCGGCAAGCCTGCAGGGTGGCGCCCGAAAGCGTCAGGCTGGCGTGCAGTCCGAACGTCCCGGCCAGATGCGGGTGCGGATTCTCGGCGAGCCTCCGCAAAAATCTCACGTTCTCTTTGATTCCCGCCGCGGCTTTTTCGGGTCCGTCGCGGTCCGTGACTTCATAACAAAGCACGCCGCGCAATCCTGATTTGTCAACCGCCTCGGCGATGATGTCGAGCGATCCGTCCACGGCGTTTGGCGAAGCGTGATGATCTATCAAGGTCGTAGTGCCGTGTTTGATCGCGTCCACCAGAGAAACCAGGGCGGAATAGCGAATGTCTTCTTCGAGCAGTGATTTATCGAGCGGCCACCAAAGTTTTTCAAGGATGTCTGGAAAATCTTTTGGCGCGGATCCGGGAATCGCCATGCCGCGCGCGAACGCGCCGTAGAAATGGGTATGCGCGCAAATGCCGCCGGGCATCACAATCTGACCGTTCGCATCGAGCTTCTTGGCTTTTGGATATGCCTTTTCAAGCTTCGCGGTCGGCCCGATCTCGTGAATGTGATCGCCTGAGATGTAAATGGCTTGATTCTCGAGGATGCGGTTTTGAGATTCAAAAGTGACGATCGTTGCGTTTGTGATGAGCATTAGCCAAATCCGTATTGGGTTGGATGTGGAAGTTTGTAACCGGATGCGCCGATTTCCCACAGCGTGATGAAAGCGGCTTCCCGCGCTTTGGGATGATCAGCGTACATGACGTTGTAGATTTGTTTAACGATGCCGTCGTCCGGGTTTTGTTTCAGATATGGAAGCGCGGCAATGCGTTCTTCTTCGTTGTCGCTTTTGAGGGCGGCCAGCAGGATGTCGGTGGCGGGCGAACCGGGCGCAATGCCGACTCCTTGTTTGCCCGCCAATTCGATCAGCCATGGGGTTTGAGCCGGCGGCTTCAATGGACGTGGAATGTGCGGGTTGTGCATCATGTGGGCGCGCTGTTCCAGGATTTCCGAAGCCGAATTGCGGACGACCCATTGATCGTCTTCGACTTGCATTTTCTGAAGCAGTTCGGTGGACCAGGGTTCATTCACGCGCGCCAGTCCATAAACGACCGCGCGGCGCACAAGGATGTCGGCCAGTGTTGCGCCGTCTTTCAGCATGGCGTGTCCTTCCGCGGGATCGTTGGCAAGCGCCTCCGCCGCGGCGCGGCGCAAATCTTCATCGGCGTTAAGAAGCGTCCGCGCCACCGCTTCCAGCGCTTCTGTTGTGCCGATTGCGACCAGAGCCAGGCAGGCGGCGCGGCGCGCAGAGAGGCTTGGCGCCTGCAGCATTCCTTCCAGGACGCGGACGGCTTTCGCGTCTTTCATCGCGCCGCTTCCCAGCGCGACCAATCTCATCAGCTCAAATGAAAGCGTGTTGGTCAATTGACGAAACAGCACCGCCACCGCCGGATCGCCGCTGGCAACGAAGGCGGCGATGGCTTGTCCGCGCAGTGAAAAGGGAAGTCCTTCGGTTTGCAGTAATTCTGCCAGAGCCGCCATCAACTTGCCGCGCCATGGAGCGTCGCGCGGCGCCTCGCGCAGCCAGCGCGCGGCCGTCAGCATGGGGCGGTGCATTGGCAGGCGCGACCATTCCAGCATGCGATTGACCAGATCGCTCACGTCGCCGTACGCGGCGAGATAGCGCATGGCAAGAATTTTGCCGGTCCAATCCGGTTGGGTGAGGAGTATCTCGTCCGCTTTGAATCCACTAAGAGCCCGGCCCGCTAAAAATCCGCCGATGACCGGATGAATGAATCGCATTTTGTTGTTGAGATGCGAGACGACCAATCCGCTGGAGGCCATCCTGCCAAGCAAGCCGGGCGTGGGGAGCGGGTCGGTTTTACTTTTCTTTTTTCTCGATTTGCCGGTGAGCGCTTCCTCCGCGGCGTTTTGTTCCGCTTTGGGTTGTGACTCGCCGCCGGACGAAACTTCATCACGTTCTTCGGGCGTTTCAAATTGTTTGACCCATTCACGCGCCTTGCGCGGGTCGAAAACCGGCTGGCTTGCAAGCGTGACTTGCATGGCAAGCATTTCCAGCGCCGCCAATGGAGTGTTTGCCGGCGCAAGTCTGCGAATGTGCGAAGCAATCGCTTCGAGAGTGTGCGGACCCAGCGCGTCGCCCGCGTACGCGCCCCACACTTTGAGTGTCAGTTCGAGCGGCGTGAGTCCGCGTGTTTCTGCGTTGATCCATTCGTTGAGTAGAATCGGATCAACTGGTTCGGGACCCGTTTGCGCCCACGCCTCGACGGCGACAAATTGCGTCCAGAGCGCGCTCCATTTTTGGATGAATTGCGACTCGCGTTGTTTATTCCACGCGGCCAACGCAAGAGGCGCGAAGCCCAGTGAAATCAATCCATCCATGTATTCGGGCGCGCCAGTGGCGACCACGCGAATCTTTGGATATGCATTCAAGAGTAGCCTGAGAAAATCCGAAACGAGTTGCTGACCCTCCGGCGTTAATTCGTCAAAGCCGTCTACGAGAAGCAGAGCGCGCCCGAGCTGGAAACAGTTATTGACGAAGCCGGGAAACCGTCCCAGGTCCAGAACGGAAACATGTTCTGAGTTTGCTTCAATGACCAGGTTCAGGGCATCCTTCGCTTCGTTCACCGGCAACTTCAAATCCGCAACATGAATCAAAAATGGAACGGCATCTTTGAGCGCGTCGAGCGTCTCGCTTCGATTGGCGGCCAGCGACGCCAGATGCGCCAGCGCCACGGTTTTTCCGATGCCGGGCTGACCGACGATGACAAGATTCATTCCGCCCGAAAGCGCTTCCTCTAGGCTTAACGTCGGCGCGCCGTAGAGGGCCGCCATCTCCGGCCATGCCGGCATGTAAGGCAATGTTTGCGTGACGATATCTTCGGACGGATATGATCCGCCGGGCTCAATGTGCGGCGGCGGAGCCAGCAGACGCGGCTCGATCAGAATTTCGTCCAGCGCAAACAACGGCGCGGCCAGATGCATTCCCTGCGCGCGCCGCAGGGTGACGCGCCGGTGATTTTCTTCAACATTGCTGGTGCGCCTCATCTGCGTTTCTTCGCGCCGCGCTTTCAAGTTCTCGTTCACTTCCTTCAACAACGGGCGCGAACGCGCCACAATCCACCAGAAAATACTGGCGGTAATAAAGCCGACAAAGAACGAGAACGGATCGAGCGAAAACGAAAATGGGAATCTCATAGATCGTCAGCTTGCGTACAAGATCCGCCCGCAGGAAGGGCAATAGACGAGTTGCCTCATATGCCGCGCGTTTTGTTGTAACGCCGCGGTTAAGACGGTGCCGCATGCGCCGCAGGCATTGTCGGAAATTTCAGCGACCGCCACACCGCGTCGCTGTTGACGTAAATTATCATAAATTGAAAGCGCGTCCGCGGCGATGGCGCTAACCGCAGCCTGTCGTTCCGACTTCAAAGTTTCCAAATTCCGCGTGAGCGATTCTTGTTCGTCTATCAATTTTCGATGCTCGTTTCCCAGGCGTGATTGGATCTGTTTTAGGTTTTCCTGCGCGGCTTGCAGTTCCGCCTGCGATTCGTCTGCTTTCAACATGGCTTCGAGTTCGCGCTCTTCCAAAGCCGCGAGATGTCTTTTGAGCGCAACGATCTCGGCCTGCAAATCCTGCAATTCTTTTGGATTGCGGACATTGCCGCCGTATAAACTTGATTCGACTTGCTGGATTTTGATCTGCTGACTCCTCGCTTCTTCCTCCGACATTCGGCGGGCGCGCTCGTCGTTGTGATGATTCGCCTCTGCCAGCCTGACCCGCTCCCGCGCCGCCCGCAGTTCCGCGTCGTTATCGAGCGTCTCCTGAATTTTTGCCAGCCGCGCTTCGATCTGACTGATGCGGCTGTCCACTTGCTGCAGGCGGAAGAGTCCAAAAGACGCGCTCATGCCTTGATTATATTCGATGTTTCAAAAATCCAACCCTTCACATTGCGGGCGATGTCAACTTGTCACTGAGTGGGAAGGTTGTAATAGTTGTAGACGGCGCGCGCAAGGCTGGCAAACAATTTGTTGATCGGATCGAAGACCAACTGAACAGGATGGAAAGAGTAAATGGTCAACACAAAATTTCCGCCGGGCGTATAAACGATGGCCGCGTCGCTCCAATCGTGATCGAGGCCGGTGGCGGGGTCGGTGACCCAGCCGTGTTTATGCGCGATTACCGTGCCGCCGGGCAAATCACCCTGAATCAGAACTCCGATATTATCCTGCGTGAGGTAATTGACGATCTCTTTGCAAACTGGCTGACTCATTTTATCCGGGAATGCCGCCACCAATGCGCCGCCGCCGTTCTGCGCGCACTGATAAATATCCTCCAACAGCATGCCCATGTCAGAGGGGGTCGTTTGATTGTATGGATCAGGCTCGGTGGAAACGTCCGTGCGCTGGTTGGCAGGCGTGCTGAATCTTTCAAGAAGAGGAGAGCCGAGTTTGTAATAACCGGCGATGAACGTATTGTCCAATCCGAGTTTTTTCATGTTCGACGAAACGACCAGCGGCCCGCTTTCTGGATCGAGGCTTGCCATAAATGCGTCCGACTGATCGTTGCTCGACAGTTTGATCATGTTGAGAATGTCGGTGTTTGTCGCGTTGTCAATGGGAATGTTTCCATTCTTGATGAAGAACGAAACCAGAATCGGAATCTTGATCGTGCTGGCGGCGGTGAACGCCACGTCAGGATTAACGGAAATTTCCTGTCCCTGGTTGAGAGCAAAATGGATAGTCTGCCCGTTTTGCAAATCAGCCATGTAAAGACCGATCAATCCATCGAACCCCGAAGTCTTGATGATTTGCTTTAGAAGAATCTCAAGATCCTGCATGGTGGGACGCGCCAGCGTGCCCTGCACGGCCGTGAGCGTCACAACGCGGTTCGTCGGCGATTGAAGCGCGGCTTCGATCAATGGAACCGCGCGGTCAATATCCAGCGTTTGACCGGGTTGTCCGGGCGTAAAGTTGGGCGTACCCGGAATCGGCTGGGCGGGAACAGCGGGTTGATCGTAGCGCGCCGCGATTTGCGCCAAGTAGGCGCGCAAACGGTCTTCCGCAATCGTGGCGCGCAGCGGCACGGGGGTTGGCGTCGGATCCTGATTCCAAAGGTAGTTCCAAAATCCGCCCCAAAACGCGCCGCCGGTTCGGGTCAGGTCCGCCGCGGCAAGCATCGACTCAACGTCAATTTGAAAGCCGATCTGAGCCGGGTCCGCCTGGATAATTCCGCCGTTATAGTGAATCTCAATGGGCGTACTATAAACTTGAAGCAGGCGTTCAGACGCGGCTTGTGGATTGAGTCCGCCAACTGGAACGCCGCCAATTGTCATGCCGGCGGGGTAATTATTGCGCTGCTGGCTGTATGCCACCAGCGAAAAAATAATCAATACGATTGCGACGATAAGAAGAAAAATTGCCGTTCCCCGCAAGACAATATTGGTGTTGCGGTTTCTCACTGAACCTCCGAATCAGAAGAACGCTTTGCAGATTGTGACATTTGTCGCCAAAAAGTATAACACAAGCAAATCGGTTACCTGTGCTAGAATATCATTAACCTTTTTTAAGATAAAAAACAAGAAAGGGAACCTATGCTTCGCTCCTTCCTGATCTACCTTTCCAAAGCGGCCTGGGCGCAGAATATGGTCACCAGTTGGAAATTTGCCTGGCGCACCGCGTCCCGTTTTGTAGCGGGGACTCAAATTGACGATGCCATTCGTGCCATCAGGGAACTTAATGCAAGAGGCATCAATGTGACTCTCGATCACCTGGGGGAACATACCAGCAAACCCGAAGAAGCTTCCGATGCAACCGATGAAATCTTGACGACGCTCGACGAGATCAAAACCGCAGATGTCCGCGCCAATGTCTCGATCAAACTGACGCAGATTGGTCTGGGCCTGGACGAGAGATTGTGCGCGCAAAACCTCGAGCGGATTCTCATCCGGGCGCGCGAGACCGGCAATTTCATCCGCATTGATATGGAAGATACGCCTTACACCGACAAGACCATCAATCTTTATTACCAAATGCGCAGGAGCGGATACGACAATGTCGGCATGGTTTTGCAATCCTATTTATATCGTTCGGAAGCCGACGCGCGCCGACTGCTCAAAGATAAAACGCCGATTCGACTCGTCAAGGGCGCGTATATGGAATCCGCCGATAAAGCCTTTCCCAAAAAGGCCGATGTGGACGCCAATTATGATCTATTGGCCAAGATCCTCATTGACGGCGCGCTGAGCGCCGGTTCTCCCAAAGTCAGCGATGACGGGCGTTTCCCGCCCATCCCGGCTCTGGGCACGCATGACGAAAAGCGTATTGAATTTGCAAAGCAATATGCGCTGAAGGTGGGCCTGCCGAAAGACGCCATCGAATTTCAAATGCTGTACGGCATCCGCCGCGATTTGCAAGAACAGCTTGTCAAAGATGGTTATTGCGTGCGCGTCTACGTTCCGTTTGGGACTCATTGGTATCCTTATTTCATGCGGCGGCTGGCGGAACGCCCGGCAAACGTCTGGTTCTTTATTTCCAATTTCTTTAGAAAATAAAACTACGCGGCGTGGACTTCGCTCCGCGGACGAATGCCGCAGCGATATTCTTATGCGGCTTTTGCGTTAAAGCAATTCCGTCGGAACAAAATTTTGTGGTAAAAACAGACCATGTCTGATCGGCCATTGGCTCTGGTAACCGGCGCGGCGCATCGGCTTGGAAAGGCTTTCGCGCTGGCTCTGGCGCGAAAAGGATATGCAATTCTTTTACATTATCGCAGTTCCGAACGGCAGGCGTCCGAGACTGCGGCGGAAATCCGCACATTGGATGTTCCCGTTTATCTTTCGCAGGCAGATTTGACCGATCCCGGGAAAATCGCTTCCCTGTTCGAGCTTGTAGATAAAGTTCCTCATCCATTGAAAGCGCTGGTCAATTCTGCGGCGGTCATGCCTGCCGGCGACGCGCACACGCTGTCTGTCAAAGATTGGGACGCGGCGCTCGATTTGAATCTGCGCGCGCCGTTCTTGCTCGCGCAGGAGGCGGCTAAACGCATGACGAGCGGCGGCTTGATCGTAAACGTCACGGATGTGGGCGCGCAAAAAAGCTGGAGCCGTTACCCATCGTACACGGTCAGCAAGGCGGGACTCGAAACGCTGACGAAAATACTGGCGCGCGCTTTTGCGCCTTCGATTCGCGTCAACGCCATTGCGCCGGGACTCGTTTTACAATCGGATTTTGTTCCCGATGAAGAATGGAATCGTCTGATCGGGCGATTGCCGTTGAAGCGCGCCGCGACTCTGGAAGAAATTGAGTCCGCCCTCGAGTTCCTTCTCGATAACCAATATGTCACCGGCCAGACCCTGACGATTGACGGGGGATATTCCCTGCTTGGATAAATTTATGGTTTTTATAAAACGTTACGCCGATTGGCTTTCAGCGCTTGCATTGCTGGCGGTTGTTTTCTTCTATGCGGCGCGTTACGTCAATTTCAATATGCCGCCGTTTGAAGATGCGGCCATGCTCATGCGTTACGCTGATCATCTCGCGCATGGTTATGGCATCGTGTGGAACATCGGCCAACATCCCGTGGACGGCGCAACCGATTTTCTTTTCATGGCCGCCTCCGCCGCGTTGATCAGGATCGGGTTGCCGGTGGGACGCTCGGTGCGCGCCATCGGCTTTGTTTCGCACATTTTGACGGTTCTGTTGGTTTATTGGGTCAACCGAAAAATTTGGAAAGCCAACGTTGTCATCTCGTTCGTGACCGCGCTTTATCTCGCGGTTGGGACGGGACTTTCCTATGTCGCGGCTTTCTTCGGGACCCCGCTTTTCGCGTTCCTCGCCGCTCTCACCTGGACCTTTGGCCTGCTCCTGATTCAAACGGAGAATCCATCCTTTTGGCTTTCTCTGCTCTTTGCCCTCGCGGGTTTGCTGACCGGACTCACGCGCCCCGAGGGCGTGATCCTTGCCGGGTTGATGCTGGTTGCCGTGATCGTAATGAAAGGCTGGCGTCACTCTGCAAAGGCGATTTTTGTTTTTGCCGCCGTATTTTCAATTTTGGGCGGCGCGTACTTTTTATGGCGTTGGAATTATTTTGGTTACCCCTTGCCCAATCCGTTTTATGTGAAGAGCGGCGGCATCCTGCATTCGGATTCGTTTTGGGAATCGTTCAGTTATCTCTTTCGTTTTAGCGGACCGTTCGCGCTGGCGTTCCTGCTGGGCTTCCGCTCGAAGAAAACGATTCGATTGACGATTGCGTTCCTGATTCCACTGGTTGTATTTGCCTCGGCATTTATCTTGATTGACAATCAAACCAATTTTGGCGGACGGTTTCAGTATGCGCTTTGGCCGCTGGTCCTTCTTTCGTGGTATCCGCTGGTGGAAGGCATCGAGCGCGAGGTCGGCTTTTCGTGGCCTCAGCCGCCGCACGTCTGGGAGCGAGGCGTGTGGATTCTCGCCGCGCTGGCAATCGTCTATGGCGTTGTCCGTTATTCGGCGTCGCAGAACTGTCTGCTTGCCGGCGCGCCGCCTTTATGCAATAACGCTTATTCCGCCGATGGGCGTTATAACATGGCGCAGATGTTATCGAAGTATCAGGGCAGGGGATATGTGATCGCCACCAGCGAGGCCGGACTTTTGCCGTTCTATTCAAATTGGACGGCGATTGATACGTGGGGTTTGAACGATGAATGGATCGCGCATCACGGCGGGATCACCGCGCAATATCTCGACCAGTACAGGCCGGATGTGATTGTCTTTCACGCTTATTTTTCCCCGCTGGTTCCGCCAAAGTTGATTCCCAAGAATCTTTCGCAGGATTGGTTCCGCATGACAATCACGCTGATGGACTATGCCCGGAGCCGCGGCTATATTCTCGCGGCGGCGTTCGGCGACAGTCCGTATGAAACGCACTATTATTATGTCCGTCCTGATTTTCCAGACAGCGCCAGGATCGTCCGCGATATTTCAACGATGAAAAATTATTATTGGCCCGGGACCGGCAGGAAGTCCATTAATTATGCCCAGGTCCAGCCATAGGAGAAGCAATGTCGGAGACTGTTGAGCTGGCCGAGAAGTTGAAATTGGAAGGCGGAAAATTATCCGGCTTTTTTGCCGAATTGACCGATGGACAATGGAGGACCGAAGTTTATACCGAAGGTTCGGTTTGGACGATCCGTAATATTCTGGCGCATCTCGTTACGTCTGAACGCGCCTTCGTTCAATTGTTCGAGCGGATACGGCAGACAGGCGAAGGTGTGCCGGAGGATTTTTCGATTGACCGTTATAATGCCCGTCAGCAGGAGAAGACGGCGGAGCTGACGCCGCAGGAGTTGCTGGATCAATTCAAAGCCGTGCGCGCTGACATGATTCAATGGGTTCTGGGAATCGGCGACTCGGATTTGGAGAAAACCGGACGGCATCCGTTTCTTGGCGTGACGACCCTCCGCGAAATGATCAAGATGATCTATATTCACAATCAGCTTCATGCTCGCGATTTAAGACGAGCGCTAAAAGATTAAACGCGAAGGGCGCGAAGCGCGCAAAGATTTTTACTTCGCGTCCCTTTGCGGTAAAAAGAATTATGCAAATTCCGCCCTTCAAACTCGAACGTTATTTTGCCAGATACGAATTCAACACAAAGTATCTGCTTTGCAGTTCGGACTGCGAAGCGATGACTATTTCCGATTTGCTTGCCTTTGAGCCGGAGGCGGCGGAAAAATTCCAACGCGTCTGGCTTGGATATACGGAATCGCAGGGAAGCCCGGCATTACGACAAGCGATTTGCGGCTTGTATCAAACCGTCGAGCCGGAGGACATTCTCGTTCACACCGGGGCGGAAGAAGCGATCTTTCTCTTTATGCAAGCCGTTTTGCGGCCCGGCGATCACGTCATCGCGCACTGGCCCTGCTATCAATCTTTGACGGATGTCGCCCGTTCGATCGGCTGTGATGTGACTCTTTGGAAAGCGCGGGAGGAAAATAACTGGGCTTTGGATTTAGACGAACTTCGCAAGTCAATTCGTTCCGGCACAAAATTGATTGTCATCAACACGCCGCATAATCCAACCGGCTATTTGATGTCTGAATCGGATTTTCGTACGCTGAATCAAATTGCCGCGGAACGAAATATTTTGCTGTTCTGCGATGAAGTCTATCGCGAGTCTGAATACGATCCCGCCAGCCGTTTGCCCGCCGGATGCGATTTGGGCGAACACGCGGTCTCACTGGGGGTGATGTCCAAAACATACGGCCTGGCTGGCTTGAGAATCGGTTGGATCGCCACGCGCAACAAAGAGGTTTATGCGCGCATGACTGCGCTCAAGGATTACACAACGATTTGTAATTCCGCGCCGGGCGAGTTTCTGGCGGAACTGGCCTTGCGCCATCGGCAAAAACTGACTGAACGAAATGTCGGCATCATTCAAAACAATCTTTTCGTGATGGATGAATTCTTCGAACGTCATGCGAATCGCTTCGCGTGGATTCGTCCGCGGGCGGGTTCGATGGCGTTTCCGCGTTATCTGGGCGGCGATGTCGAAGCGTTCTGCGATGAATTGGTTCGCAAAGCGGGTGTATTATTACTGCCGGGTTCGATGTATGATGATCCTGACAATCACTTTCGCCTCGGCCTCGGACGCCGCAACCTTCCCGAAGCCGCCGCCCAATTGGAAAATTTTTTGGCGGAAAATTAATTCACAGATTGAAAAAAATCTGCGCCATTTGCGGATATGCTTATGCAGCGACTAATCGCACTTCTTCGGCTTTCCCGTCCCATCTATCTTTTGCTTGCCGCGCTGACGTACGTTCTTGGCTCGGGGATTGCGCGTTATCTGGGCAGGCCTCCATCTCCGCTGGTCTTCTGGTTTGGGCTGGTCGGGGTCTGTCTGGCGCAGTTGAGTATGAATTTGCTGGCTGAAGTATTTCGCCCGGCGAATGAACCGATTGTTCCGGGCGAGTCGAACATGGATCGCAGGTCCATCCGTGACGCGGCGCTGAACGTTTCCATTGGCGCGTTGACCGCCGATGCGGTCCTTGTATTTCTTTTATACCGCGATGGCCGCCTGCCTCCGCCGGCATTATTTTTTATCGGGCTTTCGCTTCTGACCATCATCGTTTATGCCGTCCCGCCTTTACGTTTGTTCGATAAAGGCTTTGGCGAATTTCTGATTTCGATTCATCTTGCTTATTTGATCCCCTCCTTCGCTTTTCTTCTGCAGTTCGGAAATTACCATAAACTGATGACAGTCGTTGCGGTGCCTTTGACGTTGATTGCTGTCGCCGTATTCCTCACGCTGGACTTTGCGTCGTTTTCCGACGATATCAAGTATGAGCGCTTCACGCTTTTATCGCGCCTCGGATGGGAGCGCGCCGTTCCTCTCCATCATGGTCTGGTTATTCTCGCTTATGCACTTTTTGGCGCCGGCCCGCTTCTCGGATATTCGCTGGCTTTGCTTTGGCCTGTATTCTTGACTCTCCCCTTTGGCCTTTTGCAAATATACTTCCTTCACAACATCTCGCTCGGCGCAAAACCGCTCTGGACTCTGTTGACCGCCAATGCGTTTGCGCTCTTTGGCCTGACGGCTTATTTTTTGACAATAGCCTTTTGGCTTCGTTAACAAATCGGCCTTTTAGACTCTTCAATTGCCGGACTTTAACCCATGCCCGAATTTCTTCGACTCCTTCCGCCCGACGAAGCCCGCGCCCTTTTGCTTTCGCATCTTTCGGGACCCGGAGCGGACTCCGAATTAATTGAGACAATCCACGCCCTTGATCGCGTCACCGCTGAAGATGTCATCGCGCCGCATCCGCTGCCGGAATTTCCGCGCTCAACAGTTGACGGCTATGCCGTCCGCGCTCACGACACCTTCGGCGCGTCCGATTCCTTGCCCGCCTATTTGAATCTCATCGGCGAAGTGCCGATGGGTGGCGCGCCAGAATTCTCTCTGCAGGCCGGTCAATGTGCGTTGATCCATACCGGCGGTATGCTGCCCGATGGATCGGATGCAATTGTGATGCTGGAATATACACAAAGTGTTGCAGGGGCAGGGCAGCGCTTCGCCCTTGCAGGCAACGAAATCGAAATCATGCGCGCGGTGGCGGAAGGTGAGAACGTGATCCGCGTCGGCGAGGATGTAGCCGCGGGTCAAACGGTCATCCCGCGCGGGGTCCGCCTGCGAGCGGCTGAGATTGGCGGGCTGATGGCATTGGGTTTGATTCAGGTGCGCGTAGCCAGAAAGACGCGCGTCGGCCTGATTTCATCCGGCGATGAAGTGATCGCGCCGAGTCAATCGCCAGGTCCGGGGCAGGTGCGGGATGTCAACGCCTATACGTTGTCGTCGCTGGTAACGAAGTCCGGCGGGGAAGTGGTGTTGTATGGAATTGTCCGCGATCAATTCGAGGCGCTGAAAAAGACCGCGGCGCGCGCGTTGTCAGAATGCGATGTTGTTGTCATTACCGCGGGTTCCTCAGCCAGCACGCGCGACATGACCGCGGAGGTAATCAATTCATTGGGCGCGCCGGGCGTGCTTGTGCATGGAATCAACACGCGCCCCGGCAAGCCGACGATTTTAGGCGCGTGCAATGGCAAAGCCGTGATCGGACTGCCCGGCAATCCCGTCAGCGCGCTCGTGAACGGATATTTGTTCCTCGTTCCAGTGATCGAAAAATTATTGGGCGAAATGCCGCGCCCGCGCCCAACCGTAATGGCGCGTTTGACGGTGAACCTGCCGTCGCAAGCGGGCCGCGAAGATTGGATACCGGTTAAATTATCCTCCAGGGGCCATTCTCCATCTGAGATGAAAGAACGAAACATGAATCATGGAGAGTGGATCGCCGAACCAATTTTTGGAAAATCAAATTTGATCTTTACCCTCGCCGCCGCGGATGGCTTGCTTCGCATTGCGCCGGACGCAACCGGATTAAGCGCGGGGGAAATGGTGGAAGTAAATTTGATTTGACCGGCTGTTTGATTTAACCATCAGGCTTTTCCAGCCTCGGTGTCAGCAAAAGTAAGAGGACCGATACTCCCACCAGCATCACAGACAGCGCAATCGCTACGCCGAGGCTCCTTTCAAAGCCGAGGTAAATTGCCAGCGGCATCGTTTGTGTAACGCCTTCCAGATTTCCTGCGAACAAAATCGTCGCGCCGAATTCGCCGAGGGCGCGCGTCCATGCCAGGACCGCGCCGCTGATCAAGGCGCGTCCCGCAAGCGGAAACATGACCTCGTGGAATAACTGCCATTGATTGGCGCCTTCCACGTGCGCGGCTTCTTCGAGCTGTACGTCAATTTCCGCGAAGCCGATGCGCGCCGCGCGCACGTAAAGCGGCGCGGCGACGAACATCTGCGCGATGACCACCGCCGCAGTCGTAAATGGAAGCGTGATGTTGATTCGACCCAGCGCGCCGCCAATCAACCCTTCGCGCCCAAATGCGATTAACAACGCCAGCCCGGCGGCCGAGGGCGGCAGGATAACTGGAATATCAATCAACAATTCAAGCCCGTTCTTGAACGGAAATTTCCAGCGCGCCAGCATGTATGCCAGCGGCGTTCCAAGTGCAACTGCCGCCGCGACGCTGATCACGCTTGTCATCAAACTCAATCGCAGCGCGGAGAGCGCCGCAGGCGAGGAGGCGTCGGCCAGAAAACTTTTGTTGGCAGCGCGCAGAATCAGAGCGAGGATCGGCAGTCCCAGCAATCCGACAAGGAAAAGGCCTGGGAGGACAAAGAGCCAGTCGTAATGGCCGCGCGGCGCGAGGCGCCGGAAGAATCGCCGAAGCGGCATCATTGGATCGGCGTGAATCCCCATTTCTTCAGGATCGCCTGTCCATCTGCAGAAAGCACAAACGCGATGAACGCCTCAGCAAGATTTTTGTTTGTCGAATTGTTGAGCGCGGCAATTGGATACTGGGCAATCTCGTTTAATGCCGCGGGAATGGCGATGCTTTTAAGATTGGGCGCGGCGACCGCGTCCGATACATAAACGATGCCCGCATCTGCCTCGCCGAGATTGACCTTCGCCACAACTTCCTTTACATCCTGTTCATTCGAAACCACGTTTGCAAGCACCCTGGTTTTGAAATCCGAGCCAAAGGCCGTATTCATTTGATCGAGCGACAGCAGGGTGTATTTGCCAGCTGGCACCACGCTCGCGGCTAAAACCAATTTAAGCCCCGGCTTCGATAAATCCTGAAGGCTTGCGATGTTTGCCGGATTGTTCGGCGGAAGAATCACCACCAACTGATTCTTGATAAAGACTTGCGATGCGCCCGCCAGTTTTTCAGACTCGAGCGTTGTCATGTTCGACATATCGGCGGACGCGAACACATCGGCTGGCGCGCCTTGTTCGATTTGCGTGCGCAGCGTTTGCGAACCGGCGAAATTAAATTTGATGGTCGCACCGGGATGCGCGGCCTGGAAAGCTTTGCCAATCTCGTTGAACGCGTCGGTCAGGGACGCCGCGGCGAATACCGTTAAAGTGGCGTGTTCCTGCGCCGGCGAGGACGACGCGGCCGGTGTTCCACAGGCGGCTAGAAAAATAACGGACAAAACAAGAATTGACGCGACGACATGTTTCATGAGGCGGTTTCCTTGATTTGGAATTGGGTTTTGATTTCTCCCATCCAAGTTTGGATTAACTTTAACTGGCGCAAACGAAGTTCGATGCTCAGGCGGTTGTACTTTTGATTCGCTGGAATATTTGCAAGCAGGGCTTTCAAGCGCCGGATGTTCGCGGCAAGCTCGTTGTATTGCGCCCGATAAATGTGCGCCGCCTTTTCGGGTTTATACAATTGGACGAAATAAAGCCGGGTCAGAAATTCGAGTCGAATCGAGCGCGCATTCGAACTGATGTTTGTCTCCAGCCAGTCCGTGAATCGTTTGCGGCCCGCCGCGGTGATTTTCAGCATTTGCTTTGCTGGCAATTTATTTTGTTCCACAACCTGCGCGGAAATGTCGCCGCGGTGTTCCAGCCGTTTCAAAATGGCGTATGCCTGGCTTTGACTCAGATGCCAAACCTGCCCTAATTCGGCGGAAAGTTTTTGATGGAGATCGTAGCCGTAGCTTGGTCCTCCATATAAAAAACCTAATAAAGCAAATTCCGGTGAAAGGTTGCCGCTGCGACGCTCTTTTGCCATTGCATACTCACTCAGTGAGTATATCAGACCGGAACGGAACCGGCAAGCGCGCTTTGTTATAATGAGGACAATGTCCGTTTATCTTCATGATATTCCCCTGCCCGAAGCGCAAACCCGTCTGACGAACGCTTTACAGGAAGCGGGGCTTTGGCGCATGCTCGAAACGGAGACGATTCCGCTCGATGAAAATGCGCTTGGACGCGTTGTGGCGGAACCGCTGTGGGCGAGGATTTCATCGCCGCATTATCACGCCTCGGCAATGGATGGTTTTGCCGTCCGCGCAAAAGACACCGCCGGCGCCCAGCCTTCCACGCCCATTATCTTGTCGCTGATTGCTTCTTCGCGCCCGCCGCAGGCGGCATATGTAGATACCGGCGATCCATTGCCCGATTGGGCAGATGCCGTCATCCCCATCGAGAACGTCGAATCGCTGGACGAACGCGGCGAAATCACGAAAGATATTCGCAAACCGGTTTCAATCCGCATCCGCGCCGCGGTCGCGCCGTGGAGTCATGTGCGCCCGCTCGGCGAAGATATTGTGGCGACACAGCTGGTTTTACCGGCGGGTCATGTTTTGCGCCCCGTTGATTTGGGCGCAATTGCCGCGGCTGGACATCAGGAAATCAAAGTTGCTCGAAAGCCGCGTGTCGCAATTTTGCCGACAGGCACAGAGCTCGTTCCCATTGGCTCTGAATTGAAGCCGGGCGACATACTTGAATACAACTCGCTGGTCATCGCGGCGCAAATCAAATCCATGGGCGGCGAGCCAACGCGTTTTCCAATTACAAAAGATGATTTTGATTTGATTTGCCAGCGCGTGCAAGAGGCGGCGCAGAATTATGATTTGATTTTGTTGAACGCGGGCTCGTCTGCAGGCGCGGAAGATTTTTCGGCAAAGGTCGTCGAGAGACTTGGCACATTGTTTGTTCACGGTGTCGCAGTTCGCCCGGGGCATCCGGTAATTCTGGGAATGATAAATCGCACATCGCAAATCGCAAGTCGCCAGCCAGATAAGGCAACGCCGATTATTGGCGTTCCCGGTTTTCCTGTCTCCGCGGCGTTGACCATTGAAATTTTCGTCGAACCGATTCTGGCCAAATGGCTTGGACGCCGCCCAAATGAATTGCCGGTTGAAACAGCAACCGTCACGCGCAAGATTGTCTCCCCGCCGGGCGATGCGGATTACGTGCGCGTCGCGGCGGGAAAAGTCGGCGATAGGCTTCTCGCCGCGCCGCTTTCGCGCGGGGCGGGAGTGATCACGTCGCTCGTGCAAGCCGATGGACTGGTGATTCTTCCGCCGGGCGTTCAAGGCGTCGAAGCAGGCGAAAAGGTAGAACTGCACCTTTTTCGAAACAAAGCCGAACTTGAGCGCACAATCTTTTGCATCGGTTCGCATGATCTGACGCTCGATCTGCTTGCGCAATTTTTGGCGGAGCATGATCGTCGTTTTGTTTCGGCCAACGTTCGCTCGCAGGGCGGCTTCATCGCACGG
>JBHORD010000155.1:0-48132 GCA_042408355.1 Anaerolineales bacterium
GTTCGGGAGTTGACGATTCCGCCATCAAGACCGTCTGACGCACGCCGATCAAGCTGACTGCGCTCAATGCAAACAGCACCGCATAACTCGCGAAGATCGCGAAATATCCCAGGCCCGGACGATACGCATTTAGATAATCGGCGATCAAGCCGCCGATGCCCGCGCCGACAATCCCTGCGCCCGCGCCGGCCAAATTTGAAACGCCGAGATAACGCCCGGCCTCGGAGGCCGGCACGAGGTCCGTGCCAAGCGCCCAATTGGCAGTCATGAACAACCCGGTTGCCAGTCCGATGATCGTACCGGAAATGTAAACCATCGTCAGGTTTGGAATCCAAATCGTGCTCAACAAAAGAAAATTACCAACCGCGGCGATGACTCCGCTGATGCCGACCAGGCGTTTGCGCCCGATGCGGTCTGAAAGCCAGCCGCTGATCAAAGCGGTAAGCAGGATGAAGATTCCAATCACCGTCGTGAGATTGCCGGTCAAAACGGAAGAGTCTTTTTCATTGAGCGTGAAGGCATACATCAAAAAATAAAAAACGGAACCTTGAAGCGACGTTACCGCGGCGAGGAACATCAGGCGGTTGACGATCCACCATGTGAATGAAGATTGACGGCGCGCGTCCTGACCCAGCGTGGCCAGCGCCCCCGCCCAGACTCCGGCGATGACGGCAACCACCATCGCCGCCGCGCCGCCCACCCCCACGCCGACTTCCAATGCGGTAATTTGATTTGCGAAGATCAAAGCGATCAGACCTGCGAGACCGCCTAAAATGCCGCCGCCAAGGATTCCCGCAAGCGCGCCGATGACAATTCCCGCCAGCATTCCCAACACGCGCAACATCGGAGGCCAGAATGGCGCGGTCGGTTTTTCTTTCAGCGGCACCTCTTTTACAAAAAGCACAGTAATGAAGGCGACAATCAACAAAGTCGCGCCGGTCGCAAAGACAGCCCAGCCCAATTCGCCCGCGCCCACCATTTTTGCAATTGTCAAACCGACAATGATGATCGGGAGCAATTCAAAGATGGCTTTGACTGCTGAAGCGCGTCCGCGTTCATCCTCGGGGACAAGATCGGGAATCAATCCTTGCAGCGGGCCATGTGAAATGTTTGACGAAAATTGAATAAGAAGTACGCCAATCAACAATGACCAGTAATTCCATGAAAAAGCAATCACCGCCAAAAATAACAAATCAAACAACGTGCCAATCAGAATGTATGGCCTCCGACGGCCAAAGCGCGAAGTGGAGCGGTCGCTCAAAAGTCCGGCCGCGGGTTGAACCAACATGGCGATGACCAGACCCGCGGCGCGCATCCCGCCCAGGGCGGAATTCTTGACCGCTTCCGGAACAAAAATGCCGACCAGATACGGCATGAAGATGGAACCCAGCGCGGTATTGCGTACATTCAATCCAAACCAGAACAAATTCAGGGTAAGATAGTCATACCAGCGAAGGCGCTTCATGAATGCTCCTCCCAATAGCAAAATCTTCTTTATGCATCCCGCTAATTATACAATCTGCGCCGATTTTTCATACAATGCCGCAAAGTCGGGAGCGCCGGCACGATATGGAAATTAACCGCAACGCTAAGACCGCGAGGTTTGATGACTGATGTTACGCAGTTTTCTCGTAGCGCGACATTCACGCCGCTTGGAAATGCGGGACGAATCTCGTACTACCGCGAAAGGTGAGTTAATGAACTGATGTTACGCAGTTTTCCCTGTAGGGCGGCATTCATGCCGCCTGAAAGTGCGAGATAAATCTCGCGTTACTGCGTAAGGTGAGTTAATGAATTTTCTTTGCGTTCTTGGCGGTTCAAAAGGTTGGCCGGGCATTGCTTCGAGAAAGTCATGAAAGTCCGTCCCCGCGCATGGAACCAGCAACTTTTCCCGCTTTGACACGTAAAGTAAGTAGAAAGTCCAAGGAGAACGCGTGAACGAAGAAATGGTCTGGGTGGTCCAGGCCCAGCACGGCAGTGATGAAGCATTCACGAAATTGGTCGAAGCCTATCAAACGCATGTGTACAACCTGTGTTTTCGCATGTTAGGCGAACCAGACTTGGCCGAAGATGCGGCGCAGGAGACGTTTCTGCGGGCGTACCAACACATTCATCGCTACGACCAAAAGCGCCCGTTTGCGACCTGGCTGTTGTCCATCGCCGCGCACTATTGCATTGACCGTCTGCGCCGCCGCAAATTTTCGATGGTCTCGATTGATCAGGATGAAGACGAGGGCGGGTTCGAGCTTGCCGACGACGGCGCGCCCAGCCCGGAGTCCGAGGCGATGCGCAGTGAACAACGTGAGCGGGTGCAGGCTCTGCTTAAACGTCTCGACTCGGTGGATCGCGCCGCGATCATCCTGCGCTACTGGAATGATTGTTCGGAAGCCGAAATCGCCGAGACGCTCAACCTGACAGTCAGCGCGGTCAAATCCAGACTTCATCGGGCGCGGCGCGAACTGGCAGGGTTTTGGCAGGAAGAATCTCCGCGCGTCAAACACGAAAGGAGACCCAATGAATCACCAGCCTTTTGAAGATTGGCTGCTTGAGGACCAGCCTCTCACCCTCGAACAGCAACGCGAACTGCAAGCGCATTTGCGATCCTGCCCTGCCTGCACGGCGATTGCCGAATCGAACCTGGCTTTGCATTCCGTGCGCATGATTTCACCGGCGGCGGGGTTTGCAAAGCGGTTCCAGACGCGGCTTGCGCATCGTCGAGAGCAACAACGCTGGCGGCAAATAATCGGTACTGTGATTTTGGTTTTGGGCGGGTTGGCGCTTCTGGCGTGGCTGGCTGGCCCAGCGATCCAGGAAGTATTGCAATCGCCCGCCCAATGGCTGACCACCGCCGTGGGTTATTTCCTTTTTATCCTGACTTCAATGCAGGCGTTGAGCGAAGCTGGTTCTGTTTTACTGCGTGTGATACCGAACTTTATATCCCCTGCTGATTGGTTGGGCGTGTTTTTGATGATGGTTGTGATTGGTGGACTGTGGGTAGTTTCAATATGGCGGGTCCTTCGCGCCCCGCAAGGAGTATGAACCATGAGAAAACTATTTTACGTTTTGATTCTGCTGACGCTTTTGCTTTTACCCGTTGGCTCAGCCTATGCAATGAGCGATGGCCATCTGGATGGACGCGTGATAATCGGGCAGGACTTTACCCTGAAAAGCGGAGAGACACTTGAGGGCGATTTGGTTGTAATCGGCGGGCAGGCAATCATCGAAGATGGCGCAACCGTGAACGGAGACGTTGTCATCATCGGCGGAAGCTTAAACTTGAACGGGCAAGCCGCTGGCGATGCAGTGGTCATTGGCGGCCTGGCATCGCTGGGAACCCATGCTTCACTTTCTGGAGACATGGTGACTTTGGGCGGGTCGCTCCAACGCGCGGACGGCGCTTTCATTGGCGGCAATGTTGTAACCAACATGCCGGCGCCATCCATCCAAATACCGGTTTCGCCCTCTGCGCCTCGAACGCCGCCAGCTCCAAAATACGACTGGTTCTTCAATCCAATTTGGAAAGCGGCAAACATCTTTTTCCAGGCGATAGTCCTGGCGGCGCTGGCCATGTTGTTGACCGTTTTCCTGCATCCTCAGCTGGACCGTGTGGCGCAGGCTATTGTAGGTCAGCCATTCATGGCTGGAAGCCTTGGGTTGTTAACCGTTTTCCTCGCTCCCCTCACACTGGTAATTCTAGTCATCACGTTGATTCTCATTCCGGTCGCAGTGGCGGCAGTCATTCTGCTCGTGCTTGCATGGCTGTTCGGCGTGATCGCTTTTGGAATGGAGATTGGCGACCGCTTTACCAGAGCCATTCACCAAAACTGGGCGCCGGCGCTATCGGCGGGTTTTGGGACATTCCTGCTGGCGCTTGTCGTTGGCGCGCTGAATCAAATCCCGTGCATCGGCTGGCTGGCCGGTTTGCTGGTTGGGTTGGTCGGGATCGGCGCGGTGGTGATGACACAGTTTGGCACACGGCCCGTCCTTCCTCCCGCGCCGAATGTGGTTGCACCACCCTCCAATTCGGGCCCAAACATTCCACCCGCCGGATAAACGTTTTTACCCGCATGATATAATCAATCTGCCCCGCGCGAAACCGCCGGGGCAGATTTGATATATGAGGAGGAAGCATGTTGCCAAAAGTTGAAATTCCAAATACACCCGTGCATAACGCGCCGCCTTTGATCGAAGTTTCGGGCAGTCATCGCGAGATGGGACGCCAGATCGGCGAAGCGCGCCGCGAACAAATCCAGCACAGCGTCGCCAATGCGCACGTTTTGATTGACCAGACATACGACCAGTTGGAATTGACCTGGGAGGGCGCTCAGATCCAGGCGCGTAAATATCTGCCATTCGCCGAGGAGCGTTATCCCAAATATGTGGATGAAATGCGCGGCATCGCAGAGGGAGCAAACGTCGCTTTCGACGACATCATGGCGCTCAACGCAATGGAAGCCGTGACCACCGACGCTCTGCATCTCACGCGTTGTACAAGCTTTGCCGTCAACGAACAGCGCACGGCAGATGGTCACGTTCTTGCCGCGCATAACGAGGATTGGATTCCCGAAGATGAAGAGGATGTATTTGTGGTTTCCGCCAGGCCGGTGGATGAACCGCCGTTCCTCGCCATGACGTATGGCGGGCTCCTGCCCAACGTGGGATTCAACGCCTACGGCATTGCCCAGTTGATTGACTCCGTTTACCCTGAGGATTCACGCATCGGAATCCCGCGCCTGGTGGTTTCGCGCGCGGTGCTGGCGTCGCGGCGCATCTCAGGCGCCATCGGGCGCGCCCTCGTCCCTCACCGCGCCGCCGGTTACAACCATCTGATTGTCCATGAAAGCGGCGAGATGTATTCCATCGAGGTGTCAGCGCGGCGCTTTGAAATCCTTCACGGCACAGACGGCTATATTGTTCACACCAACCATTATCTCGCGCCGCACATGAAGGAAATCGAAAGCGATCCCGAGGAGTTGATCTCGTCACGCGTGAGATATTTCCGCGCCAACCGCTTGCTGCGGCAGAATTCAGCGCATACCATCAAGACACTGCAAGCTATTCAGAAAGATCATGTCAATCTTCCAAATTCCATCTGCAATCATGCCATCGAACTGACCGACCCGCTGGACCGTGAGAAAACAATCAACGCCATGGTCATTGATGTGACCGCCCGCGAAATGCACATCTGCTGGGGCAACCCGTGCCAGAATGCGTATCACACCTATCATTTGAACGCGTAAAAACCGGTCATTGCCGATTGAGTCTATTTTATAATGGGTTTGTATGAAGACCCAGATCATTGCGCTCGAATCGCATGACGATTTGATTTCCGTCCGCGACCGGATGTCGTGGGCCAAGTCGCCGCGCATTTTGCTGGTCTGGCCAAAGTTCGAAAAGGTCACGCTTCGCCCGGTGGATTTGCGCGTGCTTCAACAACACGCGCGTTATCTCGGGGCGGATTTGGGACTCGTCACGCGCCGCGCCGACGTTCGCCGCGACGCGATCGGATTCGGCATTCCGGTTTTTGATTCCACTGCCGCGGCTCAGCGGGACCTTTGGCCGGAACGCCGTTCAACGCGCCGGCGCGGCCCTCGAGCCGATCATCCCAACCTGCGGATGATGAAAGCCGAGGCAAAAGTCAACGAAGCGAAATGGAAATCGTCGCCGGCGGCGCGCATCGGATTCTTTTTGGTGGGCGTATTGGCCGCTTTATCGGTGGCCGCTTTATTTGTCCCGCGCGCCGCGGTTAAACTTACGCCGCTTTCCCAGCGGCAAAATGTGACCATTTCTGTGATAGCGTCCCCATCGAATCCGTCTGTTTCGATCAACGGCGATGTCCCTGTTCGTTCAATTACGTTGACGGTGACAGGCTCGCAGTCGGCGCAAATTACGTCGCAGTCGTCCATTCCGCAGACGAAAGCGGCCGGCCTCGCGCGTTTCAAGAATTTGACGCAGAGCGAGGTGAGCATTCCGGCTGGAACGGTGATTTACAGCGTTGGACAGAACACCGTACGTTTCGTGACGATGAACGATACGCATCTCGCCGGGACGGTCAACGCCTTCGTGGATGTGCCAATCACGGCGGAACAGCCGGGCGCGATTGGAAATTTGCCCGCCAATTCGATTCAAGCCATTGAAGGCAGCGTCGGTCTTTCCGCCTCGGTGACGAATCCCGAACCAACGACGGGCGGAACGGATGTAGTCGCGACCGCGCCGTCGGACGACGACCGCAGGCGCGTGCATGATGTGTTGCTGTCCGTTTTGCAGGCGGATGCTGAAAGACAAATCAGGGCCGCCATTGGTGCAAAAGATCTGCTGTTGGAAAACACACTGCAAATGGGACAGGTCGTGAATGAGACGTACAATCCGCCTGCCGGTCAGGCAGGTTCGCTGTTGACTTTGACCATGAGCGTCGAATACCGCGCGCAATATGTGACCGCCGACGATTTGACCCGCCTGGCGCAAATGATTTTGAACGCGGCGATTCCATCGGGTTATGTTGCGGATGCCAATTCGTTGAGTTTTCGTGAAACCGGCGTTCCCGCCTCGGATTCATCCGGCGCGTCGCATTTCGAGGTGCAGGCCACGCGAACATTGATTCATCAAATCAATTCGGAGCAGGCGAGCGCGCTGGTGCGCGGACTTTCGCCCCGGGCCGCGGTTCAGCGTTTGCAATCGAACTTGCCGCTCGCCGCCGCCCCGCAGATTGACGTGAGTCCATCCTGGTGGCCGTGGCTGCCGTTGATTCCTTTCAGGATAGAAGTGAATTGATTTTTTCCAACTGCAAAGCTGGACGCCGGAAGATCCGGCGCATGATCGCCACCTTTTAGTTCAGAATTCCTGCTTATGGGTGATTTATGCGGCGCATTCCTCTTTTCCATTCAGTCTGGTTTGCTCTGCTCTCGCCTCTGATTTTGTTCGCGGTGAATTATGAGGCGAACTCCGCTACGGCGTCCAATGCCGGGGATTACTTCGCCAGCCTTTACTTCAGTCTATATGGCATATACTGCCTGCAAAACTTCATAGCCTGCGGCGAATATCACTGCTTGATCACCGGCCCAGGTTTTATGCTTGCCGCTCTGTTAATGGTTTTGCGCGATGTTGAAGTCTTTGATCACGGCGTCGGTCCTCCATATATTGTCTTTGCTCTAGCGGCCCTGCTGGGACATGCATTAGAATGGCAATATTCCAGGCGCACTGGCAGTCATTTCCTGCGCCGGTAAACAGCATGAACCGCCTTGGCGGTTCAAAATCTTTTCGGAGCAAAATGCGAATCCTCGCTGTTGATCACGGAGAAAAACGAATCGGACTTGCCGTTTCCGATTTGACCGGCACGATTGCCAATCCGTTGAAAGTAATCGAGCATGTCTCACGCATGATTGACGCCGCGCAAGTTGCCGAACTTGCCGCGCAGAATCAAATCGAGTTAATCGTCATTGGTCAATCGTTCGATGAAGAAGGCCGTCCGAATCTGGCGGGACGCCGCGCCGCTCGTTTTGCAGAAACGCTCAAAACGCAGACGCAAATTCCCGTCGTCATGTGGGATGAATCGTTCAGCACGCAGGACGCCCGCGCCGCCCGAATCGAACTTGGCGTCCCGCGCCGAAAACGCGGCGGTCATCTTGATGCGCTCGCGGCGGCGATGATTTTGCAATCCTACCTCGACCAGCACAAATCTTAAAATGCGGCGGCTCATTCCTTTCGCGGCTGTTGCGTTCGTCATAATTGGCATCGTCGTTCTGTTGACGGTGATTCCTGCAAATGCGGCGCGAAGGTATGGTCCGCCGTCTCCGCGGCTTTCTTTTTCACAAGTCGTTCAGTATTCGGCCAGACTTCTTTGGTACGACGGATTGCTGACGCGCCCGCTTGCAAATTCCGACTCAAAACTGTCTTTTACGATTGCGCCGGGCGAATCCGTTGATGAGATTGCGAGACAACTTCAACTTGCCGGGCTGATCAGCGACGCGGGCATGTTCCGCGATTATCTGGTCTACACCGGCTTCGATACCTCCATTCAGGCGGGAAAATACCAACTCAGCCCATCCATGTCCATCGTGGATATCGCCCACGCCATGCAAGACGCCACACCCGCCGACGTCACGTTTGTGATATTGCCCGGCTGGCGGATGGAAGAGATTGCGCTCTCGCTCCCGACCTCGGGATTGAACATCACACCGACCGATTTTATTGCGGCGGCGACAAAACCGCATCTGGGCTTTGACTTTTTGGCGGGCGCGCCTTCCACGGAAGGTTTCCTCTACCCCGATTCTTACACACTGCCGCGCACGGCGACGGTGGATCAACTGCTCGACGCTCTGCTCCGCGACTTTGGCCTGCATCTGACAGGCGAACTGAAAGACGGATTTGAACGTCAGGGCTTGAGTGTTTATCAAGCCGTAATCCTCGCTTCGATTGTCCAGCGCGAAACGATGCACAAAGAGGAAATGCCGATGATCGCCTCTGTCTATCTCAATCGTTTGAAAATCGGCATGAATCTCGACGCGGATCCCACCGTTCAATACGCGCTGGGCTACAACCCGGTTCAGCAAACCTGGTGGACGAATCCGCTCAGCGCGGACGATTTGAAGTTTGCCTCGCCGTACAACACCTATTTGAATATGGGTTTGCCGCCTGCGCCGATTTCAAATCCGGGACTCGATGCCCTGCGCGCCGTGGCCTCGCCCGCTGAAACGAATTATTATTATTTTCAAGCCAAATGCGACGGCTCCGGTTTTCACGTTTTCGCGCAGACTTTTCAAGAGCATTTGAAAAATATGTGTCCATAAGAAAGAATGACGGTCATTTTCGCAGAGCGCTCCGGAAGGGAGCAAAACGACCGTCACCTGGCTTTGCAAATTAATTCACTGATGTTACGCAGTTTTCCCGTAGCGCGACATTCATGTCGCTTGAAAATACGAGATGAATCTTACGCTACCGCGTAAGGCGAGTTAATTCATTGAAACGATTTGTGTCTCCGCTTCGGATGCGGCGATTTTCTTCTTTTCCCGATAAGCGAGAATCGCCGCGGCGATCGCCATCAACAATCCGACGATGAACATTGCCAGCGATTCCCAGCCGGCAGGGCGGAGCATTTCGCGCAGCGCGGCATCGGCCAACGAGCGAATCGAATTGACAACCTCGGGTGGCAGTGAAATCGTCAGATTTTTCGAAAGCGATCGTTCGGCTATTGCACGAAATAACGGCGCGCCGCTAAATCCGATAAACATGCCGGGCAAGCCGGTGAGCATCAACGGCCAGCCCCACCATGCCAGCCAGCTTTTGAGACTCCGCACCGCCAGCATGGTGACGCCGAATAATAAAGCCAGCGGAATCAGCGGGCTGAGGCGGATGATCAATCGCATCAGCCGCAGGAATTTCAGCGCCGCCTGTTGTGCTGGAGAGCCGGCGTTTGGGATGATCTCGATTTCATCCGGAATCGCCGAAGCGGCGACCTGCAGTTCCGTTTGGATAACGGGTTGAAATAATTCCAAAACGGCTTTCGGCGGATTGCATAATTCGCCCGCGTTCAACGATGCAATGATCGCGGCAATTTGTTGCAATGTGCAATCGGGCTGGGCGCGGAGGAGGGTCAGCGCGGCATTCAAGCCTCCCGGCCCCGCCAGGCTTTGTTTGAGCGCAATTAGCGAAACCATCGGCGTTTGCGTCTCGCCGTTGAGGTAGGCAAAAACCTGATGGATCGTTTCATCCGCCATCGTCTGCACTTGTTCCTGAGGAAGCAACGTCTCGATCAGATTTTTCCATTGCGCCGGCGTCAATCGCCGCATGAAGACCGGCGCGGAGTTGCCCAGATTTTTTGTTATAAGATCGCCAAGCAAGAGCGGAAATTGTTGATAAAAGTCACCGCCGGCAAGAGTCTTTGTATAAATTGCAGGATTGAATGCCTGCCGCTCGATGTTGAAAAGAATCAAGGAAGCCAGCGCGCTGATGATGAAAAGCATGGCCAGAAAAACGGCGACGAGGCGTGCAAAGATGCTGATTGCGCTTGTGCCAGTGGTATTCATACTTTGCTCGAGAAGAATTTAGCCGTTTGTTTTGACGACTTCGATGTAATCGTTGGTCACGGTTTCGCTGTGAGCCAGGCCGAGCAATGCCAGCAATTCATTGGTCAAAGCCGCTTTGTGCTCCGCATCCTTGCGGCTCCATGTGCGCGATTTGATTTCGACGAAATGCCCCAGGGCGGGCTCGGTCATCTCGTCCACGTTGACGAAGAATTCGGTGTCCTTGAATTTGATCAGCCAGCGTTCGCGGTCTTTCGTGATCGAAGTTTCATCTTTTGGTTTGAAATATTCGCGATAGAACCGCAGGCTTTGCGTGGCCGGTGCAAAGAAGCGGGAGCGGGACAACAAAACATCATGTGCGAAGGTCTCCTCGCGTTTTTGGCCCAGCAGAGTCAAACGCGGGCGCGTCATCGTGACGCGGCCCTTTTCGTCGAGGAAATCATCTTCACGGTAGCGCAGACGTCCCTGCAACGGATCATCGAACGTGAAGTAAGTGTCGTGTTGATCGTAATGCCGGTAGCGGACGATTTCGATTTCGGGCCGGTTCAGCGCCTCGACCACGGCGCGGTCGTCCGTTATTTTGACTTTGACCTGCACCTCGAACGATTCCTGTTCCATCGAGCCGCCGAGGGCGATCAGTTTCGATAACACGGATTGTTCGCGCGCGATCAGGAATGAGTCGACCTTCTTGGCGATGTCGGCGGCTTGAGCTAATAATTCGTTTTCGTTCAAGGTCAGCAATCGGTGCTCGCGCATCAGCCATTTGCCGTTGACCATCACATCGCTGACATCGGTGGATTTGCCCGCGTAAACGATTTGCGCGTAGGCGTTATCGGGCGAGCGCTTGAAAGATGGCGAATTGTGCAGGGAGGAAATATCAACAAGGATCAGGTCGGCGCGCAGGCCTGGGGTCAGCGAGCCGGTCAGGTGTCCGAGATGAAGCGCCTGCGCGCCGAGGCGAGTCGCCATGGTCAGGGCAGTGGGGGCGGGCAAGGAGGTCGGATCGTTCGACACCGCCTTCGCAATGAACGCGGCGAGCCGGACTTCCTCGAACATGTCCAAATCGTTGTTTGACGCCGGTCCATCCGTCCCGATGCCGACTTTGAGGCCGACTTCGAGCATCTTCGTCACGGGCGCAAATCCCGATGCCAGTTTAAGATTCGACGACGGGTTATGTGAGACGCCCGCGCCGGCGTGGAGCAGGGTGTGCATTTCGCCCGCGTCGATGTGGACGCAATGGGCGGCGATGACTTTTGCCTCGAACAAGCCCTGCTTCTTCACGTATGGAATCACCGGCATGTCATTGTGTTCGCGGCGGATGTTTTCGACTTCGAAGGCGGTTTCCGCGAGATGCGTATGAAGCGGCACCTCGAACTCTTTGGCGAGTTGAGCGGTCTCGCGCAGAATTTCTTCGGTGCAGGTGTAAGGCGCGTGCGGAGCGACCGCCGGAACAATCAACGGATGATCTTTCCAGCGCTTGATGAAGTCGCGCGCCATATCGAATGAATCTTCGTAGGCTTCTGCATCCGGCGCCGGGAATTTCATCACAGTCTGTCCGCAGACGGCGCGCATCCCGGCTTCGGCTGTGGCTTTGGCGACATCTTCTTCGAAATAATACATGTCATTGAACGTGGTGACGCCGCTGCGGATCTGTTCGGCGCAGGCAAGCAGTGTGCCCAGCCGGACGAATTCCGGCGTGACGAATTCGCGTTCGACCGGCATCATGTAGCCCATCAGCCAAACGTCGAGACGCAAATCGTCGGCGAGACCGCGCAGGAGAGTCATGGGCACATGTGTGTGCGCGTTGACGAGCCCGGGCATCAGCACTTTGCCGCCGCAGTCAATGGTTTGTTTTGCGCTGTATTCTTTTTTGATTTCCGCTTCGGGTCCCACGGCGGCGATGCTGTCGCCGGTCACAGCCACGGCGCCGGGGTTGTATTGATTCATTTGCTCGTCCATTGTCAGGACAAGGGCGTTGGTTAAGAGAATGTCAACTGTTTTCATGATTGCTCCGTTTTGATTTTGTCAGTGGATGTGCTAGAGAGCGCATTCCACACCAGATTATTTGCTAAAGTTTACCAGCACATTGAGCACGCGCAAGTTCATGCTGAAATCAGTATCCTGATGATTTGTCAGCTCCATATCCACTGCCGCCGCGCCGACCGAGACGGCGTAGTCTGCCAATGTACCGGTATAAACGCAGCCTGTGTTGATCGGCGGATATGGATAAGTTGAAACGCCTGCGATTGTCTGCGCCAGTTTTTGGGAGGCCGTGTCCCAGGGACTGCCGCCGGGGAAAATGCCCAGCGCGGCAGAATGATAACTGATGAGCGCCTCGATTTTGTGCGTGTTCAGAAAGTTCATCATGAGGCGCGTCTCCGGCTCGGAGGCGGGTCCCGTGCCGCTGGTGGTCGGCGTGTGATCGTAACAGCCGCTGCGATCCCATGTGGCGGCCCAGTTGATCGGAAAGTTGCGGTTCAAGTCCACGCCGTGCGCGTTGACGCGGCCATATTCATCGTGACTGCGCGCATCGCCGTCGGGGTTCAGGTCGCGCAGAATGTAAAGCGTGATGTTGTTCGGAATGACATCCGGATGCTGGTTGATGTAGGCGATCAATTGATCGGCAAGAGCAATTGTGTTCCATTCGTAGCCGCCATGGATGCCGGCCACTATCATGCGTTGTTGTTCGCCCTGTCCGAACGTATACACTTCAATCGGGCGCCCGGATACAGAGAATCCGATCACGGTCGGTTTGGGGCCGTTGATCAAGTAAAACGGCGTAGCCGTTGTTTCGGCAATTTGCGTCGAACGCGGATTGGGTGTGATGGTTGGTAGATAATAAATGGTCGCGGGCGTGAGGGTCGGATATGGCGTTCCCTGCGGATCAACAAATGGCGCCGCGGCGGCTTGCGAGGACGAACGCGTCCAATACAACGTCAGCGCCAGCAACAACGCCATCAGGCCGAGGCCGTTCAAGCTCCATACCAGGACGATCCAGGATGGGCTTTTGCGGCGCGGCTTCGACATTATTCTTTCTCCTGCGCGGTATTGCGGAGCCAATTCAATGCAAGATTCATGGCCCAGCGCGGCAGACTGCGCGGCGGCCCGCCGTAGGTGATGCGGTGCGTCTTTTCGCCCTTTGGCGTAATCATCGCCATTTCAGCCGCGCCTTCGTGGATATAAACGGAAACGCCCAAGGCAATATCGGCTTTGGATTCGGCCCGGGCGGCGCGCAAGGCGTCCATGAGGGCGGCCGGCGAGAGGTCCGGGATGGAAGCGGTGTGCGGAATCTTGCGCGCCAGCAAACCGTCGAGTCCGGATTCAATTACGGTTAGAGTCCAGCCGCGTTTTGCAACCGCATTCAGCGCCACATCTTCGAGGCGGTCCTGATCCACGCCGAAGACTGCATCGCCGAGTCGGGCGCGGACTTGTTGTTCGATCCCGTCAATCATTTTGAGCGCTTCGGCTTCGCTGGCGGCTTTGGCGGCGATGCGTACATCCACAACGCCGGTATGGGCCGCGAGGCCAACGGTTGGATTGGAAAGCGTTTCGAGGTCGGCGATCTGTTCGTCAATCGTGCCCTCGCCCAGGCCGGAGCAATGCAGGACGCGCACTTTGATCACCTCGCGTAAATTGAATCGTTTTTGAAGATAGGGGACGATTGACTCGTGCAGAATGTATTCCATTTCGTTCGGAACGCCGGGCAATGAGATGACCGCATTGCGCTCGGTCTCGACGATGAAGGCGGGGGCGGTGCCAACCGGGTTTTTCACGCCGAGCGCGCCTTTTGGAATCATTGCCTGACGTTTTTGATTCTCGGCCGGTTTGCGTCCGTACCGCGAAATGGTTTCGACGACCTGTTCCCATAATTCTTCGCGAAATTCCGTTTCGACGCCGACGGCTTTGGCAACCGCCTCACGCGTTGGATCGTCCACCGTAGGGCCAAGGCCGCCAGTGGTGATGACGATCTCGGCATGTTGCATCGAATCGCGGATCGCCGAAGCGATACGCTCTACGTTATCGCCAATCGTGATCGTTCGATAAAGGTCAACGCCGAGATCGCGAAGGGTCAGCGCGATGTGGCGCGTGTTGGTGTCCACGATTTCGCCAAGTAATATTTCTGTACCAATAGTAATGATTTCAGCAGAGGGCATTTGAATCGCTCGATATTTGTTTGTGTAAAGGAGTTATGGATAAACCGGTTTGAACTCACCGTTCACGACCTGATAAATCTCGATGTTTGGCTGGGCGCAATCTCCGGTGGGCGAACAGGTGATCGTGGCGCTCAATCCTTGAAGATTATGCGTTGCATAAAGCGCCTCGCGCAGTTTCTGGCGCGGTATGTAGAGCGTATTCCCTGCGGATTGCGCGACCTGGCGAATGGCGTTGAAGAGCATGTTGGCCGCATCATATCCCTGAAGATGATACGCCGCAATCGGATCCTCGCCATACCGGGCTTTGTATTTTTGCGTGAATGCCTGCGATTCTGAAACCGGCGCGGGACCCGACAAATACATCCCCTCCGAAGCGGGTTCGGTTTGCTGAATGAAGTCCCTGCTCAACAGACCGTCGGAACTGATCATGACCGCGCCGCTCTCCAGACTGTGGGGAACGGCTTGCACGATATTAATCCCATCCTTTGTGTAAACCGGGAAATAGATTACATCTGGATTATTTGCCGCGGTTGTTCGCAAGTCGCCAAGGGCATCGGGATATATGCTCAAGTTAATTTGGTCAACGCATCTGCCTCCCAACGCTTCGAAGCTGTCGCACGCGGCTTGTTGCAGTTGTTCGGGGTAAGCCGTCCCATCATGGAAAGTCAGCATGCGGCGCAGACCCAAAACGTTGAACGCAAATTCAGCCACTGCCTTGCCCTGCGCTTTATCGTTGTAGATGGCGCGGAAGAATCCCGCCTGATGGGTGGACGGATCGGTCAAGGAGGGGGCGGTGCTGGAGGGCGAAATCAGAACCATGCCCGCCTCCGTGAGGACTTTTGCGGCGGGTACGGATGCGGATGAGCAGGTGGCGCCGATCACGCCGACGATCTGTTTATCCGCCGCCAGTTGAGCCGCGGCGGCCTCGCCGGCTTTCGCGTCGCATTGATCGTCCGCTTTGACCAGTTCGATTGGATGATTCAGCAATTTGCCGGTGTCTGCTACGGCAATTTCCACGCCGCGCACCGCGTCAATTCCGTACGCCTGATTCGGCCCGCTCATCGTAAGCAGCGTTGCAACCTTGATACTTTCGCCGCTTTTAATCACAACACAACCGAGCGGATCGGAGCATGTGTAATTTCCCAATGCGCTGCAAGACGACAGAAGCATGCCCACAATTGTCAGTATTGCCAACAATTGATAACCTTTCATCCCGATTCTCCTTGAACGTTCATTGTATCTCGAATCGTCTTTGCCGCCCGCGCGCTATGGATAGATTTGTCTGAAACTGCCGTTTGCATATTGATAGATTGCCGTATCCGTTGGCGCGCAATCGCCGGTGGGCTGACAGGCAATATGTCCGCTCAATCCGTTCATGCTTTGAAGCGAATGCAACGTTGTCCGCAGTGCCTGCCGTGGAATGGCAATGCTGTTGTCAGTGGAGGAAACCGGCACCGCTACGCGTTCGATGGCGGCGAATAACATGATCGCCGCATCGTATGCCTGCAAATGATCCGAGTTGATCGGATTCTCCCCAAATTTATTTTTATATTTTTGCAGAAAGTCCGGCGGGTCATTCACCGGCGCCGGAGCGGAAAAATACATGCCTTCCGAATTTGGCTGGGTTTGACCGATGAAGTCTCTGTTCATCAGACCGTCGTAACCGATCCATGCCGTTCCCGAATTGCCGGATTGGCGCAGACCATTTATCACCGTTGATGCGACAACCGGATTGACCGGCAGGAAAATGATGTCGGGTTTTGCCGCCGCGATGCTTTGTAAGACTGCGGATGGATCCTGGCCGGACACAAGCTGAACCTGGAGGGAGCATATACCGCCGAGATTTGTAAATTTCTGGCAGGCCGCCACCGCCAATTGATTTGCGCTGTCGCTCGAATCGCTGACGGTTGCCATATTCTTGAATCCAAGAACCTTGAATGCAAATTCGGCGACCGCCGCGGCCTGATTGACGTCGTTATAGGCCGTTCGCAAAAAACCCACCGGGCGCGCATGCGGATCGGTCAGCGAGGGCAATGTGCTGGACGGTGAAATCATCACATAACCGGCGTCTGACAGAATTTTCGCCGCGGCTTGCGAACTGCTGGAGCAATTCGCTCCAATGACGCCGGCGATTTGTTTATCCGCCGCCAACGCCTGCGCCCCGGCTTGTCCGCCGCTTTGCGAACATTGGTCGTCCTGTTGAACCAGTTCAATCGAATGACCGAATACCTGGCCCTTATCGGATATTGCAAGTTGTATGCCGCGCAGAGCATCCGTGCCCGCCGCTTTTGCAGATTGTTGTCCGCTCATTGTGAGCAGGACGCCGATTTTTATACTCTCCCTGTTTCCGACCGTGACGCATCCCGCCGGATCAGTGCATTGATAAGGCTGGTGAGAACACGAGGAAAAAATAAACACGCCTCCCGCCAGCAGAAATAAAAAAAGAATCTTTTTCACGCAAGCCTCCTCGCTCACACCACATTGTACTCGCTGATAAGCCTCCCCTCGGTAAAACGCGCAAGGTCAAGCGAAGAAACGTTAACCGTTTGAAAGGTTCCATCCAAAATATATTCCGCCATCAATTTTCCGGCAACCGGTCCATGCATAAATCCATGTCCCGAAAAACCGGCCACGATCAAAAAGCCCTCCAGCGGCGTCTTTCCGAAAATCGGATGCGCGTCGGGGGTGACCTCATAAAGCCCGGCCCAGTGCGCGGCGCGCCCGGCTTTTTCCACGAGCGGCATTCGCTGAATGGCGGCTTCCAGATTGATCAATTCAAATTCTTCGTCAACGCTTTGGTCGAAGCCGGGGGCCTGATCGGGATTGCTCATGCCGATCAATAAACCTTCGCCCTCACGATGAAAATAAAGCGATTGTGCAAAGTCAATAACGAATGGAAAATCAGGAGGCACCTCGGACAGGGGGGTGGTTGTGAACATTTGCCGGCGGATGGGCTGGATGGGGATGTGGACGCCTGCCATTCGTCCGACTTGAGCCGCCCATGGGCCCGCCGCGTTCAGAATCAAACGCGTCTCAATCGGACCTTGAACGGTCTCAACAGCCTTTACCTTATCTCCGCTGACGCGTATCCCGATAATTTCCGCCTGCTTGATGGCTTTGATTCCCAATCGCTGCGCGGCGTTAATGTATCCCATCACAACGCTGTTCGGATCAACCAATCCGTCGCTCGGATTGAATGTTCCGGCCAGCGCATCATCCAGTTTCATCAACGGTAATTGTTTGCGGACTTCGTCGCCATTCAGCCACTGAGTCTGGATGCCCAGCTTATTCTGTAATTGGACGTTATGCTGAAATTGCGCGACATCCCGTGGATGGGTTAAAACAAAAAGATAGCCGCATTTGCGATAGTTGACATCCTGTCCGATTTCGTCTTTGAAGCGTTCGAGCATCGGCAGACTTGCCAGCGATAATTTGATGTTGATTTCGGTTGCAAATTGATAACGGACGCCGCCCGCACAGCGTCCCGTTGCGCCCTGTCCGAAGAATTCTTCTTTTTCAAGCAAAACGATGTTCTTCGCGCCGCGCGTTGCGAGATGATACGCCGCGCTGGCTCCCATCACGCCGCCGCCGATGATGACAATATCTGCTTTCGTTGGGATGTCCATAGGAATTTTGCAAAGAGACCCGCGGCGTATCGCGCTGCGGGTCTCGTCTTATTGGTTTGCATGATTGTACCAGTGAATCAACTCTGAGATAAGCTTTCTGACCATTTCGTTTACGGCTTTCTCAAAGCGATGTCTGATAAACCTTTTGAACTGCCGGGCGCGCGGAGAGCCGCAAAGAAAACTCATTAAACTTCGCGATCTTTGCATTCTTTGTGATTCATTTTTCCATATCGTGCGGGCGCTCCCGGCTTTGAGAAAGCCATACAGTTTTACCGTAGCGCGGCATTCATGCCGCCTGAAAGCGCGAGATTTATCTCGCGCTACGGCGTAAGGCGGGTTATTAAAAGGCGAAGGCGTGAAAAGACTTTTCCACGCCTTCCTTTCTGAATAACGTTATTCGATGCCCAGATAAGATTTCCGCACCATCTCGTTTTCTTTGAGCCGTTCGGCTGTATCCGCCAGCACAATTTCGCCGGTTTGAATCACATAACCGCGGTTGGCAATCGAAAGCGCCATCAAGGCATTTTGTTCGACCAACAGGATCGTTGTGCCTTCTTTATTGATATTCTGAATGGTGTCGAAAATCAACTCCACCAAAATAGGAGAAAGGCCCATCGAAGGTTCGTCCAGAAGAAGAATGCGCGGGCGGGCCATTAATGCGCGTCCCATGGCGAGCATCTGCTGTTCGCCGCCGGAGAGCGTCCCGCCTTTTTGATTGATGCGTTCTTTAAGGCGCGGGAAGAGTTTGAAGACGCGTTCGAGGTCTTCGCTCATGCCGGATTTGTCTTTGCGCGCATACGCGCCCATTTCGAGATTTTCCATCACGGTCATGCGCGGGAAAATCATGCGTCCTTCGGGGCTCTGTGCAACGCCGCGTATGGCAATCTCATGCGGTGGAAGTTTTTCCAGCGCCTCCCCTTCGAGCAGGATGGTTCCGGAACGCGGACGGTTGATTCCCTGAATGGTGCGAAGGGTGGTGCTTTTACCGGCGCCATTCGAACCGATCAAGGTTACAATCTCCCCTTTTTCGACGTTAAGGGAGATGCCTTTCAAGGCGTGAATATTGCCGTAATAGGTGTGAACATCTTTAAGTTCAAGCATGGTATCTGTGCCTTTATTTTGTGACAGTGCCTTTACCGAGATAGGCCTCGATCACTCGTTCGTTCTTCTGTACTTCCGCCGGACTGCCCTCCGCGATTTTTTCTCCGTAGTCGAGCACCGATACGCGGTCGGAGATTCCCATGACGACGCGCATGTGGTGTTCGATCAACAGGATGGTCAAATTTAATTCTTTTCGGATGCGTTGGATGAAGCTTGTCAGATCGAGTGTCTCGTTCGGGTTCATTCCTGCAGTAGGCTCATCCAGGAGCAGTAGTTTCGGTTTCGTAGCCAGCGCGCGGGCGATTTCGAGCCGGCGCTGCAATCCGTACGGAAGGTTCTTCGCAGTTACGTCCGCGTCGGAGCGGCGCAAGCCGACAAATTCCAACATATCAAGCGCTTTGGCGCGCGCTTCTGCTTCTTCTTTCATGGTGCCGCGATCGCGGATGAGCTGACCGACCAAATTTGAATGCAAACGCACGTGCTCGCCCACAAGGACGTTTTCGATTGCGCTCATGTTGGCAAACAGACGAATGTTCTGGAAGGTTCGGGCAATGCCCAAGGCAGTGATCTGGAATGGCTTGAGTTTGGTAATGTCGTGACCGTCGAATGTGATTGCACCGCTTGTGATCTTATAAATGCCGGTCATGCAATTGAAAAAGGTGGTTTTGCCTGCGCCGTTCGGTCCGATTAAGCCGGCAATCATTCCTTGTTCCATGGTGAAATCCACGTTGTTGACGGCGGTCAAGCCTCCAAACATTTTGGTGACTTTACGAGCTTCAAAGAGATTCACGGCTGATCTCCTAATTTTTCATCGTTGAGGAGGCTGCAACATTTGGCGCCTCATCTGCCTCGTGCAATTCCATACGGCGCTGTTGACTTGGCACCAGGCCTTCGGGCCGGACTGCCATCATAATTACCAGCGTTAACCCGAAGAGCAGGTAGCGATATAAGATCGGGTTTGCATTTTGCGCCACGGCGGCTTGCAATGTTGGATTCCCCGCAAGCGCCGGCAGGATTGTATGATTGAGCAGTCCTCCGAGGAAATCTTTCAAAGCTGGCAGGAAGAGGCGGTCGGCTGTAAGGAGAACCAGTCCGCCGACGATCACGCCGTATATGTTGCCCAGGCCTCCTAAAATGACCGTACATAGAATGAGGATCGAAGCGCTAAAATCAAATACGCTGGGGAAAATACCCGAAATGTACGCGGCGTAAAATGCGCCGGCGAAGCCGGAGAAGGTCGCGCCCATGGAAAACGCCAGGAGTTTCGTGCGAACCGGATCAATTCCCATTTGTGAGGCGGCCAGTTCATCCTCGCGGATCGCCATCCACGCGCGTCCCAGGCGGCTCTCACGCAGGCGATTGATCAAGAAGATCGTCAGCAGGATAATCGCGATGATCAGGAAGTACCAGGGGATGGGCTGGGCGTTGGTAAACAGTCCGATGAAAGGCAAGTACGGCCGGCCGATTGGATTAATGCCTCTTTCGCCGGCTGTCACGTCCATATGAGAAAGAAGTGTAATACACACCATGCTTGATTGTCCGCCAAAAAGCCGAATCAATCCAGGGATAATCCAACAGGTGAGCGGATCCTGAATGGTCACATCGGTCAAGTTGCGGAATACAACTGGAATGATTTCACCGAAACCCAATGTGACGATGGCCAAATAATCTCCGCGCAATGGCAGGGTTGGGGCGCCGAGTAACAGACCAAATACGGCGGCCACTGCCGCGGCTATCCATATGACCAGCCAGAAGTTCAAGAAGATATTATGTTGAGGCGAGGACAGAATGCCGGTTGTGTATGCGCCAATGGCAAAGAAAGCGGCATAACCCAAATCCAACAATCCGGCATAGCCGACCACGATATTCAACCCCATACCCAGGATCACGAAGATCAGTGCAAAGATGACTTGAGCCAGCCAGTTTAATCCAGTGAAAGAATCCAGGAAGGGAAAGGCAACAACAATCGCTGCCAGCAAAATCAATTTGCCTGTGCGTTCCTGTTTTTCGGGCAAGGCGTGCAGACCGGCAACAATGAGAGTCAACAAGATACCGCCGAGAACACCGCCCAGATTGGCTGGAATTACAATGCTTAAACTGGAGGAAAGTTGACCAATGGCGGGAGCGACAACATAATTTTGGAATAGGCTCAGAATCAAGAGAACTGCGCCCGAAGCCGCCGCTCCAGGGAGTGCCTGTAGGGCCGTTTTGAGGGGCGTATCCCGTTTCAATCGTCCGCTTAAGGCTAAGCCGAGTCCCGCGCCGTACAGGAGTCCAATGATAAGTACCGACCAACCTCCAAAAATGAAGGTCATTACTCCGGCGATGAGTCCAAAAGTGATGCCTGATTTTATATTTGGTTGCATGGGTGCACCTCTCAAGCCTTCTCACCAACCTGCTCGCCGAACAAACCGGTTGGGCGCAACAGCAAAATCAGAACCAAAATTGCAAATACCCAAGCCTCGGTCCAGCGGGCGTTGAGATAGCCGTCGCTGAATGACGCCAGAAGGCCGATCATGAATCCGCCAAACATGGCTCCTGTAATATTTCCGATGCCTCCCAGGACAGCGGCTGTGAAAGCAAATAAACCGGCGCGGAATCCCATGAACCACCAGGCTGTGCCGTTGTACAGACCTGCCATCAGACCAGCGGCGCCAGCCAAACCTCCGCCAATTAGGAACGTAGCGGAGATCACCCGGTCAATGTCAATCCCCAGCATTTTGGCCGCGTCTCGGTTTTGAGCAGTTGCACGCATGGCCTTGCCCAGCGATGTTCTCTGGATGAACAGACGCAGACCAAGCATCAAAGCGCCAGCCAACACAATCACAAGTAAATCTTTGATGGTGAAGCGCAGGCCGATGCCAGTGTACGACAACAAATTGGTGTTGAATCCCAGCCCCTGAAACAAGCGGGTGAGCAAATCTGGGTAATCCTTTTGGGAAGCGCCGCCTGTTGTGCCGAAGGATGGAACGAGCCAGGATTGTTGCGCCCAGATAAGGCCGATATTCTCCAAAGTAAAAGACATGCCAATTGCCGAAATGAGCGGGGCCAGGCGCGGCGCATTGCGTAATCGGCGGTAGGCAAGTCGCTCGATGGCGACATTTACAAGTGCGCAAAAAACAACAGCAAATATCAAGGCGGCCGCGAGGCCCCAAATAATATGTACTGGGTCGTTGGTCGTTAGTGTTCCGGTGAGAGAAAGAACTGTTAGGGAGGAAAAGACTCCCCACATATACAAATCGCCGTGCGCAAAATTGATCAACTCGATGATGCCATATACCATTGTGTACCCAAGAGCGATAATGGCCCAAATGGCTCCATTGGCAATGCCAACGATAATAAATTGAAATAATTGACGCGGGTCAGATTGGATTGCTTTGGCAATGGTGGGAACATCGAAGCCAGCAATGGGCCCCACTAAAAAGACAATATACAACACCACCACGGTGATTAGAATTCGCCTCAGAATGGTTTTTGTCTTCGTAGACATTCTGCTCCTATCTCCTGGATTCTCGGCAAAAAAGAGGAGGGGCGGCAAAGTTGCCGCCCCTGAACGTACCAAGAAATTATTTGAACGTGCCTACAGCAACGTAAGCGCCGTTCTTGGCCTGATAGATGGTCATATCGGTCAATGTGGTGTCGCCGTTAGCATCGAATGACCAGGTGCCCAATACACCGTTGAAGTCCTTGATCGCGAATACGGCATCGCGGACAGCCCTGCGGTTGCTGGGATCGCCGCCCGAAGCGCATACATTCTCAATGGCCTTCAGGAGAACGTTCATGGCCTCGTAACCATAGACGGCGTACGGTTCAGTCAGCTTGCCATACTTCGCTTCATAATCTTTGACGAACTGCTGGCCCGCAGGTCCCAACTTGTCAAGCGGAACGCCTGCCACGGAGGCGTAAATGCCCTCGGCGGTCGAGGCGCCTGCGCCGTCAATCATGGCCTGGGTTTGAATACCATCCGGCCCCATGAACTTGACCTTGGTGTTATCGCCCATGATGGCGACCTTGTCCTTCAACAACTGTGTGGCATTGCTGTCAATAACCATGCCAACGAAGATGCCGTCCGGGGGCTGACCATTGTTGCTGGTGGAAATCTTGGTCATCAAAGCCTTGTAATCAGCGGCTTTGGTGTCAATGCCTTCATGTCCCAGAACGGTCATGCCCAAGGACTTGGCTGTGGTTTCAAATACATCGGCAACGCCCTTACCGTACAACTGTTGATCGTCGAGGATGTAGACGGTTTTTACGCCGAGATTGTTGAACATGAATTTGGCATCAACCGCACCCTGAACATCATCGGCGGTAACAACGCGCGTGTAGTTGCGGATACCGGCAGGGTAGTATTTGTCAGGCTCGCCCGGCGCGCCTTTGCCGGGTTTGGTCAAGCCAGGATAGGTGTTGGCCGGTGAAATCATGACCAACGGACCAGCCTGATCCAGAATCGGAATGGAAAGGGCGGCAGCGCCTGAGTTGAATGTACCGAGATAGGCAATGATGGAAGGATCGGCCGCTGCCTTGTTTGCATTTGCTGTCTCAACGGCGGGATCCCACTGACCTTGCGCCGCAGACGCATCGTCCCACGCCTCATATGATAATGTATATTTACCGCCGCAGGCTTGATTGTTGGCTTGGGCTAAACGAAGTTGCTCAGCGTTGACAATGGTCTGTGTCTGGGTGAGCGATGAGCCAGTCATCGGCAGGCTCGACACGATTTTAAGTGTCTTTGCCGCGCCGCCGCCCGCGCCGCAAGCGGCAAGCAACAGACTGGCGGCTACCAGCACGGAAATCAGAACAAACGATCTTTTAGACATTTCTTACTCCTCCGAAATTTGAGTTGAAACCTTCCCGTTATGCAATGTTACAGATAACAGAACGGGTGCGACAACCATAGCTGACCATGCTACCTGTGCCGGCACTCACCTCCTTTGGACGAAGTGTCAATTACTTAATTTATACAGAAAGCCGCAGAGACGTCCCATGTTTCATGGATATTCTCGCGGCTTGTATAAAACAATAAAACTTGCTCGCCAAACTTAATGTCGTGTTGTTAGCCGCCAATAATAAGATTAATTTTAAAGAAGGTCAAGAGTTCCTGTCTAGACTTTCCTTAAAGTTTTGCTTTAGCCTCTGTATAAAAGCTGATCGCGCATCCGAAGATCAGTATTTCGGATTTTCATCGCAAGGTCGGCGGCCAGGTTATGCATCAGCCGATAGCCCAATTGCGGATATGTCTCGCATAGCATGATTAGCTTATCGCGGGGAATGACGAGCAGTCTGGTATCTTTTTGGGCCACGCGCGCCGACGCAGACCTCAACCCTTCGTCCACCAGCGCAATTTCCCCGAACGATTGGCCCCGGCGCAATTTAGTGATGACCGTATCGGCTCCGGACCCTGAGGCGGCCGCGCTGTTCGCCGATTCGATCAATATCTCGACCTCTCCCTGAGCGATAATATACAATTCCTGGCTGTCGCTATTTTCTCTGAATATCATTTCCCCCGCCTGATAGACAACCTCCTGACACAAGTTCGCAACTAACTCCAATTGAGTTGGCGTTAGTTGATAGAAAATGTCACTCTGCTTCAAGAAGCTGACCACTGAATTCATCTTTGGCGGACGTAAAATAGTTTAGCACAAAGGCAAACAAAGCGCAACACGGAGTTAAGGGTAAGCGTCACTTGATTGTACATGCTTGCGTTTCAGAACGAGAATGAAAGCCGGTATAAGCAACTGGCGAAAAAGCTTTCGAGTTTACGGGTATGTATTATTCAGCCAGTCCAGCGGGTTGACTTGTATGCCATTAACCCACATCTCGAAGTGAAGATGCGGGCCTGTCACGTGTCCGGTCGCCCCAATATGGCCAATTAATTGTCCCGCTTGAACTTGTTGTCCAACCGTGACATAAATGCCCCCGTCAAGTTGATGAGCATATAGCGTATAAACTCCCCAGCCATCATCAATGATGGTAACGTTTCCGCGCGCGTTGAATTTGCCCGTGTAGACCACTTTGCCAGGCGCCGCGGCGTAAATATCAAAGGGATGATCTGTGGAGCAAACTCCGTAATCTACGCCGCCGTGAAAGTAATGGTACATGTTTCCATTGTAAGGAAGATCGCGCGGCGTGCCGAACCAGTCCTTGATGCAATAGGGCAGACCCACCGGTAAAACGAATTTGCCCTGCCAGTATTTTGTCGGCGTGGCCTGCGCGACGATGGCCGCCACTTGTTGATCCTCCGATTCCATTATCGTAGGATCTTCGGGAGGAACCGGGATCGCCACTTTGGGTTGATCGCCTACACCGACCAATACCATTTGCTCGAAAGATTGTTTTGTGCCATCTGGTAATGTGGCGTCCAATTCAAGCGGATAGACCCCGGGCTTGAGCATTACATACACACCCTGCAATGCCACCATACGTCCGTCACCCATCGGAAAGAAGTGCAACGGCTGATTTACCAAGACGCCGCCCAACGTTACGCCTGCGGCCGGTTTGACAATAATCTCGGCGGTTCCGCCTTGTTTGAACGGCAGGCTTGGGATTTGGACATCAAGAAAAGCGGATGGCAGGCCGTTTGCCGTTTGATTTTGTGCGGCTGTGCCGGGCGCATAAAGCACATCGCCGGGCAACCCGTCCCACGTTCCGCTCAGCGAATTGAGCGCCGCAAGCGTCCACGGATCGGTGCCGGCTTCGACGGCCATTTCAAGCAGCGACTCCCCCGGAGCAGGAGTCAGGCGGTTTGTTAAGGTCGCCGCATTGTCTTGTTGCGGGATGATCAAATTGGAGCCGACATAAAGTTGCGTTGGGCTGATGAGATGATTTAATTTCACCAGCAAATCAGCCGGGACTTGAGTGCGCCTCTCGAAACTGCGGAACGAATCTCCAAAATTGATTTGTTCCGTCGTAAGAATGCCTGTAATGCCCTCCAGCCCCGGGATGACAAGCTGTTGCCCGGCGCTCACCACATTGGGGTCAGTGATGTTATTAGCGGTCATCAAATCGTTCAGTGAGACATTGAACCGCTCCGCAATGCCGGAGAGCGTATCGCCCGATTGAATAATGTAGACCGGTCCCGCACTCGGTGTGGGCGTTTGAGCCGTGACTGGTCTCACTGCAAAAAATAAACTGAAAACGAAAGCCAGACTCAAAGACCGTTTAAGCATCTTCAAATTTTACTCGATGGCCGATTTCGTATTGATTGAAATGATCGGGATGGATTTCAAGCGTGTAACGCGCCGCTCTGGCTGGAAAATAAGCCGGTCTCCACGATTTGGCGATGACCTTGTCCACCACTTCCATATCGGTATTGATCCAAATCACAGCCAGATCGAACGGGACAAACAGCATGTGAATCGAAGAGTCGGCGCGCGAGTCCCGCCCAATGGCAAGCAGCAAGCCCTCGTTCAAATCGAGACGCGAACGGAACATCAGGCCGCGTAATCTGCACAAAAAAGAGCCGCAGAATTTAATCCGCGGCGGAGATGAAATGGGGCGGTTTAGATTTTGCACAAAAATTTCGCGAGACATCTTGAATGATAAAACGGAGCGGACATTGCCATCGCCTTTACAGAAGGCCGTCCGCCCCGCCGGGGTTTCATCGTGGCTTTTATTGCGGGACTTTGTTTGCGTTTGCGCCGAAGACTTTTTCAACGCTGTTGAGCAGATCCTGCGGGCTGAAAGGCTTGGCGATGTAATCATCCACTTTGGCAATGTGCAGGCCGAGAACCTTATCAATGCTTTGTGCTTTAGCAGTCACAACGATGACAGGAATATTTCTCGTCGCTTCTTCGGCTTTCATTTGTTGGTATACTTCCCAACCATCCATGTCCGGCATCATCAGATCGAGCAGAACGAGATCGGGCAATTGCTCGCGTACAGCTTTCAATCCTGCTGTTCCGCCTGCCGCGCCTTTTACTTCGAAACCGCGGCGCCCAAGAATGAGTCGGATCAGGTCAATCATCTCCGGCTCGTCCTCGATGCACAAGATATGTTTTATCTTATTGTTGTCCATGGATGCTCTTTGGGCAAGTTTACCATATTGCGGGGCGTTCTGACAGATGAGGATCATCAGTTGGAATGTAAATGGAATTCGCGCCGCGCTCGATAAACGCGCGCTGGATTGGGCGTGGGATCAATTTGCGGATGCCTTGTGCCTGCAGGAAGTCAAAGCGCGCCCGGAACAGTTAACCACGCCTCAGCTTCAGGCGTTGAAAATGCCATTTGTGTGGAATCCGGCCCAGCGTCCCGGTTACAGCGGCGTGGCGACGTTCTATCGCGATGCGCCGGATGAAATCCTATTGGGACTCGACGATCCAAAATTCGACGGCGAAGGCCGCGTCATCCGCACCCGTCATCGTGATCTCGTTTTATATAACGTTTACTGCCCGAATGGCCAGCGCGGCAAAGAGCGCGTGGACTATAAACTTGAGTTCTATGCGCGCCTGTTGAAGATCTGCGATGAACTGCATCGCTCGAACGAAAAGATTGTGATAACCGGCGATTTCAATACCGCACATCGTCCGATTGATTTGAAGAATCCGAAAGAGAACGAAACCACGTCTGGTTTTCTGCCGGAGGAACGTGAGTGGGTTCAGAAGTTTTTGGATCACGGCTTTGTGGATGCATACCGTTATCTTTATCCTGAACGGATTCAGTACACGTGGTGGACGTATCGCGTCAACGCCCGCGCCCGCGGCATCGGCTGGCGGCTCGATTATTTTTTGGTTTCTGAATCGCTCATGCCGCGCGTCCGCGATGTGGTGATCCATGAGGATGTACATGGCTCGGATCACTGCCCGGTCGAGATCGAGATTCTGTAATAACGGGAACGGCCGGCCCGTCAGGATTTATTGGAATCAAGCATGAGCCGTTTATTAGAAAATCATATAAATAAATGGTTTGGGCTATCCGCAGAGGTAGTAGGTTGGTATAATTTCACCTGTAAGATTTTTGGAGGAATCCGTGAATTCTAACCGTACCCAATCGTTCATTATCTACTTTCTGTTGATTGTAGCGATTGGCGCGATGCTGTATGTCGGTTTTCGGCAGGATAGCTCGAGCCAGCCGCCCTTGACAATCAACGATGTAGCGAAAGCCGTTCAAGATGGAACTGTAGCGCGCATTATTGTCCAAAGTGATGACAGCATTCACATCATTTATAAATCGGGCAAGGAAGCCGACTCGCATAAGGAATCGTCTGCAACACTCGTGGATCAGCTTATCAGCCTGGGTGTGACGCCCGCCGAATTGTCGCCGAACAACGTTGAAATTGAAATCCAGCCGCCTTCCCAGTGGGCGGGAATTTTGAGCAGTCTGCTCTACATTTTGCCGGTTATTTTCATGGCAGGCGTGCTCTGGTTCATCTTCCGCCAGGCGCAGGGGAGCAACAATGCGGCCATGGCATTTGGCAAATCGCGGGCGCGCATGTTCAGCGGCGAACATCCCACTGTAACGTTCGATGATGTCGCCGGCGTGGAGGAATCCAAACAGGAGCTGGCGGAAGTTGTGGAATTCCTGAAGGAGCCGCAGAAATTCATTCAGCTTGGGGCGCGCATTCCCAAAGGCGTCCTGCTGGTCGGACCTCCCGGCACGGGCAAGACTCTGCTTGCCAAAGCGGTTTCCGGCGAGGCGGGCGTTCCGTTCTTCTCCATTTCCGGCTCTGAATTTGTGGAAATGTTTGTCGGCGTGGGTGCCAGCCGCGTGCGCGATCTATTCGATCAGGCCAAACGCCATTCGCCGTGCATCGTCTTTGTGGATGAAATCGACGCGGTCGGTCGTCAGCGCGGCGCGGGACTCGGCGGTTCGCACGATGAGCGCGAGCAGACGCTCAACCAAATGCTGGTCGAGATGGATGGTTTCGATACCGACACCAACATCATTATCATCGCCGCGACCAACCGGCCCGATATTCTCGACCCCGCGCTTTTGCGCCCCGGACGCTTTGACCGCCGTGTGACGCTGGATCGTCCCGATGTCAAAGGACGCGAGGCGATACTCAGGGTTCACGTCAAAGGCAAACCGCTGGATCCGAAGGTTGATCTTGCCGCCCTGGCGCGCGGCACACCGGGCTTCGTCGGCGCGGATTTGGAGAACCTCGTTAATGAAGGCGCGATTCTCGCCGCACGTCGAAATAAGAAATCCATCGGGCAGGCTGAACTCGAAGAAGCGATTGAGCGCGTGGTGATGGGCCCCGAACGAAAGTCGCGTTTGATCTCGGATGAAGAGAAGCGCATCATTGCCTACCACGAAGCAGGGCATGCGGTGGTGGCGAACGCCATCCCCGAAGCCGATCCCGTTCAAAAAGTTTCCATCGTTGGACGCGGTCAGGCCGGCGGCGTGACGTGGTTCCGTCCCGACGAGGACCGTCTGCTTTACTCGCGTAAGAAATTGCTGGCGAATCTGGCGTATGCGCTGGGAGGCCGTGTTGCAGAGGAGGTCGTTTTTGACGACATTACTTCCGGCGCGGCGAACGACATCGAACAGGTGACGCGCATGGCGCGCACCATGGTGACGCGGCTCGGCATGAGCGACGACATGGGACCGCTGCAATACGGCCAGAAGGAAGAGTTGATTTTCCTCGGCCGCGAAATTTCGGAACAGCGCGATTATTCCGAGGCGGTCGCCGAGCGGATTGATCAGGAGGTCCGCAAGATTGTGGAAGAGGCGTATGAGCGGGCAAAGAGTTTGTTGATCAAATATCGCCAGCAGTTGGATGCTGTGGCGCAAAGGTTACTCGAAGCCGAAACCATCACGCGCGAAGAATTCGAGGCGATTTTCCCGCCGCCGTTTCCAAAGAAAAGCGGCACGCCGCAACCTGCGCCGGTCACTGCGTAATCAAGGCGCAAATCACAAAATGAAAAATTCCCTTCCGGCACGCGGAAGGGAATTTTATGTTTCATCCTGCGCCGGCGGTTGAACGATGGTTGCAGGCATCCGCGTTGTGCGCTCTTCATATTGAAAAAACAAATTTGTTTTTTTCAATCGGAGACGCGGCCCCGCAAATATTGACGGCTTTCGCCGCCAACTTTACAATTCGCCCGCTATGTTGCGATTTCCTTCGTATGCTGATGAACAACAGTTGCGCGGCGCGATCATCGAATGCGGCCGGATCTGCTATGAACGTCATTTGCTGACATCGAATGATGGCAATATTTCCGTGCGTCTCGATGAAAAACTCATCCTGATTACGCCTTCGGGACTTTCCAAGGGCCGCATGGAATCAAGCGATCTGATCGTGATGGATTTGCAGGGAAACGTTCATCAATCTCCAAAAGGCCGCCGGCCCTCTTCTGAAACGCCGATGCATCTGGAAGTTTATAAACAACGTCCCGACGTGCGTGCGGTGATTCACGCTCATCCGGTTTTTGCCACCGCGCTGACCGTAGCCGGTTTGGAATTTCCCGCCGATGTTTTGCCCGAAGTCATGCTGACGCTTGGCGATGTGCCAGTCAGCGCGTATGCCATGCCGTCGTCGCACGAAGATGCGGACGTCGTCCGGCCGTTGATTCGGGATCACGATGCGATTCTCCTTCGCCAGCACGGAAGCCTGACGGTTGGAAAAGATTTGGAGGAAGCCCTCATCGCGTTGGAACGCGTCGAACATGTGGCTGAAGTTTTCTGGCGCGCCCGGGCGATGGGACACGTCGAACGCATTCCGCCGGCGGTCGGTGCAAAATTAGCGGAACTGCGCGAACAATTTTTCAAAAAGTGAGATGCGATGCGAACTGTTTTTTGGGAAAACAATCAGACCAAAATGATTGATCAGCGCCGCTTGCCGGGCGCATTTGAAGTGGTTGCATATAAAAGCCATAAAGAAGTGGCGGCCGCGATTAAAGAAATGGTCGTGCGCGGCGCGCCAGCGATTGGGGCCGCGGCCGCATTTGGGCTTGCGCTTGCGGCGCGCGAATCCGCTTCGTCCTCGACCGGCGATTTGCTCGCCGATCTAAGATCCGCCGCGGCCGTTTTGAAATCGGCGCGGCCGACCGCTGTGAATCTGTCCTGGGCAGTGGATCGAGTCATCCGCTCGGTCGAAAATAAAAATCTGAATGCCGACGAACTTCGTCAGGCGGTTTTGGATGAAGCGCAGAGAATCGCGGATGAAGATGTGGAGATCAACAAACGCATGGCGCAGCACGGCGCAGCGTTGATTGACGATGGCGATACGATCATCCATCATTGCAACACAGGCGCGCTGGCCGCCGTGGATTGGGGCACTGCCCTGGGTGTGATTCGCATGGCGCACGAACAGGGCAAACGTGTCCATGTTCTTGTGGATGAAACGCGCCCACGCCTGCAGGGCGCGCGCCTGACGGCCTGGGAATTGGAGCAATATAAAATTCCATATGAAATCATCAGCGACAACATGGCGGGGTATTTTCTGCGCGCCGGCAATGCCCAAAAAGTTTTCTTCGGCGCGGACCGCGTGACCGCCAACGGCGATGTCGCCAACAAAATTGGCACGTACATGCTGGCGCTTGCCGCGTACGATAATGGCGTTCCGGCCTATTCTGTCGTCCCGACGCCGACGATTGATTTGAGCCTGAAAGACGGCAGTCAGATACCCATCGAAGAACGCGATGCCAGCGAAGTGCTCGATCTTCAATTCCGCGGCGAACGCGTCGCGCCGCAAAATGCAAAGGCGCGCAATCCGGCTTTCGACGTGACGCCCAATCGTTTGATCTCGGCCATCGTCACCGAAAACGGCATTGTATATCCGCCATTCATCACCAACCTGCCCGAATTTGTGTTGTCTTGACGAAAGCAACTCGTCCGACTAAAATTCATCCCGCTCGATTGGCGTGGCGCCTCAGCGCCACGCATTTTTCTGAATAAGTTCAACGCATCTTTCCCGGACTTATGCCGAATATCGTTTCAACCAGCGGCTCTAACGATGAATTGCCTCAGGTGACCAACCTGTCGCAATCGAGCGTTGAGTCCGTCAAGGCCGAACTGGTGCGGATGAATCAAAGCGCGGCGCGTGAAATTTCCGCAGACGAAGTGGAACTGCATTTGAGCGCCGCGGCTGAATTGACAGCCGACCAAGTTGATGCGCACGAATCCGCGCTGGGTGTGGTTAATTCCCGGCAAGCCGCGTTGAAGGACAGCGGCGCGGCCGTTGTCAAAGCGCAGACTGTCCATGTGAATGGCGCGGTCGGCGCGGCGGTGGCAGGAACAGCCAATTTGGAAAACGCGTACGCGGGCGTGATAGCCGGCCGTGAGGTCCGGGGCGAACGAATCGAAACACTGGTTTTGTTTGGAGGCCGCGTCGAAGGCGAAGTCCATACCATGATGGATGCCCGCAGCGCATTGATCGCGGGTCTGCTCGGCGGATTGTTTGGCGGCGTGTTGTTTTTGTTGGTGCGCGGTTTGTTCCGCCGCGATTAAATTGTGGAAAGGCAACAGCGATCTGGGCTGTTGCTGCAAAATTCATTCTAAAGAGCGAAGGTAATCGTCGTTGGTACGGTGAGAGGCGCTCGAGGAGAAAAGATGGAGAAAGTTGTTCTAAAAGCATCCAGGCGGGATGTGCGAGGCAAACAAGTTGGCGCTTTGCGCCGCGCTGGAAAGTTGCCGGCGGTGATCTATGGACGCCATATTGAACCGCTCAATATTTCATTGGACGCGCACGATGCGAATCTGGCTTTGAACAAGGTCGGTTCGTCCACGCTGGTGACGATTGATCTTGATGGAAAAGAATATCCGACACTGGTTCGCGAACGTCAGCGCAATTTCATCAAGGGGAATCTGCTTCATGTGGATTTTCTGGCGGTGTCGCTGACCGAAAAGATTCGCGCCGAAATCCGCATCGAACTGACCGGCGTGTCGCCCGCGGTTAAAGATCAAAACGCCGTGCTGGTCACCGGCTTGCACGCGCTTTCGGTGGAGTGTCTGCCCACCGATCTGCCCGATAAAATCGTTGTGGACATTTCGCCGCTGTTGAAGCCCGGCGACGGTATCCATGTACGTGATGTGGTTGTGTCCGATAAGATCCGCGTGCTGGATGATCCCGACGAAATGGTTGTAGTGGCGACCTTCGCCAAAGTCGAAGAAGAAGCTCCAGCTGCCGCGGCGGAAGGCGTAGCGCCTGCCGAGGCGGAAGCGGTTGAGCCTGAACTCTCGGTGGAACGCGGCAAGAAGGAAGAGGAAGTTCCTGAAGAAGGCGAAAAGAAGAAATAAGCTTCAATGGATTCCCCTGCATACGTGCCCCCGCCGCCAAGCGCATGATACTTTCTATGGGCTTTTGCAGGAGGTCTAATGTGAAAGTGGACTCCCCGCCAACCGGCGGGGAGTTTTTTTAAACGGTTGATGTTACGCAGTGTCCCCGCGGCGCGGCATTCATGTCGTCTCGGAGTCTGCGTTCGGGCGCAAATTCACGGGCAAATTCTCAAAATTGGGTGTCATGGCGAGCGGGCATCTCTCAGCGGGCAAAGCCATCTCCTGAAAGCGGGATTTTCCCGTTTTGCAGCCCCGTGTTGGATTTTGCCTGTTATGCCAGTTCCAATACTTTGAGGAGATCCACTGTCATTCTTGCGGTTGCTCCCCAGAGCAATTCGCCATCGTATGGATGATAGGCGATCAGCGAACGGTTGTGACCCAGCATGGTAAATTCCCAGCGATTGCGTTTGTCTGCCAGCCAGTTGAGCGGAATGGTAAACACGCGCTCGACTTCGTTTTGCCCGATGCGCAGAACGATTGGCCATTTGAGGACTCCCACCACCGGTGTGACGCGAAAACTGGTGACCGTGATCATGTTGACCAGCCGTCCCAGCAGGCGGACATCGCGCCGGTCAATTCCTATTTCCTCGTTGGCTTCGCGTAAAGCCGTCTCTTCGGGCGTCGTTTCGCCCTCGTCACATGCGCCGCCGGGGAAAGATACCTGACCTTTATGACTCTCCACCTGCTCGGTCCGGCGCGTGAAAAGCAAATGCCACTCATCGTCCTGCCAGATCAACGGCACAAGCACCGCCGCGCATTTCAAACGCATATCTTTTGTGAGATCAATCTCAGCATAGCCATCCATTGAGGAATCGGCGGCTTCGATGGCCTGGCGTAATTTCTGGGAGATGTAAGCTTCCGTGATGGAAATGGTCATCTCGTATTCCCACCGCGAAGCGCGCAAAGTGCGCGAAGTTTTTCCTCCTCTGCTTTGCGCACTTGGCGTTCCTTGCGGTTAATTTTCTCCTCGCACCGGGCTGCCACAATATTCACATTCGGCAGTGACGCTGTCTATCCAGTCCACTTCATCGGGATGAAGCGGCGCGCCACAGCCGGGGCAATGCGTCGGCAGAATGGGATGCTTCTCTGCCTCTTCGGCAGGCACATTGTTCAGATTGAGCCCGGGTTCAAGTTCTGTGACGTATTTTGTAATTTGTTGCGCTTCTTTGGCCAGCCCGCGTTGATTCAGTTCGTTGACGATTCGATAGGCGGCGCGTGCCAGCTTTCGCGGACGACCTCTTACAGCGAACAAGCCAAGTCCGCGTTCCAGCAAATCCACGCCCAGCGCGCTTTGCCCGGCGAAGATGCGGGCGCGCCCGGCCTGAATGTAAAGCAGGGGGGCGCGCTTCCCGGCGCGGCCCTCTGCGGCGCGCGCCATCTGCTCAAAAGAACTTGCGGCTCCGGCATAATCGCCGGTGGCCATCAGTTCGTTGGCGCGCTGGAGGACAAGGATCATATCGGGCGGGGCATAACTCCGGCGTAATTCACGGCGAAACATTCGGCGCATAATAAAGTGTCTCCTTCACATAGAATCAATGGTCTGATTTGTTAGTGACCGAACACATCGGCAGAATCGATTTCTTTTTCCAACTCTTTGCCGCGTTCATCCTCGCCCGGTTCGATCTTTCGCGCGAAAATCAAAAAACCGGTGTGCGCCACCATGCGGTCGGTGGGACGCAGACGGTTCGGTTCAGCCTTGTAATAGCGCGCCAAAATTTCGCAGACTTCGATAAACGCAAAATGTTCGCGCCGCAGAGCGATCAATAATTGCTCGACCTGATTGACGGTCGGCAAAAGACAGCCGAGAAATCCGCCGGGTTTCAGCGCGGCGCGGACCTGTGGAATGTAATCATACGGGTTCGGCACATCGAGGAAGAAGGCGTCGCCGTCGGTTTCGTCGAAGCCCGATTGGATGTCGCGCAATTTGAAGTCCACGCGCGCAGCGAGACCGACGCGCTCGAGATTCTTCTTTGCCAGATTCTGCATATCTGGCCGGACTTCATACGACACGACGCGTCCCTCCGCGCCGACCGCGTATGCCATTGCGATTGTCATGGCCCCGGACCCGGTCCCCGCTTCGATGACTTTTTTGCCCGGCCCGATGCCCATCGTCACCAAAATGAAACCGATGTCTTTTGGATAAAGAATTTGCGTGGAGCGCGGTAAGTCGTTCAATAAATCCGCGAGCGACGGTTGTAACAGAAAGAACGGCGCGCCCAAATGGCTGAAGACTTGCGTGCCCCAGGCTTTGCCGATCAGATCGTCGTGTCGAATGACGCCGCGATGCGTTTCAAATTTCGTTCCGGCTTTGAGCGTGATGATGAAATGCTTGTGCCGCAGGCCGACGAGTTCGGCGAGGTCGCCGTCGCGTGCGGTGTTGGCAATCCTGTCAATGGCGGAGGAGGGGGCGCTGTTATAAGACATGAGTGTATTTTACCGCTGACTGACTTCAGCTTTGCCTATCAACGACCGGAGGCCCAATCAGCGCTTCTGCCTTCGCTGCAGCGCGGAATCTCCAATTTGCCAATCCAAGCGCCAGCGGGATGATGATGCACAGGATCACCAGAATTGACGCTCCCGTGAATGCCATGAACACGCCGATTGCATCGGGCGAACGGGTTCCGGCCACCAGCCGAAACCCGCCGTCTACGATAATCACCACACAGGCATTCCACAGGCTGTGAAGGCCCATTGCCGTCAAGTATGCGGCGATCAAATATCGGAAACGTTTATTCGCACGGAACATTCCGATTCCCCAGCCGGTGATGCTTGCCGCGGCGATATGCATCATGGTGCTTCCGCCGCGCACCAGGAGCGTGGTTGCCCAATTGGCGTCGGGCATGGCGGAGGCCAGCAGACTCTCGAGCAGACCAAAGCCCGCGCCGCTCAACGCGCCGGCCGCGAATCCCTGCACGGGCGAATCGAGCCGGTCGAAGATCAACCACGGCGCAATGGACTTGCAGGTCTCTTCGATGAGCGGCGTCAATATGGAGAAGAAAAATAACCCGATCAGAATCGCCCACGGACTTGCCAGCCACGGGCCTGCCAGGGTCAACACTTCATCCAGGTTCGCGGCGTTCGAGAGCTGATTCGCAAGTTGACGGAAACTTTCAAGAAATTGTGGATTCAATCCGGCATATATTCCCACACCGATCAGCACAATGATCAAAAGCATCAATTCGATGACGACCGCGATGGAGGTACCCACTGCCATGCCGGTTGCCAGCGCGCCCCAAAAGCGTTCCTGCGAGCCGGCGTTCAATCCGCCTGTTGTGAGCCGCACCAAGAGATAAGCGGGCAAAACGATTGCCAGCAAATAAAGCGGCGGCGCCAGCCAGCCTAAAATTCCAAAGTTATAAAGCCATTGCGCCAGATACGAAACGCCAATCCAGATTGGGAGGAGGAAAATGACCTCCCAAATTTTCAGCGTTCGGGGCGCGCCCGCCGCAGGCTCCCTGCCGCGCAATCGCTGGATTCCGAAATACACGGCGGGTAACAGCATCGCGCCTGCAAAAATCAGCGCGCTTGCCAGCACGAACGTTTGAAGGACGGAAGGACTGCCTTTTGCCAACGTGTGCAAAAGAGATTGAACGCTTTCGACCAGGACTGTCAGGATGGCCAGAATAAAAGCGAATAATGCGCCGCACACACCTCCGATGACGAGCAGAATGGTGCGCCAATCGGCGCCTCGATTTTGAGTCATTTCACCTCGATGGTTACGCTGATGATTGTATCGCCGGGCGCCGCCCCCGGATTTTGCGAGGCGTCGCGCGGCGTCAGGCTTTGGAGGACATCCATGCCTTGAATCACCTGTCCGAAAATCGTGTATCGTCCATTCAAGGCTGGCTGTGGCGTGTATGTGATGAAGAACTGACTGCCGTTTGTGTTTGGTCCAGAATTCGCCATGCCGACTACGCCGGGTTTATCGAATTGCAAACCATTGTCGGTCTCGTCGTTGAAAACATAGCCGGGCCCGCCGTTGCCGGTGCCGCTCGGATCGCCAGCCTGCGCTACAAACCCCGGAATCACGCGATGGAACGTCACGCCATTGTACCAGCCGTTTTGTGCGAGGAACACAAACGAGTTTACAGCCAGTGGCGCTTTATCGGGAAATAATTGAATCACAATGTCGCCCTTGTCGGTGCGGATGGTCGCGATGTATTGTTTCGATGGATCAATGTCGAACGCCGGGCAGGATTTGAATTGCTTTGCGCCCAACGCAATCAGGCTGATGGTTCGATCCATGGTGTTGAAATCAAGTGTAAACAAAGGCTGGGGCTTGCCGTTGAGCAAAACCAGCGGAACGGCTTGCAGACCGGCGCTCTGCGCCGCCTCGAACATGGACCTGGCTTTGCTCTCCGTTTCGGGGCTGTTCAGCGCCGCTGAAAATTTGGACGCGTCCAGCCCGATGCTCGAGGCTTGTTTCTTCAACCACGATTCAAAATCCGTCTCGGAAAGATTTGCCCATTCCGCATTTTTCTGAAATAACACATCGTACATTTCCCAAAAATGTCCCTGCTCGTCTGCGGCGAGGGCGGCGTCCACTGCCATTTGCGATTTATCCAGCGCGGAAATGGGAACAGGCCGGAAGACAAACCGCAAATCGTCTGGATGTTTGTAAACGAGGTTGCTTGCCACTGCCGCCATCGAAAGACAGATCGGCGTTTGAAAATCACAGTATTCGATCATCGTCACCGGCGCATTGGATGGGCCGCGTGTGTAATCCCCGGTGGATACCGCCGGAAACGATGAGAAACCGGCCTCCGGCGTTGGCTCGGCGCTGATGGTTCTACATGATGCGCCTGTCGAAGTGGTGGTTGCGGGAACGAGCGCCGCTGTCGGGAAGGAGGCGGCGTTAACCGTTGGCGCCGCGGCAGATTGTTGTGGAGAACATGAGGCCAAAACCAGGAATGCCGCGAAAGAAAGAAGCAATAGGAAAAAGGTTTTCAACTGCATGAAGTTTTTTTCCTTCTGCGAATGAGCGCGAAGGTCTGTTACCCGTTCCTTCGCGCCCATTCGCGGTGGCCGTCGGAAGCGATCTTGCCTATTGTCCCACTGCTTTCTTCAATTCGTCAAATGAAGTCATCCACGCGATGCGGTTGATAAAATCGGCCAGCGACTTGCTCTGGGCGCGCAAGGCCCGCACTGCCGGGCCGACCGGATCCGCGCCCGCCGCGCCGCCGGGCACGTCCGCGTACGCGCCGTAAAACGCAAAATAAGCCTGATTGAGTTTACGAATGTAATAACCGTTCTGGACAAAGATCAAGCGGCGCTGTTCCATGTAGGCTTCAGCCTCGGCGATTTTCCCCTGCGCGAGCAGTGCGTCTACCGTCACGCGCGTGGTGTGCATTTCGGCGTTGAAGTTGAAGGGTGGAGGCGCGGCGCTGCCGGGGGCGTTGGGAAAAATCGTCGGAAACGCGCTCAACTCCAAAGCGGGGGCGGAGGCGTTTCCATATTCGGGATAGTAACGCTTCATGACTTCCGCACCGATTTCATTCCCCGAAATGTCGGCGGTGGTTTCGTTCATTGTGCGAAGTTCGGGCGACGCGTCGTATAACATCCCAAGCGGACGCAGGCTCAGATAATTATGCGTCCATTCGTGGGCAATGGTGCTGACCAGCCAGGGCAGATCAGTGGTCTGCATAATCATGGTTGGATAAACGCCAACGCCTCCAATCGGGACGACCAGCGAAGAAACGTTCAAACCTTTGTCCACGCGGTCTTCCAGCGCGGATTGCTGGTCAACGCTCAGGCCGGGTGTGAGCGAGATGTTGGCGACTTCTTCGATGTGGTCGCGCGGTGAGACGATCAATGCATCCGGCACCGCTGTGGAATGAAACAAAATGGCCGGAATCGGTTGACCGAGCGTTGTGAGACCGAAATCCGCCGCGACTTGACTCACTTGTCCCTGTAAAACGGCTTCGGCAATGGGGGCAAGGCTGGCCTGTTGGTTTTTAAGCACGGCGAGTTCTGAACGAATTTGAGTCGAAGCCGCGGTTTTATCTTTGATAGCCGGGTCGGCATACACGCGGTTCAACGCGTCGTTGACCTGGTTGATCTGTTGTGTGACGAATAGGAAATCGCTCACCGCGATCTTGCTTGATTCGCGATTGAGATACCCCGGCATCCCGACCGCGCCCTGCTGAATCTTTATGCGGGCCGCATTGAACATCCATGAAATGTAATCAAACTCGATATTGCGCGTGTAGGCGCGTACGCGGTCGAATTCGCTGGCGGCGCGCGGCGAACTGTATGTGAAAAGCATCAGGCAAATGGCGGAGATAATCAGCCATTCGATAACGAGACCGATTCGATATAACATGGCGGCGATTATAACGAGGCTTGGTTAGCCGTGAATAAGAATGCTTTTTAAACCAGCGCAGGGACGAAGTAAGGCTTCGTCCCTGCAACGCCCTGCCCTCGGGGTAATTATTTCTTCTTCAAATATTCGTCAATTGCGAACGCGGCTTTGCGCCCGCCGACCATGGCGGTCACCACCAGATCGGGGCCGGTTACGCAGTCTCCGGCGGAGAACACGCCCGGGCGCGAGGTCTCGCCCGTGGCCTTGTTTTTTACGGTGATCAGACCCCAATCGTGAGTTTCGAGATCAGGCGTGGTTTTGCTGATAATGGGATCGGGCCAATAACCGAGCGCAAGAATGGCTGTATCGCATGCGATGCTGAAGTTTGAATTGGGAACGGGGATCGGTCTGCGGCGGCCCTTGGCGTCCGGTTCGCCGAGGGTCATTTCGATGCATTCGATGGCGGCCAAATGTCCGTCTTCGCCGGCGATGAATTTTACAGGTTGAGTCAGGAAGCGGTATTTTGCGCCTTCTTCGCGCGCCATTTGACGGTCTTTTCGTCCGCCGGGCATTTCTTTTTCCGTGCGGCGATAGAGGCAGGTCACTTCCTCCGCGCCGAGACGCAAGGCAGTGCGCAGACAATCCGAAGCGGTATCGCCGCCGCCAATGACTGCCACGCGCTTGCCGATCTTGACTGGCTCCCGCATGTTTTCTGGAAGCAACTTTTTATCCACGTTGGCGCGAATCAAAAAGTCCGTGGCTTGATACACGCCGGGCAGATCGGTGCCGGGCGTGTTTTCCATGGGTGCGTCCACTTCCGAGCCAACGCCGATGAAAACGGCATCAAAGCCTTCGGCGAAGAGATCGTCAATCGTTTTATCTTTGCCGATGTAGGTGTTCGGGACAAATTTGACTCCGGCGCGTTCAAACTCTTCCCATTTTTCAAACCAGATGTTTTTGGGAAGTTTGAAATTCGGGATTCCGTAGACGAGCAAACCGCCCGGTGCGGGTTTGGAATCGAAGATGGTGACCTCGTGTCCTTTCTGGACGAGGACATCGGCGCAGGCCAAACCGGCGGGTCCGGCTCCGATAACGGCGACCCGTTTCCCGGTCGGGGTGCCGAGCGGGATCACGTATCCCACGTTGCGGCGTTCATAATCAACGGCAAAGGCTTCCAATTCGCCGGTCAACACCGGCTGATGATGTTTATTCAAAACGCACGATCCTTGACACAATTGTTCATGCGGACAGACGCGCCCGCAGATTTCGGGCAGAGAACTGGTCTGGTGATAAATTTGCGCGGCTTCGACGAACTTGCCCTGTTCAATCAACCACATCGCAGAGGGAATGTCATTGTTCGCCGGGCAGGCCAGCATGCAGGGCGCGGGGTCGGGGCAGTGGATACAGCGCGAGGCCTCGACCATCGCACGCTCCGCGTTAAACTCGATCACGACCTCGTCGAAATCGCAAGTGCGGATATCGGGCGGTCGCAAATCCAGGTCATAAAACGGTCTGTTGGCGCGTGCTTTGCGGTCAATGGCAAGGAATTCACTTGGAACGGCCTGCATGCTTCCTCCGTATACCATATAAGAAAAGGCTTTTCATTGCATGATACCTAAAGCCATTGGGAAGGCACATGCTCTAATGTCACCAATGCGGACGACAATCGTCACAATTTCATGTAAGACTCCACGGCCAGGCGCGCCAGGAAAAGAAAATCGCACGCTTTTTCAAGTCATCCGCGTAAAAGTTTAACATTTTCAAACTGCCTTTGCGTTTCCTTTGTGCTCTTTGGGTTTAAGAGAGTGTTTTGAAATTCATGTTCTAAGCACAGAGGAACACGGATCAGTTGGATTTAAAGGTAATTTCATTGCGTTTTTCATCAGAATCCGCATTCATCTGCGGTAAATCCCGATTTACAAAACGCTCTCTAAAAAGGTTTTTGCAGTGGATTTTATGTAACTGATGTTACGCAGTTTTCCTTGTAGCGCGACATTCATGCCCTTTGAAAGTGCGAGATAAATTTCGCGTTACTGCATAAGGTGAGTTGTGTAAGTATTTTGTTTAAATGCGCGTCCGCATGGTGTTATTACCATGCGGTTGGGGTAGAATCGAACGCTGGCGATAAAACTCGCGGAGGCAAAGCAATGTCGAAATTTCTTGGCGCGATTAATCTGTTTTTCAGAAATGTGTTTGGATTGTTAAAGAACAAACGTATCTTGATTCCGGCCGGTATTGTGTTGGCGTTCGTTGTGGGTTTTGTTTTGCTGCGGGGAGGCGGGCAGAAGCAAAGCCTTTATCAAACGCAAGCCATCGCACGCGGCGACCTGGACGCGATCGTCGGCGCAACGGGAAGCGTGCGCGCCGCCCAAAGCGCATTGCTTGCATGGCAGACCAATGGCACGGTCGGCAAAGTAAACGTTAAAGTCGGCGATCATGTAAATCAGAATGATGTGCTTGCGGAATTGGATTCAAACTCGTTGCCGCAGAACATCATTCAAGCACAAGCCAATCTCGTCTCGGCGCAAAAGGCGTTGCAAGACCTGCTGTCTTCCGATACGGCGGCCGCGCAGGCGGCGATTGATTTGCAGAATGCGAAGGACGCCTATCAAAAAGCCTACAATTACCGCCTGTCTTTGAACGGCGAACAGTGGATCAAAAATGTGATCATCAAATATGTGAATGGCCAGCAGATACCGGTCATCAAATGGCAAAAAGGTTATGTGGACGCGCAGACGATTCAGGACGCGGATAACAGCCTGGCTCTGGCGAAGGCGCAACTGGACGACGCCCAGCGTAATTATGATCGTTTGAAGAACGGCCCCAATCCGGACGACATAGCGGCCGCGGAGGCGAATGTCGCCGCGGCGCAGGCAACGCTCAATCTGGCGCGCATCGTGGCGCCGTTTGGCGGTACGGTCACTCAAGCCAACCCGCTTCCGGGCGATCAAGTCTCTGCGGGGATGCTGGCTTTTCGCGTGGACGATCTTTCTTCTCTGCTGGTGGACGTTCAGGTTTCGGAAGTGGACATCAACAGCATTGCAGTGGGTCAGCCGGCCACGTTGACGTTCGATGCGGTTCAAGGCAAACAATATAGCGGCGTGGTTACTGAAGTTTCACAGGCGGGCGATACCTCGTCCGGCGCGGTGAACTTTACGGTTACGGTCAAGTTGACGGATGCCGATTCAATGGTCAAGCCCGGAATGACGGCGGCGGTGAACATCATCGTCAATCAGGTAAAAGGTCAAATTCTGGTTCCCAATCAGGCGGTTCGCATCGTAAACGGAAAACGCGTGGTTTATATTTTGGTGAACGGCGCGCCCAAGATGATCGAAGTCACGCTGGGCCCTTCCTCCGATACGATGAGCGCGGTCGCAGGCGGGGACTTGAAAGAAGGCGATTTGGTTATCTTGAATCCGCCAACTCAATTTGGGCCTGGCGGTCCGGTCATTCGGGGCGGAGGCGGATAAAAAATGGATTGGGTAGTCGAAGCCCGTGACTTGAGAAAAGTCTACAAAATGGGCGAGGTGGAAGTCGAGGCCCTGCGCGGCGCCTCGTTGCAGATCGCGCGCGGCGAAGTCGTTGCCATCATGGGGCCGTCCGGCTCGGGCAAGTCCACCATGATGAACATCCTCGGCTGTCTCGATCGCCCCACCTCGGGCGAATATTTTCTCGATGGCCAGCTGGTCTCCTCGCTGAACGACGATCAACTGGCGAACATCCGCAATCATAAAGTCGGATTTGTTTTTCAGTCGTTCAATTTGCTTTCGCGGCAGACGGCGTTATCCAATGTGGAATTGCCTCTGCGTTATGCCGGCGTGGTAAGCGACCGCCGTCAGCGCGCAAAAGAAGCCCTGGAAGCCGTTGGATTGAGCGACCGCATAAACCACCGCCCGACCGAACTTTCAGGCGGACAACAGCAACGCGTGGCCATCGCGCGCGCCATTGTCAATAATCCGGCTATCATCATGGCGGACGAACCAACCGGCAACCTCGATTCAAAAGTCGGCAAGGAAATCATGGCGCTGTTACTTAACTTGAACAAGGAACGCGGGACGACGCTCATCATTGTCACGCATGATCCGAGCGTTGGCGAGCAGGCTCAGCGGATCATCCGCATTCGGGACGGGGTTGTGGAAAATTCGTCAAATGGCAGGAAGAAATGAATCTGACACAGTTGATTTTAGAGTCGCTTGAAAGCCTTAACTCCAATAAATTGCGCTCCGGCCTGACCGTGCTTGGCATTGTCATCGGCGTGGCGGCGGTCATTGCCATGCTTGCGGTGGGGAACGGCGCGCAGGCTTCGATTCTCGGTTCGATCAACGGCGTCGGCACCAATTTGTTATTTGTTTTTTCCGGCGCGCGGAACAATCCCGATGTGAAGAATCCGCGTCCGCTTACAATAGCCGATGCGAATGCCATGTTGGATCCGTACGCCGCGCCGGACGTCAAAGCAGTCGCGCCTGTGATCCAGGGGAACGGCGTTGCAGACTTCAATGGAAATACCAAGACAACGACCATCATCGGCGTCACGCCCGATTATTATTCCGTGCGCAATTTGAGTCTTCTCGATGGGCAATTCATCAGCCAGGCAAATCAGCTTGGACGCGCCTCCGTGGCTGTGATCGGTGTGGACGTGGCGGACGCGTTGTTCAACCGCCGCGACGGCTTGGTCGGAGAAACGATTCGTCTTTCGGGACAGCCGTTTCGCATCATTGGCGTATTGACGCCCAGCGGCGGAGGCTCGTTCGGTTCGGCGGATAATCAGGTTCTTGTGCCGCTGACGACCGCGCAGACGCGGCTGATCACACGCAAAACCCCCGACACCGTGGATGTGATCTATGTTCAAGCCACCGACTTCAGCACCGTTACCGCCGCCTCGAATGAGATTTCGCAAATCCTGCGCACGCGTCACCGCACTGCGGTTGGCATGGACGATTTTACCGTTTTCACACAGCAAAGCATTCTCAACACTGCGCAAAGCGTCACCGGCATTTTGACCATTTTTCTCGGCGGCATTGCCGCCATCTCTTTGCTGGTCGGCGGCATTGGCATCATGAACATCATGCTCGTGTCCGTCACAGAGCGGACGCGTGAAATTGGATTGCGCAAAGCGCTCGGAGCGCGTAAACGCGATATTCTCATTCAGTTTCTGGTCGAGTCCTCGCTGTTGAGTCTGATCGGCGGAATTGTCGGCATTATCTTTGGCTGGCTGATTGCGTTTGTAGTCGGAAAGATCGCCGCGGCCACTGGAAATAACTTCACGCCGATTGTTGGGGCGGACGCGATTCTGCTGGCCACTCTCTTTTCTGCCGCCGTCGGTTTGTTCTTTGGAATTTATCCCGCCAACCGCGCCGCCGGCCTTGAACCGGTGGAAGCATTGCGATACGAATAAATTGGTTTTGAAAATCACGGGTCATCGAAATGATCCGCTTTGCGTTTTTAGAACGGACACTTGGTTTCCTTCACGCGTGAGAAACATGCATAAAAAAATCATTTACGCTGTTGTTCTTTGTGGAATGTTCCTGAGCGGATGCGGGATGCGGTTTGCAAATGGAGGCGGGATGGCTTCATCAACGCTTGCGCCCGCGACGGAATCATTTGCGCCGCCGTTTGTCAGTACGCCGATACCGGCGGCAACGAATACAGCCGCCCCAACTTCAACGGCAACTCCGACAACCACGCCGGCTTCCTCCAGCGTCGTCGTTTCGGCGGTGAACGGAAATCTTTTCATCCGGCGCGGACCCGATCTTGCCTTTAACGATATCGGCGCCTTGATGAACGGTCAAAGCGCGGCGGCCACAGGGCGCGATCCTTTATCGAAGTGGCTTCAGATTCCGATTCCGAATCAACCGGGCAGGACCGGCTGGGTCTCGATTCAAACCAGTTATTCGTCGGTCAGCGGCGACGTGGCGCGTCTTCCTGAAATCGCGCCGACGGATTGGCCGGTTCTCGCGTTCATTCAAAATTGCACCTACGATCAAATGGAAATTGATCCGGGCGAAATTGTTCTGCCCTCGTTCGCTTCCTTTCCAGATAACCGCATCCAGATCAATCCGGGAATTTACCGCATTCACGATACCAGCGTAACGGGCAGTCCCGAAGTTTTGAAAGTCCAAATCAGGGAAGGCGTTGAGATTGATGTCACGGTGGACGGCAACGGCAAAAAACGAAAATGTCCGACGCCTTAATGGGCGTTCGGCGCGTCTCGTGTTAAAATTGCGCCATGACAAACTTCAATGTTTTGATTACGGATGGACTGGAAGAGAACGGCCAGTCCATTCTTCGCGCCGCGGCGCGCGTGGACGATAAAGCGGGCATCTCCGCCGCGGACCTGATCAACGCTGTCGGCGAATACGACGCGCTGATCGTGCGCGGCCGCACCCGGGTCACAGCCGAAGTTTTCGACGCGGCAAAAAAACTCAAAGTCGTGGGCCGCGCCGGAGTCGGCGTGGACAATATTGATCTTGAATCCGCCAAAAAGCATAACGTCACCGTTGTCAACGCGCCGACTTCAACCACCGTCGCCGTCGCCGAATTGACGTTCGGATTGCTGTTGGCGTTAGCGCGTGAATTGCCGCGCGCCGACGCGGCCATGAAAAAAGGCGAATGGCTCAAAAAAGAATTCGAAGGCGTCGAGTTGAACGGCAAGACGCTTGGCATCATCGGCTACGGCCGCATCGGTATGGAGGTTGGAAAACGCGCCGCCGCCTTTGGCATGAATGTTATTGCGTATGATCCGCTGATTCAAGAATCGGATATTAAGGCGCGCGGCGCGGAACCGGTTTCGATTCAGGATTTGTACGAATGGTCTGATTTTATTTCTTTGCATTTGCCGCTCAACGTCCAGACGCGCGACCTGGTCGGCCCAATGGCTTTTTCCGAAATGAAGGACGGCGTGCGGATCGTCTGCGCGGCGCGCGGCGGCATCATTGACGAGTCGGCATTGCTGGCCGCTTTGAATTCCGGGAAAGTCGCCGGCGCGGCGCTGGATGTCTTCGCGAACGAACCGCCCGGCCTGACCGATTTGATCAAACACCCGAAAGTGATCGCCACGCCGCACATCGGCGCGCAGACCATCGAAGCGCAGGCGCGCGCCGCCGAAGATATTGCCAATGAAGTTTTAGCCGCGCTGCGCGGCCAACCGTTGCACTGGAAAGTATCATAATTCTTCCTCGCTTCCAGCCCTTCTCCCGATTTTGAGAAAGGGGAGGAGCGAGGATATCAAGGAGAAATCATGAGTGAAAAACTGGATCAGTTGAAAGAGTTGTACGGCGAGATTTCTGACTTGAATAACGCCGCCGCTCTGCTTGGCTGGGATCAGCAAACTTACATGCCGCCCGGCGGCGCGGAAGCGCGCGGTCAACAGCTTGCCACGCTTGGAAAGATCGCACACGAAAAAATGACTTCCGATGAAATGGGCAAATTGCTGGATGATTTGAAGCGGGAGTTTGCGGGCGTTGATCCGCTGGCCTCGGAAGAGGCCGCGATGATTCGCATGGCGGCGCGGGATTACGACAAAGCCACGCGCGTGCCGTCGGAATTTATTGCGGAGCAGGCCATTGTCACCACGAAGGCATTCGAAGCGTGGGTCGAGGCCAAATCCAAAGCGGATTTCTCTGTCTTTCAGCCGCATCTTGAAAAGGTTGTGGAACTGGTCAGAAAATACATCAGTTTCTTCCCGCCTGCGGATCATCCGTATGATACACTGCTCGACGATTACGAGCCGGGTATGAAGACCGCCGATGTGCAAGCCGTCTTCAACCGCCTCCGCCCAAAACAGGTGGAATTGATCAAAGCCATTGCATCGAGCAAACAGGTTGACGATAAATTCCTGCACAGGAAATACAACGAAGAAAAGTTGTGGAATTTTGCCGCCGAGGTGACGAAACAGTTTGGTTACGATTGGAGGCGCGGCCGCATGGATAAGGCTCCGCATCCCTTCGAGACTTCATTCAGCGTCAATGATGTCCGCATTACAAACCGGTTTGAAGCCGGCAATCCATTTGCCACGCTGTTCAGCGCCATGCACGAATCGGGTCACGCCATGTACGAGCAGGGCGTGAACCCGGTTTGGGAGCGGACGCCGCTCGGCCATGCGGCCTCGCTGGCAGTGCATGAGTCGCAGTCGCGCATGTGGGAAAACCTCGTTGGCCGTTCGCTGCCATTCTGGGAACATTTCTATCCCAAACTCAAAAAGGTCTTTCCTTCGCAGTTGGACGGCGTCAGCATGAGGAATTTCTATAGAGCCATCAACAAAGTCGAGCCGTCGTTCATCCGCGTCAATGCCGATGAAGCGACCTATAATCTTCACATCATGCTGAGACTCGAACTTGAGATCGCGCTGGTCGAAGGCAAGGCGGCTATCAAAGATTTGCCCGAAATCTGGAATGCCAAGATGCAGGAATATCTCGGCATCACCCCTCCCAACGATGCGCTTGGCGTTTTGCAGGATGTCCACTGGTCGTACGGATCCATCGGTTATTTCTCGACCTACGCGCTCGGGAATCTGGTCTCGGTGCAGTTGTGGGAGCAGATCAAAAAGGACATCAAAGACCTCGACGAGCAAATCCGCAAAGGCAAATTCGATTCATTGCTTGGATGGCTGCGCGAGAACATCCACAAACACGGGCGCAGGTATTATCCGCAGGAACTGGTCCAAAAGGTGACCGGCTCGAAGATCACGCCTGAACCCTATGTTCGTTATCTGACGGTTA
>JBHORD010000156.1:0-6357 GCA_042408355.1 Anaerolineales bacterium
CTTCGGCGGGAATATCCAGTAACTTTCGCAACGCATCCAAATCTTTGGATCCGGCAAAAGCGGCGGCCAATCCTTCGTCCACGGCGGCAAGCAATGCGATCATGACCGCACAGCCAATGTCCATGAACCAATAAGGAACGGGCCAGTCAATTTCCGTTCCGTCTTCATTGACTTTATCGTTTTCCTGATAGCGGCGATGATAGGCGGCTTCGCTTGTGCATGGAATCAATAGGACAGGCGCTTTCGATAGGAAGGGATCGAATCCGTCCTTAACGTATTCTTCTTCCTCGCAGGTCTCGGCGATGGCTTTCTTCAATTCCGCCCGCGTGACGACGATGAAAGATTGTCCCTGTGTAAAGCCGGCGCTCGGCGCATGGCGCGTCAGTTCGATAATGCGGTCAATTTTTTCCGGTTCGATGGGACGGTCCGAAAAATTTCGTACCATCCGTCTTTTGATGACGGCATCGCGGAATTCCATTTGCATTTCCTATTCTTTTGAGAGATGACCGCCCGCCTCGGCTTGATCCAACACTGCGAGAATCGTTCGGACCAGGTCGCGGGCGGCGGACGCGCTCAATTCAACGGCGACCCGGCTCGAAGGTCCGAGCGAGGCGTTTACGAAGTCTATATTCAGGGCGTGCTCGAACGGCGCATGGAATGGATGATCAAACGAAACAGCGGCTTCATTCAGCGTGAACCATCCGCTGTTGCCTTTGCCGCTGCCTTCGACTTTTATGTTTTCAACAATCATTGTGCACATGATGAACTCCTTTGACGGAAAACTTTACGCTAAATGCTTTTCCAAAAACGCGAAAACTTTTTGCCAGCCATCCACCGCCTGTTCCTGCCGGTACATGGGGCGGTGATAATAAAAGAATCCATGGCCTGCGCCCGCGTAACGGTGAAACTCGTAATTCTTTCCGTACTTCTTGAGTTCCGCTTCGTGAATGTCCACCTGTTCCGGCGAAGGACTGGAATCATCGTTGCCGAACAGACCCAAAATGGGGCAGGATAAATCCTTTGTGTAATCCAATGGCGCGACCGGCGTCTTTGGATTAAGTTGTTCGGGCTTCATCACAACGTTGCCGCCCCAGCAGTCCACCACTGCGTCGAAGCCCGGAGCGCGGCAGGCGGCGAGATACGCGTGTCGTCCGCCGGAGCAGGTTCCGAATACGCCGACTTTCCCATTGCAGTCATTGAGGGCGCGCACGACTTTCATCGCGCCCGCCAGATCGCCGACCACTTGATCGTCTGGCACGCCGCCTTCCGCCCGGACTTTTGCCGCGACGTCTTCGGGCGTTCCATGCCCCGCGCGGAAATGCAAATTGGGCGAGATGGCGATATAGCCGTGAAGCGCAAATTTGAGCGTTGTCTCGCGGTACCATGCGTCCCAGCCGGGCATGTGATGCGCCAGCACGATGGCCGGGAATGGACCCTTCCCAAGCGGACGCGCCAGATAGGCGTTGATCTGATCGCCGTTTGCGCCGGTCATTGTGACTGTCTCTGCGTGTACGCCTTCGTACATGTCAGTGGTGTACATAGAAAGCCTCCTTTTGGATGATCGCTTTTGGATTCTCTGATTATATTCAGAAACTCCGGCGTTCATCGGGCGCGTTGACGCTGGCCAGCAATGCTGGTTCGATGATTCCCGTCACTCCGACATTTGGCCGGCAGGACAATCGCATTTGGATTTTTTATAGGTCAAAATCTAATTCGTCCTCATTCCCCGTCTCCCACTCCCTATCATTGGTATAATTCCCCCACTTCATAAACTGGAGAAAGCATGAGCCCCAAGAAATTATCCGGTGCGGAAATCCGCCAAATGTACATTGACTTTTTCGTTGAGCGCGGACACACGGCTGTGCCTTCGATGTCGCTTGTCCCCGGCGGCGATTCGACCTTGCTGTTCACCAACTCCGGCATGGTGCAGTTTAAGGATGTCTTCCTCGGCACGGACAAGCGTCCATATACGCGTGCCGTCGATTCGCAGAAGTGCATGCGCGTTGCCGGCAAGCATAACGACCTCGACGACGTGGGCCGCGACGATACGCATCACACGTTCTTCGAGATGCTCGGCAACTGGTCGTTTGGCGATTATTACAAAAAAGAGGCCATCGCATGGGCGTGGCAATTGCTTACTGAAGTTTGGGGGCTGGAAAAAGAACGCTTGTATGCCACCGTCTTCAAGGACGATAAAGGCGACATTCCCACCGACGAAGAGGCCGCGTCCAACTGGCTCAAACAGCCCGGCTTTGATTCCACGCATTTGTTTTATTTTGGACGCAAGGATAATTTTTGGGAAATGGCCGACACCGGTCCGTGCGGGCCGTGTTCCGAAATCCATTACGATTTGCGCCCATCGGGAGGAAAAGTCACTGCAGAAGTTTTGGAAAGCGATCGCTTCGTCGAACTTTGGAATCTGGTTTTCATTCAATACAACCGCCTCGGCCCCGATACGCTCGAGCCGCTTCCCGCCAAACATGTGGATACCGGCATGGGCTTTGAGCGTCTGGTCTCCATTTTGCAGGGCGTCGACTCGAATTACAAGACCGATCTTTTCACGAAATCCCTCGATGTTCTGCGCTCGCTTACCGGCCACACCGAAAAACAAATGCTGGCCGACTTCACGCCGTACCGCGTCATCTGCGATCACGTGCGCTCCGCCTCTTTTTTGATTGCCGATGGCGTCGTGCCGGGCAATGTCGGACGCAATTACGTGACGCGCATGATCATCCGGCGCGCCGCCCGCTTTGGCACGAAGATCGGACTCAACGAGCCATTCCTTGCCAAAGTCGCCGAAGCCGTGATCGAAACTTATGGATCGTTTTACACGGAACTGGAAAAGAGCCGCGCCGCGATTTTGGATAATTTGACGCGTGAAGAAATCCGCTTCGCGCGGACGGTCGAAACGGGCACCGCTCAACTGGAGAATCTGCTCTCTGAGCTTCGCGCCCAAAACGACCGCGCTGAGCGGAGCGGAGGGCAGTCGAAGCGCATGCTTGATGGCCGCCGCGCCTTTGACCTGTATGCCACCTACGGTCTGCCTTTTGAAATCTCACGCGATATCGCCCGCGAACACGGCCTCGAAGTGGATGAAGCCGGTTTCAACGCGGCCAGAGAAGAACACAGCAAAGCCTCCGGCGGCGGCAAAGCCATGGGCAGGCTTGGCGGCGAAGACGCGGAATTCTTTGCGGGTATTTTGAAAGACCTTCAGAAGAAAAATAAACTTGGCGAACATGGCGTGGAATATGATCCCTACACCAGCCCGCGCCTCGAAGGCGAAGTGCTGGCATTGATCGTCAATGGCGAATCGGTTCAATCCGCTTCGTTTGGCGACGAAGTCGAGGTCGTTCTTCCAAAGACGGGCTTCTACGTCGAATCCGGCGGGCAGGTGGATGATACGGGCTACATCAAATCGCTTCCCTCTCCGCGCGGAAGGGGGCGGGGGGAGAGCCGCGAAGCATGGGAAATCGAAATCACCGGAATGCGCCGCGCATCGGCAGGCATGATCGTTCATATCGGCGAAGTGATTTCCGGCAGGCCGAAAGTCGGCGATCAATGTATTGCTGAGGTGGATATGGCGCGCCGTCACGACATCATGCGGAATCATACGGCGACGCACCTGCTTCACGCCGCGTTGCGCCAGGTTCTCGGCGAACATGCGCGCCAGGCTGGTTCATTGGTCGCGCCCGATCGTCTGCGTTTCGACTTCAATCATCCTGAAGCGATGACGCCCGAACAGATCGAGCGCGTCGAGAGAATTGTCAATATGGCCGTGGCCGCAGACATGATCGTTGTGCCTAAATTGAAATCCCGCGAAGATGCGATTGCTGAAGGCGCCATGGCGCTCTTTGGCGAAAAATATGGCGAGACCGTCCGCACGATTTCGATTGTTCCCGAGGACGCTGGTTTGGTGGACGAGTCGGCGGTTGAACATCCGACTGCATTGGCGGAGCAGTTGCCGAAGTTTTCTTATGAGCTGTGCGGCGGCACGCATCTCGAACGCACATCGGATGTCGGCGCATTCATCATCGTCAGCGAGGGTTCCGCCGCGGCGGGGGTGCGCCGCATCGAGGCGGTGACCGGACGCGGCGCGTATGAGTTTATTGCAAAGCGTCTCAAAATATTGAAACAGACGGCGGCGGCGTTGAAATCTTCCTTGGAAGATGTGCCCGCCAAAGTACACGCGCTTGAAGAAGAATTAGCCAGCGCGCGTAAGGAAATCGCCTCTTTGAGAACGCAGACTGCGCTTTCTTCGTTTGTTTCTTTGCTGGCAAATGTTCAGAAGGTTGCCGACACAAGCGTGCTCGCCGCTGAAGTTCCCAATGCCGACGCGGATACTTTACGCGCGCTGACCGATAAATTCCGCGAGAAGTATCCGCAGAATGGCGTCTGCGTGCTTGCCTCTGTTTCGGATGGCAAGTCCGCGTTGATTGCCGCGGTGACCGAAGACCTGGTCAAACGCGGATTGAAAGCGGGCGATGTTATCAATGCCATCGGCGGCCGCGGCGGCGGACGTCCCCACATGGCGCAAGGCAGCCTGCCGGATGGATTGAAAATCGGCGAGGCGTTGGCGAAGACGGTAAATGTTGTGGAAGAAAAACTGAAATGAAAAGACGACGGTCGCTTTGCAAAGCGACCGTCGTCTTTTAGATTCTCTATTCTTCCAACGTGCTCACATCGCCTTCAGGTAATCCTTGTGCGCGCGCTTTCAACACGCGGCGCATGATCTTGCCTGAACGCGTCTTTGGAAGTTTATCCACAAACTTGACTTCCTCGGGCCGCGCGATGGGCCCCATGTGAGTTGCAACGTGCTGGCGCAATTCTTCCGCCAATTCCGGCGATGGCGCAAATCCTGCGCGCAGTAAAACAAAACAGTGAATGCCCTGGCCTTTGACTTCATGCGGCAGTCCAATGGCCGCGGCTTCTGCCACCGCCGGATGGCTCACCAGGGCCGATTCGATTTCAGCCGTGCCGAGGCGATGCCCCGAAACCTTGATGACATCGTCCACGCGGCCGATGATCCAGAAATAGCCGTCCTTATCGCGCTTGGCTGAGTCGCCGGTGGTGTACATGCCGGGATACTTTGACCAATATTGTTGAACATAGCGATCCGGGTCGCCGTAAATGGTCTTCAGCATCGCGGGCCATGGATTCTTCAGCACGAGATAGCCTTCGGTGTCGTCCGGGACAGGATTCCCCTGTTCGTCCACGACCTCCGCCTCCTGTCCAAAGAATGGACGCGTTCCCGAACCGGGCTTGAGCGGCACGGTCGGCGTCGGTGTAATCATAAACATTCCGGTTTCGGTCTGCCACCACGTATCCATGATCGGACATCTTTCTTTGCCGATCACGCGGTAATACCATTTCCATGCTTCGGGGTTGATCGGCTCGCCGACCGTTCCCAGCAATCGCAGCGAGGACAAATCGTGTTTGTTCGGCCATGCTTCGCCAAAACGCATCAGGCCGCGGATGGCGGTCGGCGCGGTGTATAAAATGGTGATGCCGTAACGTTCGATGCATTGCCACCAGCGATTTGGATACGGGTAGGACGGTCCGCCTTCGAACATGAACGAGGTTGCGCCGTTGAGCAGCGGGCCATAAACAATATATGAATGTCCCGTGACCCAACCCGGATCCGCCGCGCACCACCAGCGATCTTCGTCCTGGATATCGAACACATATTTGAGCGTTGAATAAATTCCCACCATGTAGCCGCCGTGCGTGTGGACGATGGCTTTTGGCTTTCCGGTTGAGCCGGATGTGTAAAGAATATAAAGCGGATCTTCCGCGTCCATGACTTCGGTGGGGCATTTGCCGTTTGCAATTGGGAGTGCGAGCAAATCATGATACCAATGATCGCGCCCCGCCTCCATCGGGACTTCGTGCCCGATCCGTTTAATGACAATCACGTTCTCGACAGACGGACATCGTTTAAGCGCCTCGTCCACTGTGCGCTTCAATTCAACGACCTTGCCGTTGTTGTAACTGCCATCCATGGTGATGACCAGCTTCGACGCGCTATCTTCGATGCGTCCCTGCAGGGCGTCCACGCTGAAGCCGCCGAACACCACGGAATGAATCGCGCCGATCTTCGCGCAGGCCAGCATGGCAAACACGATCTCCGGGATGCGTCCCATGTAGATCGTCACGCGGTCGCCCTTCACAACGCCCATCGCCTTGATGATGTTGGCGAAGCGCGTGACTTCCCGGTTCAGCGCATGATACGAGAATGTGCGCTCCAACTTGCCATCTTCGGATTCCCAAATGAGGGCCAGCTTATTCTTTCGGTATGAGTTTAGATGTCGGTCAATTGCATTGTAAACGATATTTGTCTTGGCCCCCACGAACCATCTG
>JBHORD010000159.1:0-8547 GCA_042408355.1 Anaerolineales bacterium
CGAACGTCTGGCTCTTCATTCGAGATACAGTCAATGGCTGGTACAACGCACAGCTGGCGGCCGGCAAGACGGCGGAGCAGATCGACGCGTATCTGAGTCAATTCGACAAACGCGATCGCTATGATTATGACGGCGACGGCAACTTCGATGAACCGGATGGTTATATTGACACCTTCCAATCGGTGCACTCTGGCGAAGGCGAAGAAGCCGGCGGCGGCGCCTTGGGCGCGGAGGCCATCTGGAGTCACAGCTGGTATGCCTATTACAATTTGGTTGGGCTGGCCGGCCCGGACTTTAACAAGTTGGGCGGTATTCAGATTGGGAATAGCCATTACTGGGTGGGCAAATACACCATCCAGCCTGAGAACGGCGGCGTGGGTGTATTCACGCACGAATTCGGACATGATTTGGGTTTGCCCGATCTGTATGACACTTCCGGCGGCGAGAACGGAACCGGTTTCTGGACTCTGATGTCCTCCGGCTCATGGATGGGGAACGGCACCGAGGACATCGGCTCTATGGCTTCACACATGGGCGCGTGGGAAAAGTTCCAACTTGGCTGGCTTAACTATCAGGTGGCCACCACAGGCAAAACGTCCACGTACAAACTTGGTCCAATGGAGTACAACACAAAACAGGCGCAGGGCCTGTTCGTCGTTCTGCCTAAGAAAACAGTCATCGCAAATATCGGCGCGCCGTATGCAGGCTCATACTACTATTACAGCAGCGCCGGCGACAATCTGGATAACTTCATGTACAAGCCGTTTACACTGGCTGTCGGTTCCACGCTGTCGGCAAAAGTGAAATACAACATCGAACTGGATTGGGATTACGCTTATCTGGTCTACTCGACTGATAACGGCGCAACATGGACGCCCATCCAAACCAATCTCTCAACCACCACCGACCCTAACGGTCAAAATAAAGGCTTCGGCATCACGGGAATTTCAGGCGGCTGGGTTGATCTGACCGCCAATCTGCCGGCAGGCGATGTACTGCTCGGCTTCCGATATTGGACGGATGCAAACACAGGCGGATTCGGCTTCATGGTGGATGAAATCAACATCACCGGCTACCCAACCGACGGCGCGGAAACAACCGCAGGTTGGACCTACAAGCCGGCTACTGGCTTCCATGTCACGCAGGGCGTCGAGTCCAAACTTTACAATCACTATTATGTAGCCGAATACCGCACATATAAAGGCTATGACAGCACATTGAAGGTTGGCCCGTACTTCTTCGGTTATATGAACAATCCGGCGCTGGTCAATTACGTGGATCACTTCCCTTATGAGGACGGGCTGCTGATCAACTATTGGGATACATCTCAAGCCAATAATCAGACGAGAGTGCATCCGGGCGCCGGTTTGCTCCTTCCCATTGATGCGCATTACAAAGCATTGAGAAACGTAAATGGCGCTGTGTGGCGCAACCGCATCCAGACCTATGACTCGACCTTTACTTTGGATCCGACAGACGCGCTTAGTCTCCACGTCAACAGCGTTCTGTCCCCCATTCCAAGCCTGAAGCCTGTGCCGATCTTCGATGATCGCACTTTGTACTGGGATCCCGCAAATCCACAGGGCAGTGTGAAGAATCCGAACACAGGTACGCAGATTCGGGTCGTCAGCATCAGCGCGCTGGATGGCTTTATGCAGGTCGAAGTACGCGCAGCAAAGTGACTATTTAGTCGCTGAAAAGCCGGTTAATATAAGAGCCTGTCCTTTGACAGGCTCTTATGATTGAAAGTGCCAGCACATGAATTTTATGGCGGGGATATACATAAGCAACAATACACAAAACGCGTAACTTTTCCTCAAGTTTGTCGTCGTGTAAAAAGCAGGAAGGCATTCTGCGTTTTTGTTGTTAAGCCAGCTTATTGGTAAATACAAACAAATTATGTTGCTGTGGCCCGTTTTTGGTAAGCCTTATTTCGATGTATCCGCGTGAGGCGTAAAAAATATTTGCGAGCGGCGCCTTTAGCAGTAAAATCAGTTTCTTGAGGCGCTCCTAGCAGGGCAATCTCGAAAGAGCAAACCTACCGCGAGGTGGGGACGCAAAGTCATGGGTCTGCGAAAGAAGCAAGCGCAGATCGCCAGACTGCCGAAGGATTTCTCCTCGGCAGTTTTTTATTTCTGGCCATCTGGCAGAAAGGAGAGAATATAAGAAAATAGAACAGGAACTGTACTGGTTGCAAAGGAGAAACTAAATTTCAGAGGAGACAATCATGAAGCAAAAGGTTTTTACCTTGTTAGCGATTCTAGCAATCATGGCCATGTTGCCGGGTTCAGCGATGGCCGCCGCATCACCCAATGCAGTTTTGCACGGCAGTGCGCCTGCCTGGGCAAACTCGAAAAACTTTACCGGAGCAGCGGATCCGAATGGATATGTCGGATTCCGCGTCTATCTCGGATGGCAGAACGCCAGCGCGGCAGAGGCGCTCGCACGCGCTGTTTCCGATCCACACAGTCCACAATACGGTCAATATCTAACCCCCCAGCAGTTCCGTAAGCAGTTTGCGCCGTCACAATCGCAAGTGGGCGCGGTTCAATCCTGGCTCAAGAGTCAGGGCTTTACCATTGATTACACACCAGCCAACAATCACTATGTAGCGGCGGAAGGCACAGTCGCGCAGGCTGAGGCTGCGTTCGGCGTACAGTTTGGAATGTACACGGTCAATGGGAAGTCAGTGCGTTCACCTTCCGGCGATATTTCGATTCCAAGTTCATTGGCAAACATCGTCAGCGGCGTTCTCGGACTCGACGATAGCGCCATATTTGTTCAATACGATCACATCAAAGACGCGCCGCCTTCTGCCGGATTCCGCAATGCGCCTCCGCTTTCGGCCTATTGGGCGGAACAGACCTCGCCTTACGCGTATCCCGCCGGCTTTGGCGATGTCACCGCGCCGGCGACAGCCTCCTGGTCGGTAATCGGTTATACCCCTGCACAAATCAAAGGCGCATATGGCATTTCCGGTTACGATGGTGCAGGTCAAACAGTCGCGATCATTGACGCATACGCCTCGCCGACGATTCTTCAGGATGTAAATGAATGGTCAATCAGGCGCGGACTGCCGACGATGAATCCGTCGCAGTTGGTTCAGGTGGTGCCGCCCGGCGTGTACAAACGACCAGAGAATCCAAGACAAGACCCTCAGGGCTGGTATGGCGAAGAGACGCTGGATGTTGAAGCGGTACATGGCATGGCCCCCGCGGCGAAGATTGTTTACGTGGGCGCGCCGAACAACTACCAGGACCTTGATGCGGCGATGAACCATGTAGTAGATAACCGCCTGGCCCAAATCGTGACCAACTCATACGGCTGGTCAACAGAAATGCTTCCTCCAGGTTACATCAAACCGTTTGAGGATATATTGGTCCAAGCCGCTGCTGAAGGAATCGGGGTATATTTCTCATCGGGCGACAACGGGGATGAAACATCAACCATGGGTTACGCAACAGCCGATTGGCCCGCTTCCAGCCCGTGGGTGACAGCTGTCGGCGGCACGAGTCTCGCTGTGGATCAAAATAACTCCCGCGTGTTTGAAACCGGTTGGGGAACGAGCAATTACAACTGCAATACCATTACGCTCGCATGTTCATTCACCACCTGGCTCTACGGTTCGGGCGGCGGTGTTAGTCGACTCTTTGCGGCGCCCTGGTATCAATCTGGTTTGGGCTTTAGCGGACGCGCCGTGCCGGATGTCGCCGCGCTGGGCGACCCGCAGACCGGTTTGCTCGTCGGACAGACTCAAACCTTCCCAGACGGCGTCTACTATGACGAGTATCGCATTGGCGGCACGAGTCTCTCAAGCCCAATCTTTGCAGGCTTGATGGCGCTCGCCGATCAAAAAGCCGGTCATCCGCATGGCTTTGCGAATCCATTGTTCTACTCGAATCCAACGGCATTCTTCGATGTCACCTCGGTGAAGACCGCAGTCGCACGCCGCAATTTCGTGAACGGCGTGGACGCGACTGCCGGTACAGTGGATCGTCTCCGAACATTCGATGATTACACCGGCTCGCCAACCCAGCACACGAATACAGGCTGGGACAATGTAACGGGGCTGGGCACTCCCAACAGCCTGTTCCTGAGCCTGATTGGGCAATAACGCAATCTCAATTTGAATCGGCTCGAAGAATCCGCCGCCGGAATTCCGCGGCGGATTCTTTTCTTATAAAAAAACTACCTTCCTTTTCCTTGTTTCTTACGTTGTCCCGTTACCATAGCAACCATCGAAATAAAAAAACAAGGAGAAAATAAAATGACTTTCTATGCTTATCCCTTCCCGCATCGCATGGCGCGCCGCTGGATGGCCACGGCTGAACACGCACAGAGCGCACGTTTTTTGGCAGTCAACATCCGTGACGAGGGCGAAGCTTATCTTTTGACCGCGCTTGTTCCCGGGCTCAAAGCGGATGATTTAAACATTCAGGTTTTGGAAGACATCGTCAGCATCGAAGGCCGGTTCCCCGAAGACGAGAACGAATATCTTCTTCAGGAATTGCCCAGCGGCTCTTTCCGGCGCGAACTCCGCCTGCCCTCTGCACTGGAAGCCGACAAAGTCGAAGCGAAGATCGAAAATGGCGTGCTGACACTGCGTTTGCCCAAGGCAGAATCCGAGAGGCCCAAAAAGATCAAGGTCACGGTGAAGTAATTTGTCCAGTCACAACGGCGAGGAATAAAGCCTCGCCGTTTGTGTTTAATACGCGCACACAAATGGACGGGATTGCGAGGCGTTATAATTCCAGCATCTTTTTTTTGGAGCAAATTCTGTGCGCGCAAAAATTATCCTCTTCGTCGTTTTGATTGCATGGATACTCAGCGCATGCAGTCTCGGAGCAAAGGATGTTCCCACGCCGGCCGTCGCCATAACCAACACTCCCCTTCCGACTCTCACGGCCACTCCGGTTTTACCGCTGACGATCCTGGTTCTGCCTCCCGATCTGGATAAGACCACTTCGGACGCCTATCAAAAAACCGTTTATGAACTGGCGCAAAGCGCCGGCATGCGCTTCCAGGTGCGAAATTCGCTCACACCTGCGGACCTCGAGCCGGGTCTGAAAATTGTCATCGCTCTGCCGCCCGATCCGGGCATCGCGGCATTGGCCAAAGCCGCGCCGCAGGTTCAATTCCTTGCCATTAACATTCCGGGAATACAAGCGGGAGGCAATGTCAGCGTCTTGTCGCCAAGCGGACAAGTGGATGTCGCCGCGTTCATCGCGGGCTACACAGCCGCCATGATCTCGGACGAATATCGCATTGGCATGATCATTCCACAGGGCGACGCCAATGCGCAACGCGCCTTTTATGCTTTTGCAAACGGAATGGCATATTACTGCGGCCTTTGCAAATCTTTTTACGTTTATGCCACCTCCTCGCCGGCCTACATACAAATCCCGCCGACAGAATCAAAGAAGAATTATCTGGGTTACGCCAATGCCCTGATCAACCAAAAGATTTACACGCTGTTCGTCTATCCCGATCTGGCTGACCCCGCCTTCCTGACCCAGATTGGAACGACAGGCGAACAAATCATTGGCACATCCATGCCGAATCCGCGCCCCGGCGGCTGGGTCATGACCATCAGCCCGGATGAAACAAAAGCCATCCAAAACGCCTGGCCAAACCTGGTTGCAGGAAAAGGCGGCCTCAACATTCAATCTCCCGTCGGCATCTCGGATGTGGATTCATCCCTGCTTTCGCCCGGCAAGCAACGATTGGTTCAACAGGTCGTTGACGATCTGGCTTCGGGGCGCCTCACAACCGGCGTGGGCCAGTAAAATTCGCCGACGGGCAATAAAGTTCCTGCAAAAATAAATTGTGCAGGAGGCTTGCAAATAGGCTATACTTGAAACACCCATACAAAGGAGGTTGAAATGAATCTGCGTTGTACTTACTGTCAGACTCCCTTCACGCTGGGCATGGACGAAAAAATAGCGGCTCTGCGAAAAATGCATGCCGAGGACCTTCATCATTACGATGCCCACTGCCCGCGGTGCGGCCGGGCCAACCCGGTTTCGCGTGAACGGCTGGAAATGTTCACGCCCGGCTGGGAAACGGCCATTGCCTCAGCCCCGCAGGCTGGGGCAGAAGAAACGCCCGCGCCTGAACCTGAGCCGGCTCCCGTTATGGCAAGCGAACCCGCGCCGACCCCCATGCAGGAACCTGCCAAAAAAGCCCCGGCGCGGCATAGACATGCCTCGGCCGCTAAAAAGGCCGCCAAAGCGGCAGTGAAGAAAGCCGCGGCCAAAGCAAAAGCCAAGCCGGCCGCGAAGAAAAAAGCAGCCGCCAAATCCAAAAAGACCGCTCCTAAAAAGAAGACCGGCAAAAAATAAAACAGCATAGTTTATGACCATCCGCGCCGTCTTCTTTGACCTCGGGGGGGTTCTTGTCCGCACCGAATATCAGGCGCCCCGCGAACGACTTGCGGAGCGCCTGAATCTGAGTTATGAGGACATCAATAAAATTGTCTTTGAGAGCGAATCGTCCCGCCGGGCTTCAATCGGTGAAATAAGCGCCGACGAACATTGGGCGGCAGTCACGCGCAGACTGAAGCGGTCCGCCGCAGAAACGCAATCCATCCGCGAGGAATTTTTCGCGGGCGATGTTGTGGACCGCGATTTGATCGGCTTCATTCGTTCGCTTCGCCCGCGCTATAAAACCGGCGTGATTTCAAACGCCTGGTCCGATTTGCGCGATTACATCGTCAACAACAAATTCGACGACGCCTTCGACCGCCTCGTCATTTCGGCTGAGGTCGGAGTGATGAAGCCCGAAGCAAGGATTTACCAAATTGCGCTGAAGCAGATGCAAGTCGGGGCAGGCGAGGCGGTTTTCGTTGACGACATGAAAGTCAATGTGGAAGCCGCCCGCGCCCTCGGAATGCAAGGAATCGTTTTTCGCGATCCGCATCAAGTCAAAGAGAACCTGAAAGCCTTGCTCGATCATCGCTAAGCCATCTTTCGATTGAACAAGCCTGACGGTTCTCCGCTGTCAGGCTTTTTTCTTTTTATAAACATGCTGTCATCCATTCAAACTCATTACCTCAATCCAATCCGCAGTTTCAACCGCGCCGCGCGCCTGTTCCTTTTGGCGATCGTCATTGACGGCGTGATTCTCAGCAGCTGGCAGTTGTTCTTTAACTTTTACATCCTGCAAAGCGGCTACAACCGCGATTTTCTGGGCCTGGTCAATTCGATGCCCTCGCTGGCAGGGTTGATCCTCGGCATTCCGCTTGGCCGTTTGTCCGATCGCATTGGCCGCAAGACCGCGCTCATCATCGGTCTGGCGTTGACCAGCGTGTTCATGCTGGCGGAAATTACATTTCGACAGCCGGCGGTCATCGTGGCCGCGGCGTTCATGAACGGCATATTCAACATGCTCTTCATCATCAGCCAGGCACCGCTGATGGTGAAAATCTCCGATCCCGAAAATCGAACCATGTTATTCAGCCTAAATTACGGACTGCAAACGATTTCGGGCGCGGCCGGCAGCATCTTCGCCGGGCAACTGCCGGCGATTTTCGGGCGCGTCTTACACGTTCAAGCCGCGAGCGCGGCGGCTTATCAAGCCGTTTTGATCGTCAGCGTTTTACTGGGGACGACCGCCTTGATTCCGTTGTTCATGATGACGGAACCCTCTTCCTCCTCTGCAATGGAAACGCCTCCGACCGCCGCCCCAAGCGGGCCGCCGCACAAAGGGGCTTCCTCCGCTCTGACAATTTTGATGCTGAAGATGATCGCCTCGCAGATCTTAATCGGTTTTGGCGCGGCTATTCTCATCCCATACATGAATGTCTTTTTCAAATTTCGATTCAATATCAGCGACTCATTGCTTGGCATACTGTTCAGCTTATCCTCGCTGATGATCGGCATTGGAACATTAATCGGTCCTCGGCTTTCAACGCGGCTGGGAGGCAAAGTCCAGGCTGTCGTTGCCACACAATTCAGCAGTCTCGTATTCTTGCTGGTGATGGGTTTTGCGCCTTTTCTCTGGCTTTCCGCCGTCGGTTATCTGATGCGCACTGCTTTGATGAACATGGCTTCGCCGCTTTACAATGCCTTCTGCATGGAACGCACGCCCGAACATCAGCAGGGATTCGTCAACAGCATTTTGAATCTTTCGTGGAGTATCGGCTGGGCGGTTGGACCGTTCATCTCTGGCCTGGTACAACAAAACTATGGCTTCACGCCGCTTTTTATCGCGACCGCCGTCCTCTATTTCATTGCCATCCTGGCGCAATGGTACTTCTTCATCTGGGAGGAACGGAAGGCGGCCGCGCCTGTTGCCGCCGCATAAAGATTTGAATGCTTCATTGTGCGGTGGACGGCTTTCTCAAAGGAATGCCTGGCAGACCTTTTAAACCGCCAGGTCCGCAAAGAGCGCAAAGAAAGTTCATTCCTCGCCTTACCCAGCAGCGCGAGATTTATCCCACATTTTCAGACGACATGAACGCTACAGAGAGACCGCGTAACATCCGTTGATTAAACTTCGCGATCCTGGCGTTCTTTGCGGTTAATTTTTTCCATATCATGCAGACGC
>JBHORD010000001.1:0-3618 GCA_042408355.1 Anaerolineales bacterium
CCGAATCGCCACCGTGCTTGTTTCTCCTCAGGTCAAAAACGGCTTTGAGGACAGCACACCGTATTCACATTACTCGATTTTGAAAACGATTTCTGCAATATGGCGTTTGCCGTATCTCGGCCACGCCGCGGATTCGCAGACTTCGGTTATCTCTGCGCCGTGGAAATAACGATCGGATTTGCGTGAGAAAAGAAGCGTTTGGGCCGTCAGAAAGTCATATCCAACCGCATTCAAAAAACGATTCTACGCGCGGTGGTACAATGAGCGCGAGGAGAGATATGACAACCGACGATCTGACAACACGCGCAATCAACACAATTCGATTCCTTTCGGCGGATGCCGTTCAACAAGCCAACTCCGGCCATCCCGGACTTCCCATGGGCGCGGCCGCAATGGCTTACACACTCTGGACGCGCCACCTGCGCCACAACCCGCGCAATCCAAAGTGGCCCGGCCGCGACCGATTCATTTTATCCGGCGGTCACGGTTCGATGCTGTTGTACTCTTTACTTCATCTGACCGGTTACGATTTACCGCTCGACGAATTGAAAAATTTTCGTCAATGGGGAAGTAAGACACCGGGACATCCCGAATACGGACTCACGCCCGGAGTCGAAACCACGACCGGTCCGCTCGGCCAGGGATTCGCGACCGGCGTCGGCATGGCGATTGCACGCGCGCATCTGGCCGCGAAATTTTCCCCCGATTTGTTCGATTACTACATCTATGGAATCGTCACTGACGGCGATTTGATGGAAGGCGTCGCGTCTGAAGCCGCCTCTCTCGCGGGACATTTGCAGTTGCCCCATCTGATCTACCTGTATGACAACAATCACATTTCAATTGATGGTTCGACTGATTTGGCTTTCACTGAAGACCGCGCCGCGCGTTTCGCGGCGTATGGCTGGTTCGTCCAAAAAGTGGATGACGGCAACGACGTCGAGGCGGTGGACGCCGCCATTCAGGCCGCGAAGATTCATCCACAGCCATCGCTTATTCTTTGCCGCACGCACATCGGATTCGGCGCGCCGCACAAACAAGATACCGCCAAAGCGCACGGCGAACCCCTTGGCGATGATGAACTCAACGCCGCCAAACAAAACCTCGGCTGGCCGCTGGAGCCGCGCTTTTATATTCCCGAAGATGTGCTCGCGTTTTATCGCGGGAGCGTCGAACGCGGAAAGAAGTATGAAAGCGAATGGCAAAGCAAGTTCGACGAGTATAAAAAGGAACATCCCGATCTCGGCGCGGAATTGGAACGGCGTTTAAAAGGCGAACTGCCTCAAGGATGGGAAGCGGCTCTGCCGGCGTTTCCGGCCGATCCAAAGGGCATGGCGACGCGCGCCTCGTCTGGAAAAGTATTGACCGCGCTGTCGAATATCGTCCCCGAATTGATCGGAGGTTCGGCGGATTTGACGCCATCGAATAACACCAAGTTTGATGGCGCGGGCGACTTCTCAAAAGATAATTTCGCCGGACGTTATTTTCACTTCGGCGTGCGCGAACATGCGATGGGCGCGGCCATCAACGGCATGGCCCTGCACGGTGGTGTGATTCCGTACGGCGGCACATTTCTGATTTTTTCGGACTACATGAAACCCGCCATCCGCATTGCGGCTCTTGCACGCATTCCTTCGATTTTTGTTTTTACTCATGACAGCGTCGGACTCGGCGAAGACGGTCCGACGCATCAGCCCATCGAACACCTCGCCGCATTGCGCGCCGTTCCAAACCTGACCGTGATCCGCCCCGCCGATGCAAACGAAGTCGCGCAGGCCTGGAAGTTTGCCATCGCCAATCGCCGCGGCCCGACTGTATTGGCGTTGACGCGTCAAGCTGTTCCAACCTTCGAACCTTCCGACCTTCCGACCGTTGAGAAAGGCGCATATGTGCTGGCTTCATTTGGAAAGAAAAAACCCGACATTATTCTGATGGCGTCCGGCTCGGAGGTCAGTTTGATCTACGAAGCCGCGAAGAAACTCGCGGAAGAAGAATACAGCGTGCGCGTGGTTTCGTTTCCGTCCTGGGAATTGTTCGAACAGCAAAATGACGAATACAAGGAAGCCGTTCTGCCGCGCCGCGTCAAACGCCGACTCGCCGTCGAAGCGGGAGCCAGCCTCGGCTGGGAGCGATACGTCGGTCTCGATGGAAAAGTCATTGGCATTGACCGCTTCGGCGCATCGGCTCCGTACAAGATCATCTTTGAACATTTGGGCTTTACGGTTGAGAATGTTGTGGCGAAGGCCAAGGAATTGCTGATGAAATAAGGTGGTCTCGACCTTGACCCCTCGCAAAGGGCTTAAGGCCGAAACCCGCCGCAGGAGAAACTCATGAAAGTTGCTGTTGGCTTTGATCACGCAGGTTTCCCGCTGAAAGAAGTTGTCCTCGAATCTGTGCGCGCCGCCGGACACGAACCGATTGATCTCGGCACGTATTCGTCCGCAAGCGTGGACTTTCCGGATTACAGTGAAAAGGTTGGGCACGCGCTTCAGACCGGCGAAGCCGAACGCGGAATTTTGGTGTGCGGCTCGGGCGTCGGCGCGTGCATCGCGGCCAACAAAATGAAAGGCGTATACGCTTCGATTTGCCATGACACCTATTCCGCCGCGCAGGGCGTCCGCCACGATGATATGAACGTTTTATGCCTTGGCGGGCGCGTCGTCGGCCCTGAGCTCGCAAAGAGTCTCGTCGTTGCATTTTTGAACGCGCGTTACGAAGGCAATGACCCCGGCGGTGAAAGGCTTGCCAGACGGGTCGCGAAAATTCGTAAACTTGAAGAAGTCGGAAAGTTGGAAGACTAATGGGTTGGAATGTTGAGAGGTGTGAATGTTTGCAGGTTAACCTGCAAACTTTCCAACCTTTGAACTTGTAAACGAGGAAAATATGCCAACGATTACGCGCTTTGAAGAAATCGAGGCATGGCAAACTGCGCGAGACTTAACAAAATTGATTTATTCGCTTACCGATCAGGATAAGTTTGCGCGTGACTTCGGATTGAAAGATCAGATTCGCCGCGCGTCCGTTTCGGTGATGAGTAACATTGCCGAAGGATTTGAGTCGCAAACCCAGCAGCAATTTGTAAAATATCTGGCAATAGCAAAAGCCTCTGCTGGTGAAGTTCGTTCACAATTGTATGTTTCCCGCGACATGAATTATTTGACCGAAGAGCAGTTTACCAAAGCTTTTCAACTGGCCGAGAGATCGTCCCGTCAAATCGCCCGCTTTATTTCTTATCTTGAATCTCACCCTCAATCCCGTCAAGTTCGCGAAGAACTTGCCGAATACGAAGTTTAACCCGCCAACCTCCAAACCTGCCAACCTTCAAACCTGCCAACCTCCAAACCTGCCAACCTCCAAACCTGAAAACGAGAAAACCATGAACCCGATTACTAAACTTACTCAACTTGGTCAATCCATCTGGTATGACAACATCCAACGCAAATTGTTGGAAAACGGCGAATTCAAAGCCATGATCGAACGCGGCGACATCCGCGGCGTGACATCCAATCCGAGCATTTTCAACCACGCCATTGCCAATTCACACGATTACGATGAGGCATTGACTCCACTGGCGTGGGCCGGCTGGGACGCCGAAAAAATCTTTTGGGAATTGGTTGT
>JBHORD010000161.1:0-67611 GCA_042408355.1 Anaerolineales bacterium
CTGGCTCAGATGGAGCAAGGTACCCCCTAAGAATCACCCAAAAGCTGTCCAACTTTTGGGGTCCATTACAGATATATTCGATATGTTCGCGGACTCCAACAAGGAAAGCAGGAATATGGGGAGCGTGCAGTGAAAGAAGACACCCCAACGTATTCCATCTCTGACCTTCCTGCCGATTAACCAATTTCCCAATCTCCCAATCTCCCATCTACCAATCTCCCACATCCTAATTTCCCAATCTCCCACATCCCAATCTCCCACCTACCACTACCCATGTCCCAACCTGTCAAATTCCTCATCGCTGGTCTCGGATCCATCGGACGCCGGCATTTTCGCAATCTGCTTGCCCTCGGTGAAAAGGATATTGTCCTTTTGCGAAGTCATCGCGCCACGCTGCCGGATGATGAACTGGCGGGCTTTCCCGTTGAAACAGATTTAGCCGAAGCGCTGAAAAAACATAGACCCGATGCCGTCATTGTCGCCAACCCGACCGCCTTGCATCTCGATGTTGCGATCCCGTCTGCGGAGGCGGGCTGTTCAATCCTGATGGAAAAGCCCATCTCGAATTCGCTGGATCGAATCGATGAACTCGCGTCCGCACTCCGACGAGGCGGCGGGCATCTGCTTGTAGGCTTTCAATTCCGCTTTCATCCGACTCTGCAAAAGGCCGCGCAATTGCTCAAGGAAGGTGCAATCGGCAAGCCGCTTTCGTTTCACGTCCAATGGGGCGAATATCTTCCAAACTGGCATCCGTGGGAAGATTTCAAACAAAGTTACGCGGCGCGCCCCGAGCTGGGCGGCGGCGTGATTCTGACGTTGACGCATCCGCTTGATTACACCCGTATGTTGTTTGGCGAAGTGGATTCATTGTGGGCATTTACGAGTTCGTCCAATTTGAATCTGGCCGTTGAAGATTCGGCCGAAATTGGATTGAGAATGAGGAATGGAGCGATTGGCTCTGTCCACGTGGATTACAATCAACAACCGCCGAGTCATCGTTGGGAAATTGTGGGCTCGGATGGTACGATGAAATGGGATAACGCTGACGGGAAGTTGGAAGTCTATCAAGCGGCGAGGCGCTCATGGGTCACGCATGAGCCGCCTTTGGGTTTCGAAAGAAACGTTATGTTTATCGAAGAAATGAAACACTTTATGGCGGTTGTCCGGAAAAAAGAATTGCCCGTTTGCACACTTGAAGACGGCAGACGCGCATTACAGATGGCGCTGGCCGCTCATGTATCCGCTGAGAGTCAAAAACTTATCCGTCTGGCAGAATAGTTATGCAAAAAATCAAATCGCTCTTTCGATCGGAATTGTTTGTCGCAATCCTCCTGCTGGTCCTCGTTTCCGCCATCGCCTACCTTCCGTTCATCGGCCGCTTCGGTTATTTCTATGATGATTGGTATGAAATGTTTTCGGCGGGGGCGCGCGGTCCGCAGGTCTTTCACGCTCTTTTCGCCATTGACCGTCCGGGCCGCGCCTATTTGATGATTCCGCTTTATATGCTCTTCGGACAAAACCCTCTGCCTTATAACATCACCGCCTATCTGTTTCGTCTGTTGAGCGGTCTGTCGGTTCTATGGATCATGCGTTTATGCTGGCCCGAACGCAAACGCTCCGCATTGCTCGCCTCTCTGCTCTTTTTGATCTATCCAGGCTTTCTTTCCCAACCCAATGCCATTGATTATCAATCGCATATTGCGGGCTTGTTCTTCGCAACTTTTTCCATCGCGCTGAGTTTGAAAGCGGTCCGCGCGGAAAAAGCCGTGGTCCGCGCCGCGCTTATTGTTGCATCAATTCTGTTTGGATTGGCGTATTTGAGTCAGATGGAATATTACGCCGGCTTCGAGGTTGCCCGCCTCGTTTTCCTTTTCCTTCTGACAGGGCAGTACGCCATCGGTTGGCCGGCGCGCTTGAGGAAGGCGGTCTTATGGTACCTGCCGTTCGCTATCGTTCCCTTGACGTTCTTTACATGGCGTCTGTTCTTTTTTCAAAGCCTCCGCAAGGCGACGGATATTAGCTTGCAGTTGGGAAATCTGTTCAGCGCGCCTTCGCATACAATGGCAGTCTGGCTGGCGGGTGTCATTCAAAGCATGGCGGATGTGATTCTGCTGGCGTGGGGCGTTCCGCTTTACAGCGCCTTTTCTCAATTGCCCCTCGTTGCAATGCTTGCGGGGTTGGCGGTGATGGCTGGCGCGGTTTTACTGGTCCTGTTTTTTCTTCGCGGCATTGCTTTGGATTCGGCGCCAGAAAATGACCGGCTGAAAGAAAGTCTATGGTCGGGATTGATCATTGTGACTGGCGGAATGCTGCCGATTGTAATCGCGGATAGAGGCGTTTCTTTCCCGGATTATTCGCGCTACACGCTTGTCAGCCTCATTGGCGCTGTACTGATTTTGACAACCGTGATAGATAGGGTGCGCGGGCAATCCCTCCAACACGGCTTGGTCTTGCTTTTGGTCGGGATAGCCGTTCTGACTCATTTTGCAAACGGTCTGTCTTACGCGCAGGTCGCCGATGCCACCCGCTCGTTTTGGTGGCAGGTCAGCTGGCGCATACCGCAAATGGAGGCGGGAACCACGCTTGTTGTTGATTATCCCTCCAGCGTGATTTCGGAAGATTATATTATCTGGGGCCCGGCCAATCTCATCTATTACCCGCAAAGCCAGAATGAAAACTATGTTCAACCCGCGCTCTATTCTGCGATTCCAAATCATGAAACGGTGGACAAGATTCTGATGCAAGTGCGGCAGGAGTATGGAAATCGCCGTTCCATCCGCACTTACGCCAATTATCGCAACATCCTTATCTTGACACAGCCGACGCCTCAATCCTGCGTTCAGGTGATTGACGGCAGACAGCCTGAACTCTCTTCATCGGAGAATGAGGCCATCATGTTGATGGCGCCGTTTTCGGAGCCGCAGCATATTTTGACAAACAGCGGATTTCGAACTCCACCTCAAATTATTTTTGGAACTGAACCCGCGCGCGGATGGTGTTATTACTATGAAAAAGCCGCTTACGCCCGCCAAACGGGCAATTGGAAAACAGTTGCCGCGATTGGCGACGAAACTGCCGGACTTGGATTGCATCCATCCGATGCGATTGAATGGATGCCGTTTCTGCAAGCCTATGCGGTGTTGGGAGATGACGCGAAATTAAGCCGCCTTGCTCCTTCTTTGATCAACGATCCATTTGTTGCCCAACAGGCCTGCCGGATTTTAGGCGGGATGCAAGGTGTAAGCGATTCTGTCAAGAGCGTGATCGAGACGCAATATTGCATAAATGGCAAGTGAGGGCGCCCCTTCCTCTCAAAATTCAATAGGTGAATTTTGAAGTATAATACGCCCTTGCTCTTACCACCTCTGCTATTGTTTGCCTGACAGCATACAAATAAATTCTATAATTCTTGGAGTACAGATGTCGAAAGCAAAATTGATTTCACCGTACGGCGGGAACAAACTTGTCAACCTCGTTGTGGCCGGCAGTGAACGGGATGAATTATTGGCGCGAGCCTCCCGATTACCCTCGATCAAAATCACGATGCGAAATTTATGCGATTTGGAATTAATCGCCACCGGCGGATTTTCCCCGCTTGACCGCTTCATGGGCAAAGCGGACTATGAGCGGGTTCTGCACGAAATGCGGCTCAGCAGCGGAGTGCTTTTCCCGCTTCCCATCACATTGACCGCGGATCCTAAAGAACTGCCGACGGTCGGCGAGGAACTCGTACTGCGAAACGCCAACAACGATGTCATCGCGATCATGACGCTCGAGGAGGTTTATCATTGGGACGCAAAAACGGAGGCGGCGCTGGCTTACGGTTCGACCGACGCCAAACATCCGATGGTTTCCGAGATGGAACGCTGGAACAAAGTTTGCATCAGCGGCCCGATGAAGGTTGTCAATCTTCCGAAATATTATGACTTCGTCGAGTTGCGCCGCACGCCCGCACAGGTTCGTGAAATCCTCGAAGGCATGGGAAATGACAATGTGGTCGCGTTCCAGACGCGCAATCCGCTCCACCGCATTCATGAAGAGCTGACCAAACGCGCCGCCGCGCAGGTGGGCGGCAGCCTCTTGATCCATCCGACCGTGGGCATGACCAAACCTGGCGATGTGGATCATTACACGCGCGTCCGCATTTACAAAGCGCTGGTCGAAAATTATTACGATAAGAGAAGCACATTGCTCAGTCTTTTGCCGCTGGCGATGCGTATGGCGGGACCGAAAGAGGTCTTGCTTCACGCCATCATCCGCCGCAATCACGGCGCGAATCATTTCATTGTCGGGCGCGACCACGCCGGGCCGGGAAAGGATTCGACCGGCAAGCCGTTCTACGGTCCGTATGAGGCGCAGGAAAACATGCGCAAATACGAGTATGAACTGGGCGTCAAGATGATCCCCTTCGAGGAACTGGTCTATCTTCCCGACGAAGATCGTTATGTGGAAGCGAGAGACGTTCCTCCGGGGGCGAGGACATTGAATATTTCCGGCACGCAGGTGCGCGATGAATATCTTGCCAAAGGCAAACTTTTGCCGGAATGGTTCACACGCCCGGAAACGGCGGAGATTTTGCGCGAGATGTATCCGCCGCGTCACAAGCAGGGATTTTGCATCTGGTTCACCGGCTTGAGCGGCTCCGGAAAATCCGCCACAACGCAGGTATTGACTTCCTTACTGCTCGAACGCGGACGCGAGGTTACGATTCTCGATGGCGATGTGGTTCGCACGCATCTTTCGAAAGGTCTCGGCTTCAGCAAGGAAGACCGCGATACCAACATCTTGCGCATCGGTTTCGTGGCCGGTGAAATCGTTCAGGCCAGCGGCGCCGTGATTTGCGCGGCGATTAGTCCGTACCGCGCCGCGCGCGAGGAAGCCCGCAAGATGGTCGGCGAAAATTTTGTGGAGGTTTACATGGACACGCCGGTCGAAATCTGCGAAGAGCGGGATGTCAAAGGGTTGTATGCCAAAGCGCGCCAGGCCCTGGCGGAAGGCCATCCGATGGGCTTCACCGGCGTGGACGATCCCTACGAACCCCCGATTGCTCCCGAAATAACGCTCAAAGGGTACGGCGCGTCGCCTGAAGAAAACGCGCGTAAGATCATTGCCTATCTCGAAGAACAGGGATTTCTGTTGAAATAAAATTACGTATCCTGAATTTACGAATTGCCCTATATGGGATTCGTAAAAGTTCCATGACCATTCGACTTTCTCCCCGCCTCGTTTCTTTTCTGGCCCTCGGCTTGATCGCCGTTATTGGGACGCTTCTCGTTCTGCAAGCAACCCCGGAGGGCCTCGGGCTTTCGGATGACGCCATTGCTTACATCGCCGGGGCGCGCAGTATTCTCGCCGGACACGGATACCGCGAGGCCTGGCTCGTCAGCAACGAGCCGGTGACGCATTTCCCGCCGGGGTTTCCCGCCGCGCTGGCGTTCATCGGTTTATCGGGTCTCGATCCATGGCGCGGGGCGCGCTTTCTCAACGCTTTATTATTTGGGTTGAACGCGGTTTTGCTCGGCATCCTCGGCTGGCGGACAACGAAGTCGCTTTCCGCCGGTCTGGTTCTGGCGACGTTGTTTGTGGCAAACGGTTCCCTGCTCCAGGTCCACGCGGTGGCCATGAGCGAGCCGCTGTTCATCTTTTTCAGCCTGATGTCATTCTGGATGTTCGATCTGTATTTCGAGCGCGACCATCATTGGCTGTGGCTCGTCCTGTGTGGATTGTCTGTCGGCGCGGCGTATCTGACGCGTTACGCCGGACTGGCGCTTGTCGCAACGTTCCTCGCGGCTCTGCTCGTCCTGCATCGCGACTGGCGCAGTCGTTTGACCGGCATCGGCATCTTCCTCGCCAGCTTCATTCCATTGGCGCTTGGATGGGCGATCCGTAACGAGATCGTTGCGGGCAAAGCCACGAATCGCATCCTGGTCTGGCACCCCATCACCGCCTCCAATTTCGATACAACGCTTTATAGCATTTCTGTGTTTCTCATGCCGGTTGAACCCTGGCGGCAGGCTTTGTATAAAACGCCGATCCTGTTCATTGTTTTGTCTGCGATCATCCTGGGCGCGGCGTTGATTTGGCTGCTGGTCAAAACGTGGAAATATTTCACGCTGCCTGCCGCGGAGAAAAAATTGAAAAGCCGCAGTGAAGTCATTGTATTCACCAATGCCTTGTATGTCTTTGGTTACATTGCGTCCATCCTCGCTTCGATGTCGCTCTTCGACGCCTCCACAAAATTCAAGCTTCGCATCCTGTCGCCCATTTTCGTTTCATTGTTGATTCTGCTGGTGATTTTGGGCACGTGGCTATGGAAGAAACGCCGCGAGCTTGTTTTCATATTGACCATTTTGATTCTTGGAATGTCCATTTACGGACAGGTCTCCACAGTTTCCGAGTGGTCGAAAGGCGGCCAGGGATTTGCTTCATTTGCCTGGTATCGCTCAAAAGCCATAGACTTCCTGCGCGGACTTCCGCCCGGCGTTCAAATTTACACCAATCAAACCGGCGCAGTTTATTTCTACACCGGGCGCGGCACGTATTCGCTCCCGAATCATTTCGACCCGGTCACAGCCGAAGCGCGCCCCGGATTTGAAAACGGCGTCCAGCGCATGCAGGCGGAAATCAAGGCGGGCCGCGCCGTGCTGGCATTGTTCAACGATGGCGATACGCCTCCGCAAGATGCCAGCGCGATGAAGGCCGGCTTGTATCTGGCATTTAAAGGTTCGGGCGCGGAGATCTATTCCGCCGCGCCATAGGAGGCGCATGACGATTCAGGAAAAATTCGATTTGACCGGACGCGCCGCGGTTGTCACAGGCGGGGCAGGTTTGCTCGGTTCGGAATTTTGCAAAACGCTGGCGGAAGCCGGCGCCTCGGTTGCCGTTGTGGATTTGAATTTCGACGCCGCGCAAAAAATTGCGGACGCCCTGTGCCGCGAGGGATACCGCGCAAAAGGCTTTGAGACGGACATCACTGATCCTGATTCCGTTAAACAAACGGTTGCTTCGGTTCTCTCCGACTGGGGGCGGCTCGACGTTCTCGTGAATTCCGCCGCCCTCGATCCGAAGTTCGATCCCGACGCCGCCTTGAAAGGCATCGCCCCCGGCAGTTTCGAGGATTATCCACTCGCCGATTGGAACGCGGCGTTGAGCGTGAATCTGACCGGCATGTTTTTGGTCACGCAAGCCTGTGTCAAACCAATGATTGAAAGTGGAAAAGGCAGCATCATCAACATTTGTTCGACGTATGGATTGAACGGTCCCGATCAACGCATTTACATCAAAGATGGCCAACGCGTGGCGTTCAAACCGGTATATTACAGTGTGACGAAAGCCGGCGTGCTGGGCTTTACCAAATATCTTGCCGCCTATTATGCAGGCACCGAAATCCGCGTCAATGCGCTCACGCCGGGCGGCGTGTTCAACAATCATGAAGAGTATTTCGTCAAAAATTATTCCGCCAAAACCATCCTCGGACGCATGGCGCGCAAAGACGAAATGAACGGCGCGTTGTTATTCCTTGCCTCCGACGCCTCCTCGTATATGACCGGCAACAATGTCGTCGTGGATGGCGGATGGACGGCGTGGTGAAAACGAAATGACTGAAATTCTGGCGATCATTCCGGCGCGCGGCGGCTCCAAAGGAATCCCGCGCAAAAATATTCGCAACTTCGCCGGTTATCCCCTGGTGGCGTGGAGCATCGCGGCCGGAAAACAATCGAAGAGGGTGACGCGCCTCATCGTCTCCACCGACGATGAGGAGATCGCCGCCGTTGCGAATCAATTCGGCGCGGAAACGCCGTTTCTGCGTCCCGCTGAACTGGCGCAGGATAAAACGACCGATTGGCCCGTCTTTGCGCACGCCTTGAAATGGCTGGAAGAAAAAGAAAACTATAGACCCGATGGGGTCGTTCAATTGAGACCCACTTCGCCGATTCGTCCGCGTGATTGCGTGGACAGGGCCATCGAGATTCTGCTGAGTCACGAAGATGCAGATTGCGTACGCGGCGTTGTCCCGGCGGGGCAGAACCCGCACAAGATGTGGCGGATCAGTTACGAAAACGAGCCGATGGTTCCGCTTTTGCAGGTGGAGGGGATCAAGGAACCCTACAATGCGCCGCGCCAGATCCTCCCGCCGATTTATTGGCAGACCGGCCACATTGACGCGATCCGCACGGCCACCATTTTGCAGAAAGGTTCGATGACGGGCGACAGGATTTATCCGCTGATCATGGATCCGCGCTACACCGTTGATATTGATAATCTTTCGGATTGGGCAAAGTACGAAGCTGTGGTTTATTCAGGCGCGTTGGATATCGTCTCGCCGGGCCGGAAACATCGTCCGATGCCGGAAAAAATAAAAATGGTGATCACTGACTTCGACGGCGTCATCACCGACGGGCGCGTCTGGACGGATGAAAACGGCAGGGAAACGGTAGCCGCCTCGCGGTCCGATTCGATGCGGATTCGCCAATTGCGCGAACGCGGCATCGAGGTCATGATCCTTTCGTCGGAAGTGAATCCGGTGGTCAAAGCGCGGGCGGAGAAAATGGGCGTCGAAGCGATTCATGGTCTGGGTTTGCATGAAAAAGGCGAAGCGTTGAAAAAGTTTTTGGCGGGGAGGAATCTTGATCCCGCTCAAATTGTTTACGTTGGCAATGATTTCAATGATCTGCCCTGCTTTGAAATTGCCGGCTGGGCGGTGGCGGTGGCGGACGCGTATCCCGAGGTCATCCGCGCCGCGGATTATGTGTTGTCGCGTCCCGGCGGCTACGGCGCGCTCAGGGAATTATGCGATTTGGTTTTGAAGAACATCGAAACTCGATGAGGCGATAATCGAGCAATCGAATCACGAACGGAGATGATATGGCACGCGAAATCAAAATTGGAAATCGAATGGTGGGCGAAGGACACCCCACCTATGTGATTGCGGAAATCGGAATCAATCATAACGGCGATCTTGAAATTGCCAAACAGATGATTGACGCGGCGGTTCGCGCCGGCGTGGACGCGGTCAAATTCCAGAAGCGCACTCCGGAAGTCTGCACGCCGCCCGAACAGCAAAAGCAAATGCGCGAGACGCCGTGGGGCTACATCACGTATCTCGAATATCGCCGCAAAGTCGAATTCACCGCCGAGCAGTATCACGAGATTGATTTGTTTTGCAAAGAGAGGAATATCCCGTGGATGGTTTCGGTGTGGGATGAGCCATCGGTGGATTTCATGGAAGCGTTCGATACGCCCGCCTACAAAATTCCGTCCGCTTCGCTTACCGATCATAAATTGTTGAGGCGCGCACGAGAGACGGGTAAGCCGCTGATTATTTCCACCGGCATGTCCACGATGCGGCAAATTCACAAAGCGGTGGATGTGGTCGGCGAGGAAAATCTCGTTATCATGCACTGCACCAGCACGTATCCGTGCGAACCGGAGGAACTCAATCTCAAGATGGTCGAGACGCTTCGCAGGGAGTTTCCCAATAATCCAATCGGTTATTCGGGCCATGAAGTTGGACTCGTGCCGTCTGCCATCGCGGTGGCGCTGGGCGCCTGCATGGTCGAGCGCCATCTGACGCTCGACCGCGCCATGTGGGGAAGCGATCAGGCCGCGTCGGTGGAGCCGGGCGGATTTGAAAGACTGGTCAAATACATTCGTGTGGCTGAGGCTTCGATTGGCGACGGCGTGAAAAAGGTGTATGACAGCGAAATGACTTCGATGAAACGATTGCGCCGCGTGAATGATGAATGATGTTCAGCCTAACGAGTCTTACAAGTCTGAATAATCTTGATGTCTGACTTGTGAGACTTAATGACTCGCCTTACGCAGTAGCGCGAGATTCAGTTCGCCCTTTCAGGCGGTATGAATGCCGCGCTACAGGGAAAACTGCGTAACATCAGTTAATGACTTGTGAGACTTGATGAACTTACGAAGGACAATTCGTCCATACGCTAAAACCGCGCAAGCGATTCTTCGCTGGAAGCGTTTCTCGTTCAACGACGCGCCGCCCGTCTTCGGGAATTCCAAACCGAAAAGCGGCTCGCATTTGCTTTTGCAAATTCTCAACGGTTTCACGCGCATCATGCCGTATCGTTACGTGGAGGCGGACCCGATTCGGACGATCACGAAAGGCGGAAGACGAAAAGCGCAAAACGAAATATTGGACGAGTTGCGAAACATCCCGCGCGGCGTGATCGGCTGGGGATATCTGGAAGCGACAAGGGAAAACGTTTCTTTCTTGACCGGCGGCGGGCGCGTGAACTATTTCATTTACCGCGACCCGCGCGATCTGCTCGTTTCGCAGGTGTTCTTTGCGACCGACATGCACGAAGAACACGGAATGCATGAATACTACAAATCTCTTCCTGATTTTGGCGCGCGGCTCAAAGCGGCCATCACCGGCATTGATCGGGACGGTTTGCGGATGGTCAGCGTGAAGCAAAGATATGAAGGCGTGTTTCAATGGCTGGAGCAAAAGGACGTGATGTGTATTCGCTTCGAAGATTTGATCAATAATCGCGATTTCACATTGAACGCCATGCTGGATGAAGTGGAAAAGACCGGCTACAAAATTTCGACGCCGCGCGGGAAAGCGATAGCCGTTCTGGTTGAAGCGATCCAGCCGGCGAAGAGCCGCACCTTCCGTTCGGGGAAAACCGGCGGGTGGCGCGAATATTTTTCCGAGGAACACAAGAGATTATTCAAAGATGTGGCCGGCGATTTGCTGGTGAGACTTGGATACGAAAAGAATAATGACTGGTAAATGAGGGCGGATCCAGGCGTCCGCTCTTCGATTGAGATGGATTTCAAGGAACTCTTCAAGCAGCGTATCCTCCGCGGGCTTGTCCGCAGATACAACAATCTCAAAATCGCGGCGATGGCGCGGCGGGTTGTGAAACACGCGCCGCCGCCGACAGGCGCGCCGGTTGTTTTTTTTAAGGCCTCCACAGGCATTGATGATCTTTCATGGAACAGCGGGTTTCATTTGCTGGCGTCTTGGGCGCTACGCTTGAAAGGAATCCCGGTTCTGTATTTTGCCTGCAATTCAGGCATGAGCAAATGCGTGCTGGGAACGAATCGGGATGACCCGCATAAAGCGATGCCGTGCAGGTCGTGTGTGTATCAATCGCGAACACTTTACCAAAACGTTCCGGCATTTGAACGTTCGAGCGTTGGAACGTCGGTGAAGTGGTTTGACTATCAACGCGATGCCCAACTCGCCTCTGTCGTTGAGAATCTCTCCCTGCAGGAACTTATGGCTTTTGAGTGGCAGGGCGTTCCGCTTGGAAAATTGTGCCTCCCCGGCCTGCGTTGGATTCTGCGTATTCATCATCTGAACGATGACGAGAACACGCGCTATCTTTTGCGCGAGTATATTTTGTCGGCGTGGAATGTGGCGCAGAAGTTTTCAAAATTTCTGGACGAGACGCATCCGCGCGCCATGGTTGTGTTCAATGGACAGTTCTTTCCCGAAGCGGCCGCGCGTTACATCGCGCAAAGACGCGGCCTCCGCGTGATCACTCATGAAGTTGGACTCCAACCCGCCTCCGCCTTCTTTACGGATGGAGAAGCGACGGCGTATCCCATCCATATCCCCGATGAGTTTGAACTGAATGATGAACAAAACGCAAGACTCGACGCGTATCTTGCAAAGCGTTTTCAGGGCGACTTTACGATGGCGGGCATCAGATTCTGGGCAGACATGAAGGGACTCGACGAGGCGTTTTTGCGAAAGGCGGCGGAGTTCAAACAGGTTGTGCCGATCTTTACCAATGTCATCTTCGACACCAGCCAGCCGCATGCCAACACCGTTTTCGAGGATATGTTCGACTGGCTGGATATGGCTCTCGAAGTCATCCGCGAACATCGCGAGACGCTGTTCGTCATCCGCGCTCACCCCGACGAACTGCGCGTGAGAAAATCCAGCCGCGAGACGGTTGAGGATTGGGTGAGCCGCCGCGGCGTCGGGAACGAGCCGAATGTGATCTTCATCGGTCCGAAAGAAGCGTTGAGTTCGTACGAGTTGATTCAAAAGTCAAAATTTGTGATGGTGTATAACTCGACGATTGGATTGGAAGCCTCGATCATGGGCGCGGCGGTATTGTGCGCGGGCAAAGCGCGCTTTACACAATATCCGACTGTGTTCTTTCCGCACACCGTTGAAGAGGTAAGAGGAAAGATGAAGGAATTCCTGGACGCCGCGGAGATCGAAGTTCCGGCGGAGTTCAAGCGCAATGCGAGGAGATTTTTATATTATCAGTTGTTCAAAACCTCATTGCCGTTCGGCGATTTTCTTGAGCCGTCCATACGCACAACACAGACGCGGTTGAAGTCGTTTGAATTGGAGGCGTTATTGCCCGAGAATTCAAAAACGATGGAGGCCATCTTTGACGGCTTGTTAAATAACGGCGATTTTTTGTTGAAGGAATAAAAGGCATGAACCCGGAGCGCAAAGGAAATCCGGGAAAAAGCCTGCAAAGGCTCAACCCTTTTCCGTTTTGCGCGCTTCGCAAAACGTTGGGAAGCGCGTTCTTTGCGGCTGAGGCTTTTCCGTCAGAAAGGGGACGGTCATAATTTCTGTGCGGCCATCGCAAAGGGTCTATGACTTGATCAACGGCTTGAAACCTTCGCCCAGCGCTTCATACGCCTGACCGATCACGATAAACGCCAGGGGATCAATTTCCTGAACGATTGCCTTTAGTTGAGACACTTCCGAGCGGGTAATTACAGAATAAAGTACGGGGCGGTCTGCGCCGGTATACGCGCCCGTGCCGTGAAGGATTGTTACGCCGCGTTCCAGTTCGTCCAGCACGCGCTGTGAAACGAGATCGGGCCTGGATGTGATGATGAGCGCGGTACGGACGGTTCCTGAACCTTCAAGCGTCAACTCCGAAACAAGTCCGCTGACATAAAGCGTGATGATGGCGTACAGCGCCTGCTTCCAGCCGAAAACAAACCCCGCGGCGAGGATGACTGCCGAATCAACGATCAGATAACTTTGCGTCATCGAGACGCCGCGATAGTGATTGAGAATGCGCGCCAGAACATCGGAGCCGCCGCTTGTGCCGCGGGCGCGGTATACGAGTCCGTATCCAACGCCGCTGACCACCGCGCCGTAAAGCGAGTTGAGGAAGATGTCATCCGTCAAGCCGTTGGCGGGAAAAAGATTGAGGCGCGGAATCAGATCCACGAAAAGGGAATACATTGCGACGGCGAAGGCAGTGCGCAGTGCGAAGCGCCGTCCGCCGAGAAAACGCCATCCCAAAAGAAACAGAGGAACATTTCCGACAAGCACCATCACGCCGATCGGCCAGTTTGTGTAATGATTGATCAGCTGGGAAATGCCGGAAACGCCGCCGCTGGCAAGATCTGCCGGAACGAGGAAGAGACGCAAGCCGATTGCCTGGATCAACGCGCCCATGAAGAGCAGGATGTAATCAAAGAACAGGGGCCAGAAGCGTTTGAGTGAATTCATTCATTTCCCGTCGGCGCAGATCTGCGTATCTGCCTGGGCGGATACATGGCTCCGCTTTTACGCTTCGTCCAGCAAATTCACCCCCGCCATTTTTTCGATCACGCCAATCACCGCCGAATTGTCCAGCTCGCCCATGCCCATGTCAATCATTTGCTGGAAAAGTTTTGTGTGTTCCGATGCGGATACAAGCGGCACGTTATATTCGCGCGCCGTGTCCATCACAATCTTCAAATCTTTCAATTGCATGTATGCCTTGAAACCCGGATTGCGGTTGCCGACAAACAAACGCGGCGGTTTGACATCGAGAGTCCAGCATTGGGCCGCGCCGGCTTTGATCGCCTCCACGACTTTTCGCGGATCAACGCCGGATTTGCGCGCGAAAATCAATAACTCGCCCATGGCGACCATCTGCGCCGCGACCATGATCTGATTTGCCGCTTTCGCGACCTGGCCCGCGCCGGATTCGCCCACGAGCGTGATCGTTTTTCCCATGGCCTGAAACACCGGCAAGACTCTTTCAAACGCGGATTGATCGCCGCCGGCCATGATGGTCAGCGTGCCGTTCTTCGCGCCAATATCTCCGCCGGAGACCGGCGCGTCCAGCGACAACACGCCTTTCTCTGAAAGCTTCTCCGCGATCATGCGCGCCGAGGCGGGCTTGATGGTCGAATTGTCAACGAAGATCAGACCTTTGTGCGCGCCTTCGATGATTCCTTTTTCGCCGAGCACAACCTGTTCAACGTCCGGCGTATCCGGCAGGTTCGTGAAGACCACATCCACCTGCGCGGCGACCACAGCGGGCGAACTGGCGGCAACGGCGCCTTCCGCCACGAGTTCGTCCACAGCGGCGCGTGAACGATTATGGACAACCAGCGGAAAACCCGCCTTGAGAATATTGCGGGCAATGGACTTGCCCATGAGTCCGAGACCGATGTATCCGACCTTGAGCATGGAGAAAACTCCTTCCGAAAAGTTGATGAGATTATAACCTGCCGCCCCCGCTGAAGCGTGGATGAAAAAAAACCGGCTTCGAAGCGGAAGCCGGTTCTATTCCAGAAAGAAGCGGTTATTTGATCTCGTACGTGATGTTAACCGTAACGGTCAGAGTCATTTGTCCCGATTGAATCGGTACGGATGGCGCCGCCAGCGCCGCACCGCCGCCTCTGCCAAATGTATCCATGATCGGCATGGGAATGTTGTTGGTGAAACTCAAGGTCTGAATATCGCCGAGCGTTACGCCTGCATCGCTGGCAAGCTGTTGGGCTTGCATCTGCGCATCTTTGACGGCCTGTGCGCGCGCCTGCTTGAGATAGGACGACTTGTCCTGCACGTCGAACTGAATGCTGTTGACGCTGTTCGCGCCGCTGTTCACCGCCGCATCCAGCATGTCGCCGAGTTGATCCAATTTGCGGACGGTCACATTCACGGTGTTATCAACCACATAAGTCGTCCCGGTCTTCTGATTGGTCTGCGGATCATACTGGGAGTTCGGGTAAATGCTGAAATTGCTGGTGCGAATATCCTTCGCGTCCACGCCCGCCGCCTTGATGGCGTTGATCACCTGCTGAGTCTGCGTGTTATTCTCGGCGACCGCGTCGGCCGCGGTGGTTTTCTCGGTATGAACGCCGATGTTGATATAAGCAATGTCCGGCGTCATGTCAACCATGCCGGTGCCGGTCACAACCAGCGTTCGCGGAGGAGGCAGGGGGCTGGCGGCGATCGTTGCCGGCCCACAGGCGCTGAGTGCAATGGCCGCAAGCGCGATGACGGTGATAATAAAAGTAGTTCGTTTCATTCGATTCTCCTTTGATGGTTTCATGTTTAGGACGTTCGGGCGCGGAGAAAGTTCCCCGCATGTCCCTTGTATTTTATGTCATTTGCCGCTACAATCTTGCACAAATGTTCTAGCCGCAGTGTCATTGGAACAACATGCCCATTGATTATCAGCAAATCTACACCAAGGTAAAAGAGATTGGCGCGGGCGCAAAGGAACGCCGGAAAAAGATAGAAGAGAGAAGAAAGATCGCGCAAGCCCTGCTTCAACAATACGCGTCTGAATTGGACTTCCTGCGCTCGAAAGCGGATTCCGCCAAAGCGGCCGATCCAAACATCCGTTGCGCTTATCCGCTTAATGAACCGCTCGATGCGCGCCACCCGCCAGCGGCCTCCGTTAAAGACGCGACCCTCATCGCCGCCGACGGTTCGCAGATCGCCCCCGATCGTCACGCCTCCGTTTTATATTCGTTGATCAACATCGGAGTCATTATCTTGAAATCTGCTTCGGGGAACGCGCCGGAAATCAAAACATATTCCGACTTGCGATACGGCGACGAACTTTATTCCAATCACAGCATAACGACCGAAGATATGATTGCTTTGGGACGCGATCTTTCGGAACGAATGAAATTGCTTGAATTGGGATTGCAATATCCAAAGCCGGTGATTACATTGACCGACGGCCCGATCGAGTTGTGGGGCGCGGAGGGAAGCGCTCAGGAGGAATACCGCCGCAACCGCGAGAAACATCTTTCCATTCTTTCGCAGATGCAATCGGAGAATATCATCACCGCGGGTTATATTGACAAACCCGCCGCGGATTTGGTGACGCGCCTGCTGGAGATCAGTCAGGTCCGCGAGAACGAAATGAAGACGGTGCGCGACGCCCATTCACTGCGCGGCGTGACGGATCGCTGGTTGTTCGGCGAAGAAGGCCGTCCGCTTTTGAAGAAAGGCGAGCGTTCGGCGATTTTTGTCATCCAATCGAGTTCCCGAAACCATTACACGGGCAAATTGGAAATTCGATTCTTTTATTTGAACGTCGGCAGCGACAAATATCCATGGATCGTGCGCGTGGAAATTCCGGCGTGGGTGGCGGACGACAGGGAAAAAGTGGATTTATTGCACATATCGTTGTTGGAACAATGCGGGATCATGGGCGCAAAACCCTATCCGTATCTTTTGCATCGCGCCCACGAGACGGCTTTGGTGAAGCATGAGGAGAGAAAACAAATCGAGCAAATGTTGACGCAGGAACTTCGCCGCCAAAGCGAAGAAGTGGAGGAAGGTTCTTATAAACAATCGGCGAAGGATTTAAAAGGAAGATCGAGAATGTAGCCCCACCCGCCTGAAGGCCGGGGCGGGACGAAGGAAAAACCCATGACTCAACCCATTGAAATCGGACGATTACTGCGCGCCGGCACGACCGGCTTCATCGCGGGATGCCGCGTCAATCAACTCGACGCGCCGTCGCTTGGGGCATTGGTGCGCGCGCCGTTGAGCGAAGACTATCAAGTTTATGGATTGATTCACGACATCCACATTGACGATGACGGACTCGTGCGCCAGCTTGTCACCGCGGTTAACGTCAGCGCCGACGTGTTGCACGATAACCGCGAGAATCGCGTCGTGCCGGTCGAGATGTCTGTGCTGGCGGCGGGCTACGAACAGGGCGGAAAAATCTACCATCTGCTTCCGCCGCGTCCGCCGTTGAGCCTGGATGTGATTTATTTGTGCGATGAGAAGGAATTGAAACGTTTTGTGACGGCGGGAAAATTTGGTTATTTCCGCCACATTCTGCGGGCCGATGATTTGCCTGTCGGCGAAATCCTCGCGGCGCATTTGAAGCAGGTGCAGGAGAAAGTCAAAGATAAGGCATGGATTGAAAACGCAACGCATGAATTGATCACCTTGCTGCGCGACGATTATCCAACGTTGATGAGCGTTCTCGGCGCGCTGGGGGAAATCGTTTAACCGCGAAGGGCACCAGGAAGATCTTTGATTGACGATTGAAGATTTCGGATTGAGGAAAGGCAGAGGAGTCTTTGATGAACGAGGAAGACTTAAAGCGAAGGACAAAACAATTCGGCTTGCGCGTGATCAAGTTGGTTGAGTCTTTGCCAGGCACATCCACTGCGCGGATAATCGGAAATCAACTTTTGCGTTCAGGCATGCCAGTCGGAGCGAATTATCGAACTGCTTGCCGCGGAAAATCAAAAGCAGACTTTATCGCCAAGGCTGGCATATCTTTGGAAGAAGCTGATGAACGGGTCGCAATCTTTACCGCATCCATCCAAACCGCGAGAGCGCATCTAAGGTCATGAGGTTACTATGGTCGGCAATCAACAATCTGAAATCAACAATCTGAAATCCATTATCGGTTACATCATCGGCGGCGGGTTGAAGGAAAACTTCCGGGCGCGGCTTACCGTCCCGGCGCAGGACGTGCAGGAGGGCGCGTTCGTCGTTATCGAAAATTCCAATTGGCGGTATTACGGCTTGGTCACCGACATCCAACTCGGCGCCACCGACCCGCGCTTTGCAGACGAACAAACCGAAGCGCGTCTGCCCGCCTCGATTGCGAAAGCGTTGCACGGTCAAACGCTGTATACGAATCTCGAAATCCTTCCGGCGTTGATGCAGGACATCGGTCCCGACCCGGCCTCGGCGGAGTATAAAAAATGGAGGCAGGAACATCCCGAAGACCCGCAGCCGCTTCCCGTCAAGACCGTACCGCCGCACCATTCAGCCGTCGAGATGGCGCGCCCCGAACACATCGCGGGCATCTTCGGCGAACCGGGCGATAAAAACTTCGTCGTCGGCTACACGCGCGAGCAGGGACATCCCGTGTGCATTGATTTGGAGAAATTCGTCCAGCGTTCATCGGGCGTGTTCGGCGCGACCGGAACCGGCAAGTCGTTTTTGACGCGGCTCGTGCTGGCGGGATTGATTCATTACAACAAAGCCTCGGCGCTGGTGTTCGACATGCACAACGAATATGGATTCGACGATACCGCCTCCGATACGCACATGCGCGTGATCGGATTGAAGAGCAAGTTCGCGTCGAGGGTGCGCGTGGTCGGATTGGGCGCGGGCGCAAAGATTCGCGGTTCGGCCCCGGATTTCAATCTGGAGATCGCGGAAAGCGACATCTCCACGTCTGACATCGAACTGCTGACGCGTGAACTCGATTTAAAAGAGACGACTGCCACCACACTCGACGCTCTGTGGAATTCGTTCAAGAGCGAGTGGTTCAGCGAATTCAAGAACATGACTCAGGAAGTCGTCACAACCGAAGATGGGAAGAAGGTCCCCGCGAATGGAAGCGTGGCCGCCTGGGCCAGCGCCAACGGGGTCAACGTGATGGCGGCGGAGGCGCTGCACAACAAACTGCGGCGTTTGTTCAACAGACAATACATCGTTTCCAGGCCCGCCGCGGATTCGATCAAAGAGATCATCGCCACGCTCGAAAACGGAGGGCACATCGTGTTGTCGTTCGGCGAGTTTGAAAGCGATTTGGATTATCTGCTTGTCTCCAACCTGCTGACGCGCCGCATCCGTGAAGCGTGGGAGAAAAAGACCAACGCCTATCGCACGACCGGAAAAGAGGAACCGCGTCCGCTGGTGATTGTGATCGAAGAAGCGCATAAACTGTTGAACCGCGAGATGGCGGCGCAGACCACTTTTGCGACGATTGCGCGTGAACTGCGGAAATATTATGTGACCCTGCTGGTCATTGATCAGCGCCCGTCGCAAATCTATGACGAGGTCATGTCACAGCTTGGCACGCGCATCTCGGGCTGGCTGGGCGACGATGAGGACATCCACGCGGTGCTTTCGGGGCTTTCGGGACGTGAAGCCTTACGCGGCATGCTGGCGAGACTCCAACCGAAGGAAGAAGTCCTGCTGTTGGGGTGGGGCGTGCCGATGCCATTGCCGGTGAAGTCGCGGCGATATGACGATGAATTCTGGAAGGAGTTGTTGGGCGGGGGGAGGCTGAGCCGGGAACAGACTTTAAGGGAGTTGGGGTATTGAAAAATAGGGTAACCCATCCCCTCTTCCATCCCCGGTGGGAGTTGAAATTGTTACGCAATGCAGGACAAATGTCCGCTATAATGAATATAGAACCATGTACTACCGCAGAAAAATCCTCCTTGCCTTGCTCGAAGTTTTCGGCGGCAGTCTTCCAAGCACGGACTGCGAGAAACTTCTCTTTGCCTTCCGCCAGCAGACGACTTGTCCTTATTGGGGTAAAATATCAACATGAGATTCGAGTGGGGTCCTGCCAAAGCCGCGAGCAATATTCGGAAACATGGCGTCAGTTTCGATGAGGCTGTGACCGTTTTCAAAGACCCGCTCGCCTTCATCTTCGACGACGAAGTCCACTCGGAAGAGGAACACCGCGAAATTATTATCGGCACGTCCGCTTTGCGGCGGATTCTTTTGGTATGCTTTGTGGAGAGATTACAAGATATTGTTCGGATCATCAGCGCGCGTCCCGCAACGCGACAGGAAATAAAAGACTATGAAGAAAACGCCCACAACCAAACCCCGTAAAGTTCAGGAAATGGCTTCTGAATATCGCTTTGACTATAAAAAAGCGAAGCTCAATCGTTTTGCCGCGCGCATGAAGGATGAGCCGCTGATCGTCATGATCGAGCCAGACGTCGCAAAAGTCTTCACGTCATCCGAGCAGGTGAACAAAGCCTTGCGCGCCCTGATTTCCGCCATGCCGAAATCAAATCCCTGATTCTCCCACCACCGCGGACAAGTCACTCCCAACCTCATCATTCCAAAAGCGGACAATCCTCAGCCCCATCTCACTCAACCCCTTCTCCCGCCGTTTATTTTCTCCGCACTGAGACCTGACAGGTTCACCCTTCGGGTTCACGTCGGAATGGACGCGCGTCACGCTAAAACCTATCAAGTCTTACTCTCCTCTCCCCAGCCCCTCTTCTCTCCCCCGTTTGGATTGAAGACAAATTCAAAGTGAACTTGCCAGCGATATTGCTATATAATAAGAAAAAATGTCCAGCGACCCCGAAGTCTTTATGAAAACAGAATCTTCCCGAATTATTGAAAGCCTTCACACTCATAAACTTGTTGATGGGCTGACTCATAATTTCTATAGCTATCCTGCGCGCTTTTCACCTGAACTTGTAAAAGAGGTGATTAAGAATTTTAGTAGTTCAGGAGATTGGGTATTCGATCCATTTATGGGAGGCGGGACTTCGATTGTCGAGGCTTTAGCTTTAGGAAGATACGCTATTGGGGTTGATATTAATTCACTAGCATGGTTTGTTGCTGTTAGCAAAACCACGCCAATATCTTCTACAGATATTGTTCAACTTCGGGAGTGGATTTCAAACTTGTCTAACGCAAAAGTAGAGGAATATCCAAGCTTAGAAATTGACGAATTAAAAAGGCATTTTCCTAAAAGATTCCTACATGTATTAGACGCATTTCTAGAAAGTATAGATAGCTTGAAGAGCCAAAACGCAAAGCGCTTAGCCCGTTTAGCTATGCTCAAGGTATATCAAAATTCATTGAGTAACAGAGATGGTTATCCGTCAAGCAAAGAGTTGAAGCAAAAACTAGACATTGAATTAAACAAAATACTTTTGGGCCTCGAAAAATTCTTAAGCGCATGTCTAGATTCTGGTTTTACAAAGAAAGAAATATTGTTAAGTAGAAAGCTCCTAAACAGATCTTCTATTGGAATTGAAACTGAAAAAAAGATCCAAGACCTAATTAAAAAACCACGACTGGTCTTTACTTCTCCTCCGTACCCAGGTGTACACGTACTTTATAATAAATGGCAAATTGCAAGCCGAAAAGAAACCATTCTTCCTTACTATATAAGCGGAACAAATGATTCTAAACCAGAGGCATTTTACACATTAGGTGGAAGATCAAAAACGGGCATTGAAAAATATTTTAATTTGGTGACTCAATCTTTCTTATCAGTTTCACGGGTAATTCACCCTAAAGCAATAGTTGCACAGTTAGTAGGTTTTTCCGACACCAGCATTCAATTGCCACTTTATTTAAAGGCGATGAAAGAGGCAGGATACAAAGAAATATTTCCTCTTTCCCAAGAAGGAAGAAGGTTGTGGCGTAATGTACCTAATCGGAAATGGTATACAAATAGGCGCGATGAATGGGACGCATCTAAAGAAGTTTTATTGTTCCACATAAAAGAAACAAAAAGAAAATGAGAGCAAGAATTTCGCTCTCATTTTCTTTTATTCATCACTCAGAAGTTGTTTCCTGCTCATATGTGCAATAATAGGTATAAGCGTTACAGCGATACCTTCACTTGCCCTTCCAATTCTTTCGTAAATTCCTTCCTTGTCGTTGTTGCCGTTATCTTGAATTTCACTGTCGTTTTGTCTTCTTTTTTCTGCGTTAATCATCCCCAACGCAAGTAATACCAAGCCCCACTCAAACCAATAATTCAAAAGTTTTGCATCAACATTTTTTCTTCTTGCGATTTCATTCTTCAGGTAAATATTATCCATGTTGATAGCAACATCGAGAGATTCACCATCATCTCCGCCTGGAATAATTTTTAATGCAGACATCTCGTTGAAGTTTTCACTTGCCCATTTATCTCGATAAATTTCCCTAATGTTGGGTAAAGCGGCGAACATCGCGCCTCCTGGTGGAGGGGTGGGATGTGGAGGAGGCTCAGGAGCTTCTGGTTCAACATGAATTCGGAACTCTGACTTAAAAGGCTCTACTCTCGACACATCAGATACAAGCACTTCAACTCGAAATTCATCGCCAATACTCGCGCCTATAGGCAATGCGAATTTTAAGGTCGCCCTCCCATTTGCCAGACTCTGGGAAAGCTTTTGAGGCAACCCATGGCACTCGATGTGACCTGGGTCTTCAATTCTGTCAAAATAACCGTTCGCTGCATCAGTCTCAAACTCAATACGACACGCTCGATTTATAGGGCAATTTTTCAATAAGCCCCCTTTGGGCTCGTTGTAAATACGAAAATATGTAGGAAATTTTTGACCTACATAAGGCACAGTATCAGTAATATCCTTACCTGGCACTCTAATGAGATCGCCTTTCCCAAACAATTGGGCAAGAGTAGGATCAGATTTGACAAGATTTTGAATAATCTTGGCGGTTTCCTCTTGAGAGATTGCAGACTCCAGCCGCTTCTGTCTGCGGAGCGCATTCAAACGCTTTATTTCTTGATGTTCTTTAATGTATTCGACAATAGCGTCTTCGATAGCGGCTTTTTCTTCAATCTGGCGCATCCTGTCACGAGATGCCATAAACAAATCCTCGCGAGTTACAGATGGCAAATCCGTACAGTCAGCAACAACAATCATTGAGCTAGCTAAATATGCAAAGTTCGTTCTGCGAGAGATGAAATGCTGGCTCTCCTCGCCTTGCAATTGACCGTTAACAACAAAAAATAAACCTGGAGGATATCTGTCTGCTTTTTCAGAGCCTTCCATTTCCTTGATCACAACGACCCTGACTTGAATATCACCTACATGGGGCACCTTTATAGGGCTCGAATCAGAAAATTCTACATTGTTTCTGTTGTCTTCCAGAACTGCGTTGAGCCCCGACATCGTGGTATCGTAGTAATTGGCTTTATACGACCTTCGTTCACAAATACGAATAGGCAATACGGGTTCAGGCAAAAACCGTTCTAATTCGTACCGAAGGTCAAGAGTCGCAATAGTTTTTAACCCTTTTTGCATCTTGTAGTTCCACACTTTTATACAAGTACCTGCGGTTAACTCGCCCTCATAAGCTTGAGGGAATTTTCCAGGGCGCAATGGTAATGAATCTGCTTCGAACCTGAGTATCTTGCCTTGGGGTGCTAAGTATACGTACATTGATTGAGGGTGATCAGCGTCAGGGTATAGGCGGCGCACCAAAGTAAAGCCCCATTTGTCTTTGTCAATGTCATTGCTATTTGTAAACGCATCTGGTTGTCTTTTCGAGATGATTAACTGAAAACTGTTTTCACCTGCAAATTGCAGGACACCAGTACCGCCCATATTAAACTTACCCTGCACAAAAGGAATCCTGGTTTTATTCTCTCTCACAAGGGAAAGAAAAGTTTCAGGAAATTGATCTGGCGATTGTCCTTCGCCGTCATCAACTATAACGTAGGCAGGTTTATCCTTTGTCCCACAGGCAACTAATTGAATCCTTTGAGCCAAACGTGTCCTCTCGGACGAGTCTAGACCTTGTATACGCCCATCTTTTATGCCAAAGTATTTGTGAGTTGCTTCTCGCATTGATTGTGGGGCATCTGAAGACTTTGGGTCAACGCCACGCCGATAACATTCAGCGGTTAATACTGCGTCAATAGAATTTACGAGTTTTTCAACGAGTGCAGCAACCGCAGAACTCTGTTGATTACTGACAATGCTTCTATTGTTTTGAATATTGCCATACGGTTTCCATACAGAACGGTCATCCCAGTAGTTGTACTCCTTTAAAATTGCAATGACCTCTTCTTCTAACTCACACTTTAGAAGTCTCAGACAAAATTCCCTTGTATCGTAGGTGGCTTGCTTTATCATATCTCCTCCATTTTATACCCACGCAACCTTAATCTCCCCTTCCAGCGGCTTGAACTCCTTGTCGCCCGTTACCAATTCCGCCTTCTTCAACTTCGCCAGCGCCGCCGCAAAACAATCGGCATACGAAATGTTTCCGTTCGCCTTGAACGCGGCGGCTTGACGAGTCAGATTCCAATCCGCGTCCACAATTTCAATCCCCATCCCTTTGATTTCATGAATATATTGGTCCGCAACTTCGGGAGAATTGTTGCGGGCAATCGCGTACCAGACCTCGCCCAAATTGACGGCGGCCATTAACAGGTTTGTATCGCCTTCGACCGCTTTGCGAATCAACTCCCTCACAAAGTCCGCGCCCGGCTCGTCTTCAAAGAAAGCCATCAGAGCATAGGAATCCAAAACCTTGACCGCCATGTTTACTTTTCCCTTTCCTTGTCTTTGCGGCGTTCCTCCATCAGCGTTTTCAATCCGCCTTTGCCTTTGAGCGACCCTTGCAGGTTTCTGAGGTACTGCTCCGTCACAGGTTTCAAGACAATCGCATCGCCAATATCTGTGACGATGATTTTCGTGCCGTTCTTAATCCCGTATTTCCTCCGTAACGTCGCGGGAATGACAATTTGACCTTTTACGGTTGCGTAAGTTTCCATTCCAAGCATCTCCTTCGCGCATCAGTATATTACACCAACCAAAAAAGTAAGTCAAGGATTGATAAGTATTACCATTTTACATCCAGCGCCCCATCCCTTGAAAACGAACCATCCTCTCCCGCCAGCCGAAGCGAAGCGGGGGAATTCTCATCTCATCTGATACAATACGCCAACCAATTCCCAATCTCCAATTCCCAATCTCCAATTCCCAATCCCCAATTACCGCCATGTCCAACGAAACCACCCAAGTCATCTACTCCATGTCCCGCGTGGGACGCATTGTCCCGCCCAACAAACAAATCCTGCGCGATATTTCGCTCGGCTTCTACTACGGCGCGAAAATCGGCGTGCTGGGGCTGAACGGCGCGGGCAAGTCCACCCTGCTGCGCATCATGGCCGGCGTGGACAAAGACTACGTCGGCGAAATCTCCATGAGCAAGGGCTACACCGTCGGTCTGCTCGAACAGGAGCCGAAACTCGACGAAAACAAGACCGTCATCGAAGTCGTGCGCGAAGCGGTGCAGCCCATCGTGGATATGCTCGCCCGCTTCGATGAAGTCAACGCCAAGTTCGCCGAACCCGACGCCGACTTCGACGCGCTCGTCGCCGAGCAAGCCAGATTGCAGGAAGAACTCGACAAGCACGACGCCTGGAATCTCGACAGCCGCCTCGAACTCGCCATGGACGCGCTGCGCTGTCCGCCCGCCGATACGCCCGTCAAAGTTTGTTCGGGCGGGGAACGCCGCCGCGTCGCGCTGACCCGACTCCTGCTCACCGAACCCGACATCCTCCTGCTCGACGAACCGACCAACCACCTCGACGCCGAATCTGTCGCCTGGCTCGAACATCACCTGCGCGACTACAAAGGCACGGTCATCGCCGTCACCCACGACCGCTACTTCCTCGACAACGTGGCGGGCTGGATTCTCGAACTCGACCGCGGCTACGGTATCCCGTGGAAGGGCAACTACTCCTCGTGGCTCGAACAAAAGCAGGAGCGCATCCGCCTCGAAGAGAAATCCGAATCGAAGCGCCAGAAGACGCTCGAACGCGAGCTCGAATGGATTCGCATGTCGCCCAAGGCGCGTCAGGCAAAGGGACAGGCGCGCGTCGCGGCGTACGAAAAACTGCTCTCGCAGGAGACCGAGAAACGCCGCGAAGATTTGGAAATTTACATCCCGCCCGGTCCGCGTCTCGGCGACGTGGTGATTGAATTTAACGACGTGACCAAGTCTTACGATGACCGCCTCATTCTGGACCGTTTTACTGCTGCCGTTCCCCCAGGCGCGATCATCGGGATAGTGGGTCCCAACGGCGCGGGCAAGACCACCCTGCTCAAGATGATTGTCGGCAAAGAGAATCCCGACAGCGGAACGATAAAAATCGGCGAGACGGTCAAACTCGCCTACGCCGACCAATCGCGCACGCTCGACCCCGAAAAGACCGTCTATGAAGAAATCTCGCAGGGACAGGAAACCCTCGAACTCGGCAAGCGCAAAATCAACGCCCGCGCCTACTGCGCCTCGTTCAACTTCCTCGGCGCCGACCAGCAGAAGAAAGTCGGCGTGCTATCGGGCGGCGAGCGCAACCGCGTGCATCTCGCCAAGACCCTCACCGAAGGCGCAAACGTCATCCTGCTCGACGAGCCGACTAACGACCTCGACGTGAACACGCTTCGGGCGTTGGAAGAAGCGCTGGAAGAATTTGCAGGCACGGCGCTGGTGGTCAGTCACGACCGCTGGTTCCTCGACCGCATCTGCACCCACCTCATCGTCTTTGAAGGCGACTCGCAGGCGAAGATGTACATTGGGAATTGGTCAGACTACGAAGCGATGATGAGAGAAAAATTCGGCAAAGACCTGACTCCCCATCGGGTCAAATATCGCACGTTGAAGAGATGACCGTGCGCGAGGAACCCGATCACTTCGTTTCGCCTCCGAATATCAAATCCTTTTCAGCAAGCCGATGGTTTATGTCGTCGGCATTCATCGCATGTTGATTGAGGCTGCTTACCGCTCAAACTTGAATTTCAAAACGTTCTCTTACGCCACAAGGCTGTTGCAGATTTTCAGGCTTTCTTGAGAAGACCGTTGTGCGGGCCGCCGCGGCAGCCCAAACAAAAAAACCGCGAAGCCCGGCCCCCATCGCTTCGCGGTTAATTCGTAAACGAAAATTATTATTCCTCTTCGTCGGCGTCAAACGACATCAGATCGAAACGGCTTATATCTTCGGTGAAGGCGAGGTTGTCCAGGGCGTCTTCGAGGAATTCAACCTGTTCATCGTCTTCCGCCTGATCTATCAGGCTTTCGATGAAGATGCGCACATCTTCGCCGCCGATTTGTGAAAGCGACCAGATCGCCGCGCCGATGATTTCGTCGTCATCTTCCTCCTCGAGAACCCTGAATAGCAGTGTCCGCGCGGACGACAAGCCCAGCGCGCCCGCCGCCTCCACGGCGGCCAATCGGATGCGCGGGTTTTCATCCATCACCCGCGAGATGACTTGTTCCTCCCAGCGCTCATCGGACGAACGGCCCATGGCGCGCAATGCGCTGGCCTGCCATTCCGGATCTTCGCGGCGGGAGGCGGATTCGATCAACGTAATAACTTCGGCGCGCGACGAAAAACCAAGCGACTCCAGCGCGCCGCGCCGGACGAACGATTGGTCCTCACTGTTGACTTTTTCCAACAGCGCGTCTTCTGCCTGGCGTTGAATTTTTTCCGGGATTTCTTCGAGTTCGCCCAACTCGACATATTTGCCAAGCGCGGAGGCGGCCTCGGCGCGGGTGTTCACATCGTCGTCGCCGGTCAATATCTTGATGAAGGGAGCCACCAGTTTGGCGTCGTCGCATTCAGCCAGTAAACGAATGGCGCGGGCGCGCACTTGGGAATCGTCGTCGGTGAGCAGGACGCGCGCAAAATCGTCGAAGCAGACGAGCGTGTCGTTGTCGGAGACGTCCTGCAGTTTATCGAGCAGGAGCCGCCTCCGTTCCGGTTTGACGCGGGGCCAGTCCGCCATCAGCGTTTTGAGCGAAGCGGGATCGATATCTGAGAATTCCTGCAGGGAGCGACGCGTGAACTCGCGTCCATCGTCCAGCAGTTCATCCATTGCTTTTTCAAAAGAAGTTTTGTTTGTCATTTCGGTAAATTGATTACAGCCGGGTTTACAAAATCCATCACGTTGACGTACAGCATGAACAACAAAAGGATCGCCATGCCGATGGCGTTGATGCTGTTTTCCCACGCGGTCGGAATCCGCTTACGGATGATCAATTCGGGCAACACGAAAATGATTCGTCCGCCATCGAGCGCGGGAAACGGAAAAAGATTCAGGACGCCGAGGCTGATGGTCAGAATGCCAATTAATTGGATCGTAAAATACGTCGGCGTTTGCGGCGAAGTCGGCGCAGAGGGACTCCCGGCGGTCGGTTCGCGGCTTTGCACATCGCGGCTGACCGCCTGTCCGAACAGATCGTAAATTCCTTTGAGGCCGATGAAGCGGCTGTCTTGCGAACTGACCTGACCGCGCAGCATTTGCGATGGAAGCAAAATCAATGCGCGCGTTTGTTCATAAACAGCCAGCGCGCCGAATTGAAGCGACTCGATCACCGAACCGGATTGAACCATCATCGGTCCCATCGAGATACCGATGGCGCCCGCGTTTTGCGGACGGGAACTCAATGGCGTCACCGTCACATTGATGGTCTGATTACCGCGTTTGAGCGTAAGCAGAACCGGTTTGTCGAGATTGCTGTAAATAATGTCGTGCAATTGCGCCGCATCGGTAATCGTCACACCGTTGGCGGCTATCACGACATCGTTAACTTGAATGCCCGCTTGTTGGGCGGGCGAACCGGCCAGCACATCTTGAATCTGAACCTTGTTGTAATCGGGCACGCCCATTTGAAAGAACAGAAAACTGAAGACAATCACGCCCAGCAAAAGATTCATGGTTGGGCCCGCAAAAAGCACGGCCAGCCGCGTCCACGGGCTGGAAGCGGCCAGTCCGCCCGGAACGGTTGGATCGTTCTCTCCTTTGGGGCGCACAAAGCCGCCCAGCGGAAGCCAGTTGAGCGTGAATTCCGTGCCGGGATGCGCTTCGGCGACGATGCCGTTCAATTCCAGCGCGCCCGCCTGCGAGCCAATCGTTACTTTACGTTCGGCCGCGCTGTCCAAAGATTTGTCAATCACGCGTCCCGATGAATCAATCGAAAAGTCTGCAGTGGCGGAACCGCGGTTCTTCTCCGCCGGCGCCGTCTCCGTCCATTCGAGCGTCCGCAGAATCAGTTTATTGCCCTCGCGGTCCGCAGTGATTTTCAATTCACGATTAAGGACCGCCGACCATCCGGACAAACCGAACGAACGCGGAATTTCGAGACGTTGGCCGCTCTTCAGCAGAAGATAACCTTTTTGCCGCCACAACGTCAACATGCGCGGCGGAAATCCAAAGCCAAATTCCTCGACTTCGACCTTCAGCAATTTCGACACGATAAAATGACCGAATTCGTGGATGAACACCACGCCCGCGAACACGGCCACAAAGATCAAACCGGAAAGAAGTGTAATATTCATGGTCAACTCATAATTATTATATCCGCGTTACATGAGCGGTAAATGAACAAAGTTATAGATAATATTCCCTGCTTGTGCCTTACGACTCTAATCCCCCAGGTTTTCCTCCAGAAATCTGGCCGGACCGCCAACGCGCGCCTTAAGCACATCCGTGACGCCCACGATGAGGCGCAGGCGCGCCGCAATCTCGTTCGCCTCTTTTTCGGGACAAATGACGTGGACGTTCGCCCCGGCATCCACCGTGTAACAGGCCGGAATCCCATCTTCGCGCCATTGCCGGACGGCCTGCATCACCGTCAGACTGGCCGGCTGCCAGTAATGCAGGGCGGGCGAAGAAGTCATCATCACCGCGTGCATCATATCCGAATCCAATTCGATGACCGACGCCAGCGACTCGAAATTGCGTTCGAGAATGGCGCGTCGGCAAATGTCAAGGCGGCGCGGCGCATCCTCCACGCGCGCATTTTGTAACGGACTCGTGCTGGCCAGTGCGTGTCCCTCGGTGGAGCCGGTTTTCTTGTGTGCCGCGCTGATGACTGCGATGCAATCCATCAAAGCCCAGTGTTCGGGCGGCGCAATGGAAAACGCAAACGAATCTTCATCGCTTGTTCCGGCCTGCCATTCCACAAAGCCGGCGGGTACGGAACGCGCCGCCGATCCTGATCCGCGCCGCGCCAAACGCGAAAGATCGCGTTCGCTCAAGTTGAGTCCGGCCGCTTTACTCGCCGCCAATGCCAGCGCCGCGAACGCCGAGGCGGACGAGGCAATCCCCGCGCCGGATGGAAAATTACTTTCGCTGACGACCTCCGCCTGTTCTTCGATCTTTGCCATGCCGCGCACCAAATCCAGAATCGAAGAAACGCGCTTCAGTCCGGGGCCGGTCACTTCATGTCCGTTGATGACCAGTTCATCGAACGGCAGTGACGGCTGAAAACTGACTGTCGTACGCGTGAACAATCCATCCAAATTCATCGAGATGGAACCGTTCAACGGCAGGCGTAATTCTTCGTTTCGATTGCCCCAATATTTGATGAAGGCAATGTTTGGAGAAGCCTGAGCAGTGACGCTTACCATACAAACAGTTTATTATCTTTCGGGCAACTCCGCAAGAAGAAATGCGCCAGTCCTGCTCCCGCCGGCTTTCCTTTCAACCGGCCGCTTTCCCGCGGAAATTGAGATTACTTTCTGTTTTTCTTCCGCACGTAAAGCAATTTTTCCACGCGAGCAATGACTTGATCCTCGTCGTCCACCACATCAACGCTGAAGGTCGGTTCGACCTTGCCTGATTCCGCGGCGGCTCGAATTTCATTCTCGCGTTCCGGTGAAACATAAAATTTCGCCGCGACCTTGCTTTTGCCGGGCCGCAAGAATTGGATGCTGGCGGCTTTGTCCCATACGATGTAATCGCTTCCCAACAAGCGCATCAAAATCAACATGAACCACGGATCGCACATGGCGTATAACGATCCGCCGAAATGCACGCCGACGATGTTGCGGTTGAGCCTGGTCAACTTCATTTCGACTTGAACCGTGCGCTCGTCAAGATAACGCGCATGAATCCCCGCGCCAAGCAACGGCGGATAGAAATTTATAAATCTTTCGCGAAGACGCTGCCAGCGGGCGCTCATTGACGTCGAAGTATAACAAAAGAAGCCAGTGGTTCATCCATTGGCTTCTCACAGGCATACACATTGCAGGCCGCTGCGGACATCCCCTAACTGGTCATCTGTTATTACGTTGATCAATTGACCGTCATGGACTCCACGATTTGATGAAAAAACGCCAGATTCGCCTCATCGATTTTCTTATAAGCGTCCAGCCAATTTTCGCCGTTTCCAACCTCGACATTATCTGGCTGGCCCATGATTGTGACCAGGTCATTGGTTTGCTCGTCGAACAGCGTCACCGACCTTATATAGAGGCGATCCGTCTGGGCTGTTTCGGAAAGGGTCGTAATGTACTCAAATCCTTTGAACCTTCCAACGGTGAGGCTGCGGATTCTAATGAGCAGATTTCTTTCACCCGAAAGCGACCCGCCGTCTTTCAAATCCGTTAAAGATTGGTAATCATCCTTCCAATAGGAATTCTGGTTGTTCTTTGTATATTGAATCACGACATCATATGAACTCTTTACATCAGACGGCTGGTCGGGTATTTCCCCATACGGGTACACTTTGTCAGACCCGACCTCCACCCGCAGAGTTTGACCAGACACATACTCGCTGGGACCAAACCAATCCGATGGATATTGAAAACCAAAACCGAATTCGCTGTTCGTATATGATTTCTGAAGCGGAGACGGAACCGCTTTCGTCGGCGAAACTTGTGTCTTTGTCGGGATTGGGGATTCGCCGGTTGGGGAAGGAATATTGGCAAACGAAGCGCAGGCATTAAGCAATAAAATCACCGGCAGCAGGAAAAGGTTAAAACTCTTTTTCATTCGATTCTCCTTTCGAGAAAGGACGAGTAGCGGAGAAAAAAGTTCCCGTTTCGCCTCTCATAATTATTTTTAATGCGTCCACCTATAATAGAGGGAATTATTCCATCATCAGACGGTATAATCGCTTATATTCCATCTCTCAGGATGAATCATGTATAGTTCGAAAATATTTGTCGTTTCCTTTGCTGATCTCAGGAACGCCGCAAGAAAGCAGCGCTTAGAAGACAACAATGATTGAAGGACTGACAACTGCGGAGGCGCAGTCTCGCCTTCAACAATTTGGCCCGAATGCCGTCGCCGAGGGAAAACCGCGCCGGTTGATCGTCTTTCTCAAGAAGTTGTGGGGACCTGTTCCGTGGATGCTGGAATTCAGCGTTATCCTCGAACTGATCATCGGCAGATACACACAGGCTTTCATCATCGGCCTGCTGTTATTCTTCAACGCCGCGCTCAGTTATTTTCAGGAGAGCCGCGCCCAGAACGCGCTGGCGCTCCTTCAGAAGCGGCTTGCCATTTCGGTGCGGGTGCGGCGCGATGGCGTGTGGCGGACCGTTCCATCGAAGGAAATCGTCCCCGGCGATCTGATTCATTTGCGCGTCGGCGATTTCGTCCCCGCCGACGTTACTTTAACGGACGGTCATCTCTCGGTTGATCAATCTGCATTAACCGGCGAATCGCTTCCGGTCGAGATTGAAGCGGGAAAGACCGCTTACACCGGAAGCATCGTCCAGCGCGGCGAAGCGGATGGAGAAGTCACCGCCACCGGCGCGCGTACATTCTATGGAAAAACTGCAGAGCTGGTTCACACCGCCAGAACGGTCAGCCACCTGGAAACAACCATTCTCGGCATTGTCCGTTATTTGATCGCGCTGGATGTTTTGTTGGTGATCGGTGTGCTTGTTTATTCATGGCTCAACGCCTTCCCTTTCACCGACTCGATTCCGTTCGCGCTGATGTTGTTGGTCGCATCAGTGCCAGTGGCGTTACCCGCCACGTTCACGTTGGCTTCCGCATTGGGCGCGCAGGAGTTGGCTTCGCATGGCGTTTTGGTGACGCGCCTGACGGCCATCGAAGAAGCCGCGGCGATGGATGTGCTGTGCAGCGACAAGACCGGCACGATCACAAAAAATCAACTCACGCTCTCAGCGGTATTCCCATACGCGCCGCATTCCGAAGCGGAGGTACTGCGGCTCGCCGCCGTCAGTTCGGATGAATCGTCGCAGGACCCGATTGACCTGGCCATCATCACGGCGGCGCGCGAGCGCGGACTTGTAAATGGAAAAGTCGAACGATTGGGATTCATTCCGTTCGATCCGCTGACCAAACGGACGGAGGCGTTTGCGCGCCTCGATGGGCGCGAACTGCGAATCGTCAAAGGCTTCCCGGAAAAAGTTTCGGCTCTCGCGCCGGGTTCGCCGGATCCCGTTAAAGATGTCGAGGCTTTATCTGCGAAAGGCTACCGCGTCATCGCGATTGCCGCGGGCGATAAGGAAAAACTTGATTTGATCGGTCTGGTGGGACTCTACGATCCGCCGCGCGAAGATTCGAAAAAGCTGATCGATTCGCTGAAGGAATTATCGGTGCGCATCATCATGGTGACCGGCGACGGGTTGGCAACCGCGCGTGCCATTGCCGCGCAGGTCGGCTTGGGCGGCGAGGCGTGCGCGGCAGATCAATTACATCAACAGCTCGCCGAAAACAATCTGACCTGCAATGTGGTCGCCGGTGTTTTGCCGGAGGATAAATTCAAAATCGTCCAGAGCTTCCAAAAGAGCGGACACGTGGTCGGCATGACCGGCGACGGCGTGAACGACGCTCCGGCGTTGAAGCAGGCCGAAGTCGGCATTGCGGTCTCGAATGCAACCGATGTGGCGCGCGCCGCCGCCAGCGCGATTTTAACGAACCCCGGCCTGAGCGATGTGCTGTCGGCGGTCAAGATCGGACGGCAAATCTATCAGCGCATGTTGACGTACACGTTCAACAAAATCATCAAGACGTTCCAGATCGCGTTGTTCCTCAGCATCGGTCTGTGGCTGACGGGACAATTTGTCACCACGCCGCGGCTGGTTGTTCTGCTGTTGTTCGCCAATGATTTTGTAACGATGTCCATCGCATCGGACCGCGTCTCCTATTCCCACAAACCGGATCGCTGGCGGATCCGGCCGCTGGTGATCGGCGCGCTGGCATTGGCCGCCGCCTGGTTGTTATTCTCGTTTGGAATTTTGTATCTGGGACGCGGCGTGTATCATCTCAGCCTCCAGGAGTTGCAGACGTTAATCTTTGTGATGCTGGTATTCACGGGACAGGCAAACGTTTATCTGGTGCGCGAGCGCCGCTCGTTTTGGAAGTCGCGCCCCAGCGCCGCGCTTTTGTTGAGCACGCTCGGCGACGCCATCGCTGTGATCGCGCTGGCCGCATTCGGGATTTTAATGGCGCCCATCAGCCTGACGATCATTGCATCGCTGGTTGGGTTGATTGTTTTGTATGCGTTGGCCCTGGACTTTTTCAAGGTGGCTGTGTTCCGGCGCATGGGCTTTGCGGAATGAAATCAAAAGAAGCCAGTGGAATAATCCACTGGCTTCTTGAAAATTGTTTATGTGCTTGCTATCCTTTGACGTAGGACAGCTTTTCACAGATGAGTCCGTCCCGCTCTTTGAATACATCCACGCCGCGGACGTGCCCATTTCCCCAATCATACTTCCAGCGCATCACACAGCGATGACCCATGCTCAAGCTGAAAATCTCTTCGATCTCGATGTGAGCCTGCGGCGACTGGCGGAAGAAGTCCTGCCAGAACTGAGTGACCGCTTCCTTGCCTTTGTACACCGTCCCATCCGGCGCGGGACTCGTGTTTTCAAAGACGCAATCGTCCGTCATCAACTTCATCATCCCTGCGACATCATGACGGTTGAACGCCTCATTGAACGCCATCACAACGCGGATGGCTGATTCTATTTTTGACATGCGGGCGGGAGACATGTTAAAACCACTTCCTTCGAGAGAAAGTCAATAGGCGTTAAAAAATGTAACCAACGCCAGTTTATTCAGGGCGCAACCCCTAAAATCAGAACTGGTATGTCAATATCTGAAACACCGCGTTGCTCTAAATCCCAAACAAACTGCTCAAAATAAGAAACGCCTGAAGACATATCTTCAGCCAACTCTTTTACAGGCACAATTTCTATGCCTGTATCAATAAACCCCATATTGTGGAAAATAGTCATCTTGGCACAAACGTTGTACACCATAAAAGAATACTTTCCAAATTGCACTTCAACGCCAAGCTTGTTTTTGATGAAATCCATTTCTCTAAACGCGTTCTTGGAAACTTGAGGCGGTTCATAATCTTTACTGTAGTATTGTGTTGGATAATCGCACAAAACTCGTTTCTTTTCCCATCCCAATTCTAGAAAGCCATCGCTTATTTCTTTATTGAGGGAGCGGGGGCTATATAAAATCTTGTCACGCATGGTCTTTTCCTTGCTTGTCTTTGTCTTGTGGCTTCTAGCATCAACGCGAGCAAGGATTTTCTTTACCTCTTTCAATTCTTTTGCATATTTCTTTTGAACAGCTTTTTCACCGCCATTGAATGAATAGACCCCGACGATTTTCATTTGTTGTATTCTCCTTTTTCGTCAAGCAAGTTTTTCTGGGCAGAAACTTCTTTCCATTCATCTGGAATCTTAGACACTTTATCCTTCCCTGTTGGCTGATAAACAGGTGTGCCAAGATGACGATAACCAAGCGTGCCATTGAAATATGCAAGAATGCGTTCTCGCGCTAATTCAATATAATCTTTTTCTTTGTCACTCCCCATTGCACGACGATTATTTTTAATTGCGGCAATAAGCGACGAGCCAACTCCTGCAAATGGATCCAAAACCCAATCGCCTTCATTTGTCAATGCAAGAACACAACGCTCAACCAATTCAATTGGATATTGGCAAGGATGTTCAGTTTTTTCAGGATGATTTGCTTTCACATTGGGAATATCCCAAATTTCTTGTTCCCAATCTTGCAAAACGACCTCCCAAACATCGGAAGGATTTTTTCCTAATGGATTGCCAGAGAGTTGTCCCTTTTTCTCTCCTTTGAAATGGCGCTTTCCAGGATATTTCGATGGTACTCTAACGCTATCAAGATTGAATATATATTTGTCGCTTTTGGTAAACCACAAAATAGTTTCATATCGTCCGGAAAAACGTTTCGATGCATGAAGTCCGTGACCAAAACGCCAGATGATTCGATTTCTCAAATGCAAGCCAAGCTTTTTGAATATTCCATAATACAAAATATCCAGCGGGTAAACTTCGCCATCTTCTACAAAATTTCCCACCTGCCAGCATAGGCTACCTTCATCCTTCAAGACGCGATAAAGTTCGGCAATAATCTCAGCTTGTTTTTCAAGATAGCTTTCAATTTCAATCCGGCTTTCATAGTCTTTTCCAAGATTATAAGGAGGGGATGTGATGATCAACTGAATTGAATTATCAGGAATTTCTGTAAGCAAATCTTTGATATCACCATTAAACAAAACAATATCAGCATCGCTTTGGAAATGACTATTTATTGGCTTAGGTGTTTGAAATAGTGGTAAGTTCATATATTAATTTTACTCTATTGAATTTATTTCAGAAGGCAAATATTCGTTTTCAATTTATAAATTATCGCGCTGTATAATACTTTAGATAGATTATAGATTTCTTTCCAAGAAAAGGCAACAACCATGTCTGACTCAGATGTCTTCATCATCTCCGCAGTTCGCACCGCCATCGGCATTGGCAAAGAAAGCGGCGCGTTGCATCCATTCCAACCCGTTGAATTGGCTTCGCTCGTCATGCGCGAAGCGGTCCATCGTGCGGGCATCGATCCCGCCCGCCTCGACGATGTGATCTGGGGCGTGGTCACGCCCATCGGCGATCAGGGCGGCAACCTTGCGCGCCTGGCCGTGCTCAAGTCCGGTTTTCCCGTCCACGTGCCGGGCGTCAGCATCAACCGCATGTGCGGATCGAGTCAGCAAGCCATCCATTTTGCGTCGCAGGCCATTCTCGCGGGCGACGCCGATCTCGTTCTCGCAGGCGGCGCCGAGATGATGTCGCATCAACCGCTCGGCGCGGATTATCCCGCCGAGTGGCCCGACGTTGGACATAAGCTGATTCATCAGGGACTGAGCGCCGAACTCATGGCTGAAAAATGGAATCTGACGCGCGACGAACTGGACGATTATGCTTTTCAATCGCACATCAAAGCCGGACAGGCGATTGACTCCGGATTCTTCAACGAACAGATTCTTCCCGCCTCTCTCCCCGACGGAAAACTTTTTTCCGTTGATCAGGGCGTGCGCCGCCCTCCCGACCGCGACAAGATGCGCGCCCTGAAACCTGTCTTCAAACCGGACGGCGTGATCACCGCCGCCAATTCATCCCAGGTCTCCGACGGCGCAGCCGCGCTCCTGCTGGCTTCGCCCGATGCGGTTGGACGTTATAACTTATCTCCAATCGCCCGCATTGATACACGTGTGGTTGTCGGTTCTGATCCAACCTTGATGCTCGACGGTCCAATCCCGGCCACGCAAAAAGCCTTGAAGCGCGCGGGCTTGACTTTGCAAGATATGGACGTGATCGAAATCAACGAAGCCTTTGCATCGGTTGTCCTCGCGTGGGCAAAGGAATTGAATGTTGATTTATCTTGTGTGAATCCGAACGGCGGAGCCATCGCACATGGACATCCCCTCGGCGCGACCGGCGCGATCCTGATGACGAAACTTGTTTACGAATTGGAGCGCCGCAAAGCCAGATACGGCTTGCAGACCATGTGCATCGGTCACGGCATGGCCACCGCCACGATTATCGAACGGGTTTGAACGTTCGCACGTTTAAACGTTCAAACCTTCTAATATGCCAACCATCTATCTCGCCCTCGGAACCAACCTCGGCAACCGTCCCGCCAACCTGCGCGCGGCGCTTAATTCTTTGGCGCCCGATATAAAGATTCTCGCCGAATCAAACATCTACGAAACGCCGCCGTGGGGTTACACCGATCAGCCAGCCTTCCTCAACATGGCGGTTAAGTGCGAAACGGATTCAGACGCCGCGCCGCTTCTGAAGCGCCTCAAGCAGATCGAAGTCCGGGTGGGACGCGAAGCGACATTTCGCTGGGGCCCGCGCGTGATTGACATTGATATTTTGTTTTACGATGACCTTGTCCTTGAATCCGAAGCGCTGACCATTCCGCACCCGCGTCTGCACGAACGCGCTTTCGCGCTTGTCCCCCTGGCGGACATCGCGCCCGATTTTGTCCATCCCGTTTTGAAAAAGACGATCAAAGAGTTGCTCTCGCAAGTGGATAGCACAGAGATAAAACTTTTTGGTAATGGCAGTTTGATATAATCGCCTCAACCTGGAGGATGCCGTGACGGATGTCAAACCTCTCAATTGGACACATAAACCTGGCGTTGGCTTCGATGTCGTCCGCCGCGCCGACGGCGGGATGACGTTGACTTTTACCGATCTATCTGATGCAACGATCAAAGAATGGCATGACTTTGCGCTGGAACATTTACTCGGCTCGGATCGTCTCACGCGCAATCTGTATGACCTGCGCGCTGTGAAAGATATAAACGAGAAAGCGATTCGCACCGCCGTCGAAGTGAACAGCGATCCGTCGGCGCGAAACATCAGGCTGGCGGTGGTGGTCAACAGCGAGAAGGTCGCCAATGCCATTCGCGACGTCGCCGCGCTGGCTTTGCCTGAAACATCTGCCGCCATCAAACTTTTCACAGACATCAATGAAGCCGAAGCATGGCTTTCGCGCCCGCTCGACCAGATTCCATGAAGCCCTTGAAAGTAGCCAATCAAATATTCGACTGGGGCCGCCGCACATATGTCATGGGCGTTCTTAATATCACGCCGGACAGTTTTTCCGGCGACGGCATCATTTCCAAAGGTGATGCGGTTGAAGTTTCACTTGAACAAGCCAAACGATTTGTCGCCGCGGGGGCAACGATATTAGACGTCGGCGGGGAGTCAACGCGTCCAGGCTCAGAGCCGATTGAAGTCGAGGAGGAGAGGCGGCGCGTCATCCCCGTCGTCAAAGCCATTGCAAAAGAATTTCCCGATACGTTGATTTCGATTGATACCTATAAAGCCGTCATCGCTGAAGAAGCGTTGAATGAAGGCGCACAGATTGTCAACGATGTGTGGGCATTGCGCGCCGATCCTGAATTGCGAAAGGTTGTCGCAAAACACAAATGCCCGGTCATCTTGATGCACAACCGCAGCAACCCCGCCAGCGTGGAAGTGCGCGCCAATCTGGGCAATGCCTACATCGGCGCGGAATACGCGGATGTGATCGAAGATGTGAAGCGCGAGCTGATGGACAGCGTGAAGCTGGCGCGCCAATCCGGCATTGACGATGATCGCATCATCCTGGACCCCGGCATTGGCTTCGGCAAAAAAGTCGAACATAATCTGGAATTGATCAACCGCCTCGACGAAATCCGCGCCCTGGGCTTTCCGGTTTTGCTCGGGCCGTCGCGCAAATCATTCATTGGATATACCCTCGACCTGCCTCCCGATCAACGCGTCGAAGGCACCGCCGCGGCGGTTGCAGTGGGCATCGCGCGCGGCGCGGACATCGTCCGCGTGCACGATGTGGAATACATGACCCGCGTCGCAAAGATGACCGACGCCCTTGTTCGTAAAAAAACAAATGATTGACGATTACGGCAGGGAGCTTCTTCGCAGTGGAATTATCGAAGCCAAAGCGGGGAATAAAGATGCGGCGCGGCGATACATTGACCGCGCCATTTACATGACCAGCGATCACGACGTGATGGCTGAAGGCTGGTACTGGATGAGTCAGCTCACGGACGATCCGCTTGAGAAACGCAAAGCGTTGGAAAACTGTCTCTCGAATGATTTGCATCATGCGCGCGCCCGCCGCGCCCTGGCGGTTTTGGATGGAAAACTCAAGCCCGATGAAATCGTTGATCCCGATATGTTGCCTCCCGCTCCCGAAGGTCTGCGCCGTGCGGACGCGCAACGATTCGTGTGTCCAAAATGCGGCGGACGGATGACCTACGCGCCCGACGGCGAGTCATTGCTCTGCGAATATTGTTCGCGAAGTCAGGCGCTCAAAACTCAATCGGGTTCGGCAAACGAAAAAGATTTCATCGTTGCGATGGCCACCCTGCGCGGACACGGCAAGCCGCTCGCCGAACAGGTCTTTCAATGTCAGGGATGCGGCGCGCAGTTCATTTTGCCTGCCGATCAACTTTCTGCCACATGCGTTTATTGCGGATCGCCGCATGTGGTCAGCCTCGAAAAATCAAATGATTTGCTCGCGCCGGATGGGATCATCCCGCATGCATTCGAGCAAAAGCGCGCCATCCAACTTCTTGTGGATTGGGTTGAGCAAAACAAAATCAAACCCGGGAAACAGGTCGAATGGCCGCGCGGACTTTATCTTCCGTTGTGGACGTTTGATCTCGGCGGCGAAATTGATTACGTAGGCGAAATCGTTGAACAGGATGCCGCCGGCTTTGGGAGAAGCCGGCCCAGAACGGTTCAAGTTCATGACGCGTATCCGATTCTGGCGAATGATGTTTCGATTCCCGCCAGCCGCAAATTGTCCGCGCCGTTTGTGAGGCTCATTTCCACTTTTGATTTGAAAGCGGTTCAGCCGTACGACGCGCGTTTTCTCGCCAATTGGCCTGCCGAACTCTACGACATCCCGATGGCGGACGCCTCGCTCGATGCGCGCACACAAACGTTAACGCGCCTCAAGCGCGATTTGCCGAATCAACTTTCACTTGCCAGATTGATTTCAATTTCCTCCGCGAACATGACCGTCGAATCGTTCCGGCTCGATCTGCTCCCGGTCTGGATGACTGAAATTTGGCTTGAGGGCCGAGGTCATCTTGTGCTGATTAGCGGACAAAACGGCGCAGTGCAAAGCGACGTTGCTTTAAAGTCTGATAAGGGCGGTTTGATGGAATGGCTGTCTGATCTTGTGAAAGATTAAGTCGCATCCACGAATGACTCCGCCCGTTCGTGACGCTTAGCGAACGAACATATTCCGTTGTACAATCCAAACATGCCAGCGAATACGACCAGCATCGTCCAGCGGCGGCGCGCCCGCCGCGCGGACCAACAGCGCGCCAATTCATCGCACTGGCGCATGGGCGGCGTCAGCCTTGGTATTTTTATTTCGTTTTTATTGTTCCTGCTGATCCTTGCTGTTGCGCTGGCTTACGCAAACCTGACGAGCAATCTTCCCAGCGTTGACCTTTTGCCGGTTTTGCTCAACCCGCCCGACGGCCTTTTGCTCCAGCCGACGCGCGTCTATGACCGCACCGGTCAGAATCTTTTAATGACGTTTGCGCCCAACGCCGCGCCGCGCCGTTATATTCCTCTCAATCCGCAATCGCCTCAGCATCTGCCGGATTTCCTGGCCAAAGCCACCATCGCGCTGGCCGATCCCGATTTTTGGAATCACGGCGGCTATTTATTGAGCGGATGGAACGATCCTGAAAGCCATCCAACCATTGCGGAAAAACTTGTTTCGGATTTACTGCTTTACAATGAACCGCCATCGCTCCAACGCGCCCTGCGCGAACGGATTCTCGCCGCGCAGATCACGGCCCGGTTTGGACGCACACAAATCCTCGAGTGGTATCTCAACTCGGCGGATTACGGCAATTATGCCTTCGGCGTGGACGCCGCGGCCGAACTCTACTTTGGAAAATCCGCATATCAATTAACGCCTGCGGAATCGGCGGTGCTTGCCGCCGCGTCTCAATCCCCAAGTCTGAATCCGTTCAATGCGAAAGACATCGCGCTCCAGCGCGGCCGCATGACGATTCAATTGATGCAATCATTGAAACTGATTTCGTCTGATGAAGCGACTCAAGCATTAGCCCAAGCCCCCTCACCCCTGACCCCTCTCCCAAATTTGGGAGAGGGGAAGATCGCCTCCGCTTTCCTCAACCTCCTCCTCGATCAACTCGAGCCACAATTTACGCGCGAACGGATCGAGCGCGGCGGCTTGAACATCACAACCACTCTCGATTTCGACCTTCAACAACAGGCCGCATGCGCAACGCTTACTTATGCCGCGCGGCTGGCGGGCGCGGCGGACCCGGCCGCGCCGTGCGATGCCGCCGATTTGCTTCCGTCACTGCCGCCGAACACGAATGTTAAAGAACCGTCGGCCAGCGCGCTGATTTATGATCCGCAAACGGGGCAGATTCTCGCCGCGGTCGGTGAAACGCTGCGGGGCGGGCAAACCGCCTTTTTGTCCGCGCACGATCCCGGGTCCCTCATGACGCCGTTCATTTATCTGACGGCATTCACGCGCGGTTTGAGTCCCGCGTCGCTTGTCTGGGATGTCCCAACGGAGAATGTCCAAAATTTTGACGGACAATATCACGGGCCCGTCCGCATCCGCACCGCCCTCGACAACGATTATCTTGTCCCCGCGCAAAGTGTTGCGGATCAAATGGGCGCAGATGTTGTCCAGCGAACAGAGTCCTCGTTTGGACTTAATCAAAACCGCGCCACACTGCTCGATATGGCGGCCGCCTACGGAATCTTTGCCGCACAAGGCGTGCGTTACGGTCAGCCCGGCCCCTCGGCTGTACTCCGCGTGGAGGGGCTTGATCATTCGCTGTGGCTCGATCTCACCAATCCGCAAGCCCAGCCGGTTGTCTCGCCGCAGCTGGCGTATTTGATGAACAACGTCTTGAGCGACGAATCGGCGCGCTGGCCGAGCCTCGGCCATCCGAACGATTTGGAAATTGGAATACCGGCGGCCGCGAAGATCGGTCAGACCAATTCCGGCCTTGAGGCCTGGACGATCGGATATACTCCTTCGCGCGTGGTCGCGGTTTGGACGGGAACCCATGCAACCGATTCGCCGCGTCTCTCGCCCAAACTTCCCGCCGGACTCTGGCACGCGTTGATGCAAATTGCGACTCAATCACTGCCAGCGGATGGCTGGGCCATGCCGCCAGGAATCACAACGATGGCTGTATGCGATCCTTCCGGTTTGCGGCCAACGAAAGATTGTCCTTCGATTGTGAGCGAAGTTTTCCTGAATGGAAATGAACCTGTTCAAGCGGATAATCTCTTTCGCACATTTGAGATCAACCGTGAGACGGGTTATCTTGCAACGGTCTTCACGCCGCCTCAGCTTGTGGAAGATAAACTCTTTATGATCGTTCCGCCGGAATATCGAGCCTGGGCAAAGTCTGCAAACATTCCTGCCCCGCCAACTTCTTATGATGCCATTCAGGCTGTGCCTGTGAATCCCGATGTGCATATTTCATCGCCCGCCATGTTTGCAAACGTGAGCGGACGAGTTCAATTGATTGGCTCCGCCTCGGGCGCGGACTTCGACCATTACCGCGTTCTGATCGGTCAGGGAATAAATCCACAGCAATGGATTCAAGTTGGGAATGATTCAGCCACGCCCGTCAGCGATGGCATCCTCGCCACATGGGATACGACCGGCTTAAGCGGTTTGTATGCGATTCAACTGCAAGTCATCCGCGCCGACCAGCGCGTGGACTCGGCCATCATTCAAGTGACGGTCAGCAACAAGTAAATTCGTATGCCTTCTTTATCGGATAAGCTCAAAGCACTTGGCGTTAAAGTTGGAACGACCGATATCCCCGCGCCGAAGACCGTCGAGCATTACGAAATCGGCGCCGTCGTTACCGGCAACGTAATTGCCACCTCCGCCGGAGAAACGTTCATTCATGAAGAACGGTTTGCTTCCGATTACCGTCACGGCCGCGCGCCGATCAAGTTGACGGCTTCGATGGATGTTTTGTCCTCGTGGGCGGTGGATCCGCGTCTGAAAGACTTGCCGGTCGAATCCTTTGCTTTCATTGATACGGAGACCAGCGGCCTGGCAGGCGGCACCGGTACATATGCGTTCCTCGTCGGGGCGGGACGATTCGTGAACGGCGAATTTCTCTTACAACAATTCTTCATGCGCGATCCGTCTGAAGAACCGGCTTTGCTGGAAGGGCTTGCGTCTTTTCTGGCTCCGGCGCAGGCGCTGGTTACGTTCAACGGCAAGGCGTTCGATGTGCCGTTACTCGTTACTCGATATTCGATGAACGCCATGCCGATTCCGTTCAAGGATTACGCTCATCTTGATTTGCTTCCGCTGGCGCGGCGGCTTTGGCGCGAGCGCTTGGAATCGCGCGCGCTGAAATATCTTGAAGAAAATATTTTGCAGGCGCCGCGCTCCCTTGAAGAAGTTCCGGGCTACGAAATTCCGTACCTCTATTTCGATTATTTGCGGACTCGCGACGCGCGTCCGTTAAAGGGCGTGTTCTATCACAACGCCATGGATGTGGTCGCGATGGCCGCGCTGTTGAATCACACTGCAACGATGCTGTCTGATCCATTTCACGAAGCCATTGATCACGGGCTGGATGTCATCGCGCTGGCGAAACTTTATGAAGACCTGGGTCAATGGGACACGGCGGCGCGCCTCTTCGAGCGCGGTCTGGAGCGGAATCTCAGCGAGGAACATTTTTGGAAAGCGGTCAGCCGCCTCTCGGTCCTGCAAAAGAGGCGGGGCGATTTCGACGAAGCCGTCAAACTCTGGGAGAAAGCCGCGTCCGAAGGTCACCTCTATGCTTTCGTTGAACTGGCGAAATATTACGAACACAAACAGCGCGACGTCAAGTCTGCGCTTGAATGGACGAAGTCCGCGTTGAAACAGGTGAAACGCGCCGATTTGCCCATTTACATCCGCAAGCATTGGACAGAGGAGTTGTTGCACCGTCTCGAAAGGCTGGAGGCGAAGTCGAACAAATCTGCCGTATAATCGAACCAACTCGGAGACAAATCAAGGAGGAAGAATGGAGATCGTCGTTTCTCAAGTGACGGGAAAGAAACCTGTGGCCGTCCTGCAGCCGCACGGCGATGTGGATGCGTCCAACTACACCGAACTGATTAATAAAGTGAAGGAATTATTCAAAGGCGGCTCAAGAGATTTCATCATTGACTTGAGCGATGTGCCGTTCATGAGCAGCGCCGGGCTGGTGGCATTGCATACCATCGCCATCATGCTGCGCGGCGAAACGCCCGTTGATCCGCAAGCGGGGTGGGCGGCGCTGAAAGCCATGGATCGTTCGCGCGATCTCGGCATGCAGCCTCATGTCAAACTGCTCAACCCCCAAAAATATGTCGTAGAGACATTGGATAAGGCCGGCTTTACCCAGTTCTTCGAAATCTTCGAGGATCTAAACACAGCCGCCGCTTCGTTCTAATTCGCTTGCGAATGAACTCCATTTCGATTCCCCCACAATTTATTTAACGACATGTATATTCCCTCTTACTTTAGCGAGAAAGATCTTGATAAGGTGGCGGAGTTTGTAAAACGGCATGACTTTGCGACTCTGGTGCTTTCGGAGAACGGCGTGCCTGTCGCATCGCATCTGCTGGTGGAATTTCAAACGGATTCCACTGGAACATGGTTGATCAGCGGCCACATGGCGCGGGCGAACAAGCTCTGGCGCGCGTTTGATTCGAATCGCGAGGCGTTGTTGATCTTTGGCGGGCCGAACACTTACATCTCTGCCACGTGGTATATCCATCTCAATGCCCCCACCTGGAATTACATTGCCGTTCACCTGTACGGCCTGCCGCGCGTGATTGACGGCGGCGATGAATTGCGCCTTATTCTCTCGAACCTGGTTAAACGCTACGAAGCGAACTCCAATTATCGGCTGGAAACCCTGCCGCAGGATTTCGTTGAAAAGCTGATGCGCAGCGCGGTCGGATTTCAATTGAAGGTGACGCGCGTCGAAGCCAGTTTCAAATTGAGTCAGAATCAGGGCGAGGAGGATTATGCCAGCGTGGTACGCCATCTCGAAGAACGCGGCGACGAACAATCCCGCGCCATTGCAGAGGAAATGAAGAAGAGAAGGTCTTGAGGGAGGCCAGGCGCCTTCCTCCCCGGCTCTTCCTCTGAATAAAGGCAAATACGGCCCGCTCGAAAGTTAAGCCTGGATTAGCCTTACGCCCTCCCGCAGACAGGCGGGAGGGGTTTTCGTTTACAATACAGCCCATGCAGCGCCATCGAAATATTTCCCTGGTCATCCTCTCTATTTCTTTATTTTTCCTGCTTGCCTCCTGTTCAACGCCCGCTTCCTCAACGCCTGTTCCCAGGCTGACAGCTATTCCCGTATCATCGACTCTTCCAATACCAACACTTCCTTCGCCCACGCCGACTTCAACTTCCGCGCCGGTTCCGCCGCGCGCACAATACACGATGAACGTCGTGTTGGATTATGCGGCCAAATCGGTTGCCGTGGATGAGACCATTGTTTATCCCAATCACACCGGACAGGCGCAGACCAATCTTGTGCTGGCCGTCGAACCGAATTACTGGCCGGGTTGTTTCACGTTGAGCGCTTTGACTTTGAATAACGCCCCTGCAAGTTACACATTGGACGCGCACAAACTGACGATTCAACTCCCTGCCGTGCTCGCGCCCGAAGCCATTGCGACAGTGCACGTCCAATACGCGCTGAAACTGCCCTCCATCGTTCCGATCAACCAAAACTCGCGCCCGCGCATCTTTGGGTACAGTCCAAATCAAATCAATCTCACGAACTGGTATCCGTTCGTCGTCCCGTTTATGAGCGGACAGTGGGTGCTTCACGACGCATGGTTTTACGGCGAACATCTCGTTTACGATGCGGCCGATTATGTGGTCAACATCAAATCAGCCGACCCGGCTGTAAAACTCATCCTTGCAACCAGCGGCGCGCCGAGTCAAAACGGCGATTGGACGACATACACGTTGACAGCGGGGCGCACGTTTGCCATCTCAGCCAGCACCGAATTCAAAACCGCCAGCGCACAATTTGGAAACGTTGTCGTCACCAGCTATTACTTCCCGCTGTATGATGAATCCGGACAGGCCACATTGAAGACCGCCGTCGAGGCTCTGCAAATTTTCAGCCAGCGTTACGGGCCGTACTCGCATCAGACGCTGGCAGTGGTCATGGGTGATTTCAATGACGGCATGGAATTTTCGGCGTTCTTTTTCCTGCCGCACAACGCCTACGATCTTTATGACGGCACGAACAAGAATCTTTTGACGACCGTCACGGCTCACGAAACCGCGCATCAATGGTTCTTCGAGCAGGTCGCTGATGATCAGGCCATGCAGCCCTGGCTCGACGAAGCGTTTGCCGCGTACAGCGAACACATCTTTTACGAAAGCGTGGATCCCGGTTTGATCCCGTGGTGGTGGGCCTATTGGCTTCCGCGCGTGGGCGGCAAGGATTCCCTGCCGTGGGTGGACACCAACATTTACAGCGCGGGCGGGTTCATCCCTTATACCAACACCGTTTATCTGCGCGGCGCGCATTTCCTCGACGATTTGCGGACGCGTCTTGGCGACCCGGCCTTCTTTGCTTTTCTGCAGGATTATCTAAAACAGGAGAACGGCAAGATTGCAACCGCCGCCGATTTCTTCCGCATTCTCAGAAAAGACACAACAGCGGATTTCTCGGATATCGTCCGGCAGTATTTCCAGAACGTTTATTGACATGCCTCGCCGCCAGCCGCTCGGCCCTTTGCGTTTTGTATTTTATGTGCTGTTTTTTTTGTTTTTGATTTTTTTGCTGGCGGCTTGCATTCCATCGCCTCAGCGCGCGGACCCGTTAGCGGGCGCGGCCCCGAATTTCATCTTGATCACGCCGAATCCAAACGCCACCGCCACCGCCACGCCATTCCAGCCGGCGCCTGCCACCGATACGCCGATCCCGACTCAAACTTCAATTCCAACCGACACATCTGTCCCAACGAACACAGCCACTTCGACATCCACGCCAACCAACACATCCGCGCCGACATCCACCGTACTTCCTGATACACCTGTTCCTCAGGTTGTGCGCACGCAATACACGTTTTATGTAACGCTGAATTACGCCGCCAGGACCGTTGCCGTAAATGAGTCAATCCGTTATTTCAATCTAACCGGCCAGTCTCTTTCAAATGTGGTCATGGCCGTGGAGCCGAATTTGTGGAGCAATTGTTTTTCATTGATCTCTTTGAATCAAGACGGCGCCGCGGTCAATTACGCGCTGAACGGACAAAAGCTGATCGTTTATCCTTCTCACGCCATTCAGCCGGGCGCCTCGACGACGTTTTCGCTGAGTTTCAATCTGATACTTCCGCCGAAACGATTCGAAGATACGTTTGGTTATGTCAGTTACCAGATCAATCTGACAGACTGGTATCCTTTCATTGTCCCATTCATTGATGGCAATTGGGTCTTGCATGATCCGTGGGCGTTTGGCGAACATCTTGTTTATGATTCGGCGGACTTCGATGTCAATCTCAAAGTCAATAACCCGAAAGTGATCGTGGCGGCCAGCGCGCCGGGAGAGCCAAACGGGGACTGGACGCGCTACCAGCTCAACGGGGCGCGCACGTTCGTGCTGTCAGCCAGCGACCGCTTCAAGATGGACGACTCCGCGGTCGGGTCCGTAAAGATTCGTTCGTATTATTTCGCGGGCGATGAAAACGCCGGCGGCGCGGTCACGTGGATGGCCACGCAGTCGCTTGGTCTGTATGATGTCAAGTTCGCGCCGTTTCCTTATCAAAGCATCAGCATCGTAGAGACCGATGTGCCCGATGGTCAGGAATATGATGGACTCGTTTTCCTCTCGACCAATTTCTATGCCGAATATAACGGCACAGCCAAGAGCAATTTGATTACGATTGGCACGCACGAGATCGCGCATCAGTGGTGGTTTGGACTCGTCGGCGACGACCAGGCGCTCGAACCATGGCTCGACGAAGCCATGGCTACTTACAGCGAACGAATCTTCTATCAATATAATTATCCCAACTATGGAAACTGGTGGTGGGACTTCCGCGTCAATTATTTCGGCCCGTACGGTTATGTGGATCAGAGCATTTACAGTTTTTCAACCTTCCGCGCCTACGTCAACGCCGTGTATTTGAACGGCGCATTATTTCTGGAAGACCTGCGGACGCGCGTCGGCGACGATGCTTTCTTTGCATTTCTAAAAGATTACGCATCGCGATACGCCCGCAAGCATGTTACCGCCGAAGATTTCTTTGCCACGCTTCGATGGCATACCGATGCGGATTTCTCGGACATCCTCCAGAAATATTTTCAGGGATCCTATTGACGCAAAAGGATGCTCTGTAAAAAAATTGATAATTTTCTTACGCGAGGCGGGTATGAATTTGAATTCATAAGTGGTCTGTGTGATAATCTTGAAAACGAATTTTCAACCGCGATGATTTGCGCCGGCGATTCGTAGAAAAAGAGAGGAGAGATATGAGCGATAAGATGCCTGTATTGTTCATCGGTCACGGCAACCCGATGAACGTGATCGAAGATAATGAATTTTCCCGCGCCTGGGACGCGGCGGGGAAAGCCCTGCCGAAACCCAAAGCCATCATCTGCATTTCCGCGCATTGGGTGACGCGCGGCACGCTGGTCACAGCCATGGACAGGCCGCGCACGATTTATGATTTTTACGGCTTCCCGCCGCAGATGTACGAGATCCGTTACGACGCGCCGGGCGCGCCCGATTTGGCGGAACAAGTCCGCCGCATCATCAAGAACACCGAAGTCAAACCAGATCTGAATTGGGGGCTCGATCACGGCACATGGACGGTGCTCAAGCGCATGTTCCCGAAAGCGGATGTGCCGGTGATCCAAATGTCGCTGGATGCAAACATCGAGCCGCAGAAACATTATGAGATCAGCCGCCAGTTGAAGGAACTGCGCGAGGAAGGCGTGCTCATCATCGGCAGCGGAAATATCGTCCATAATTTGCGCATGGCGCGCTTCGATGATTCTGCTTACGATTGGGCGGTTGAATTTGACCGGCGCATCGCCAATTGGATTTTACAAAACGATCACGACCCGATCATCCATTATGAAAAAGGCGATCAGGCCGCGGCGCTCGCCATCAACACCGCCGAACATTATGTGCCTTTGCTTTACAGCCTGGCGCTCAAGGATGAAAACGAATCCGTTTCATTCTTTGCTGATAAAGTGATGGGCGGCTCGATCTCGATGAGGTCGGTAAGAATCGGGTAAGGACACGATAACGCCCCAACGAACATGGATCGTCCCTACGTTCACATCAACGTCGCCGCGACAACCGACGGAAAAATAGACACGTTTGAAAGACGCGGCGCGGCGATCTCTTCGCAGCGCGACAAAGAACGCGTGGACAAATTGCGCGCCGGGGCGGATGCAGTGATGGTCGGCGGACGCACGCTTCACAACGAAGACCCAAAACTCACGGTCAAATCGGAATCCCTGCGCACGGAACGCCTCGCGCGTGGACTTCCGCCGAACCCCGCCAAGGTTGGCGTTTCTTCGCGGTTGAATCTCAAACCTGATTCTGATTTTCTAAATGCCGGTCCTGCGCAAATTTTTTTATTCACCACTTCGCAGACCGATGAATCTCAACTGGAAATGCTTCGATCCTGCGGCGCAGAAGTTTTGGTCAATGATGGCGAACGCGTAAATCTGATTTCAATGCTCGAGACGTTAAAACAAAAAGGCATAAATCGTCTGATGGTCGAAGGCGGCGCGACGCTCAACTTCGAGTTGATGCGCCTCGGCCTCGTGGACGAGTTGACGATTTATGTCGCGCCGATGATCTTCGGCGGAGAGTCGGCTCCGACAACGGCGGCCGGTTCCGGTCTGGTAAGAAGCGATGCGATTCCGCTTAAGTTGGTTGAATCTCAATCATGGGATGACGGCGGGGTGCTGCTGCGATATCAATTTGAAAAGAGGTCAAAATGACGACATTAACAATGCACGAACAATTCAAGGCGTTGCTGGAAGAAAACAAGGATCACAATTGCGCGGGGATCGGCAAGGATCATATTTGCGTCAAAATCGTGGCGATGGCTGAACTGCCGTCGCGTTTTGGGGATTTTCATATTGTGGCGTTCGAGAATAACCGCGATGGCAAGGAACATGTGGCAATCACCAGAGGCGATGTGATCGGCGCGGCGGATGTGCCGGTGCGTTTGCATTCCGAATGCTTGACCGGCGATGTGATCGGCTCGCTGCGCTGCGATTGCCGCGACCAGCTCGAAGCCGCGTTGAAGATGATCGGAAAGATGGAACGCGGCATGGTGCTTTATCTGCGCCAGGAGGGCCGCGGCATCGGATTGGTTAATAAAATCCGCGCGTACAGTTTGCAGGATGAAGGCTTGGATACCGTCGAAGCGAATCTCGCGCTGGGCTTCCGCGATGACGAACGCGATTACGCCGTCGCCGCGCACATGTTGATGTCGTTGAAGATTCGTTCGGTGCGGCTCATCACCAACAACCCAAAAAAGATTCAACAGCTTACCGATTACGGAATCAAGGTGACCGACCGCATTCCGCACGTGATGGAGCCGAACGATCACAATCTTTTTTATTTGCAGACCAAAGCCGCCAAGTCCGGGCATCTGATTGATTTCAGCGGCAGGGAACATTTCAAGGAACAGGATGATCGCCCGATTGTCAGCGGCATGAGCGAGGAACAGGCAAAGGCAGTCAATGCTTGATCGCGTTTTTGTCATCACCGGCGCAACGGGCGCAACAGGAAAAGCCGCGGCGCGCGCCTTGGCCGAGCGCGGCGCTTCATTGGTTTTGGTCGGCACCGATCAATCAAGGCTGGATGTCCTGGCTCGCGGCTTGAATCTGCCCGCCGCGCGTCTTCTCACGCTGACAGTTGATCTGCGCAGCGCGCCTGCGGTTCATTCCGCCGCCGAAGCGGTGACCGCTAAATTTGGCCGCGTAGACGGTTTGATTCATCTCGTCGGCGGCTGGATGGGCGGCAAAACAATCGCTGAGACTCCCGTCAGCGATTTTGAATCCATGTTTGGCCAGCACGTGTGGACGACAATTCATTTGTTTCAAGCGCTTGGTCCGCGCCTGGCCGCGAATCGATGGGGACGCGTGATCGTTGTCTCTGCGCCGACAGCAGTAAACCCGCCCGGAAAAACCAGCGCGTACACTGCCGCAAAAGCCGCGCAGGAAAATCTGGTTTTGAATTTGGCGGCAGAACTCAAAGCATCAAATGTGACGGCGAATATTATTCAAGTCAAATCCATTGACATTGATGGAAGCGGCAAAGGCGCAACGCCGGATGAAATTGTCGCTTTGATGTTGTACCTTTGCGCGGAGGAAGCCGGTAAAATTACCGGAGCGCGCATCCCGCTGTTTTGAAAAAGATAGTTCCACCGTTTTATAAAAGTAAAGCATTTCATCTTTGTGTGCCCTTTGAGGCGGCTTCGCCGGTCGGGCGCTTTCCCGTCAATTATGGAAGAGCCAAAAAGAGACTGCCGCGCAGCCCGCAAAGAGCGCAGACCAAAACTTAAAGATGCGAAACGAAAGACGAAAATTTTACGCTTTGCATTTTGAATCCGCGCTCTTTGCGTTCGTTCTGTGTCCATAAAAAATGCAGGAACAGGGCAGAACCTGTTCCTGCAAAATGGGGAGAAGAATTGACTGTGAGCTAATTCTGGGGATGGTTGTCGGTGACAGCCGCCGGCGCGGGCGGATTGGCGGGCGGCATCGCTGCCGCAGTTTTCAAGCCGGCCTGTTTTCCAATTTGATAGAAAATGAACGCCACCAGCACCAGCACGCCGATGGGGATCAACAAGCGGAGCAAACCGCCGAAGAAGAAAAACATCCCAAACGGCATGAAACCGAACGGGGCAAAGCCTCCGCCGTACGGCACGAAGCCGCGTTCGCCAAAGCGCTGTGCCCAGTTGTAGCCCCGGCCCGGTCCAAACCCGAAGCCCGGCCGCGTTACGCGCGGTCCGTTCGGGTTGTTCGGCGCGTTCGGAGCCGTCTGTCCGTTTGGCGCATTGAAGCGGTTGGCGAATCCCGGGCCGAACGTAAGCGCCGGATTGGTTCGTATTACCAACACAACCCCCGCAACGATGGCGGCGATTACCACCAGTGCAATCACAATTCCCAGAATCCATTTCCAAACTGTATTCATACTTACACTCCTTGATTCATTGACCGATGATAAATGCTGACTGCAAAAAAAGCATTAGAAAAATATATAGCCTTTATGTAGGCCTGAAACAGGTTTTCCAAAAAATATGGAACAAAATCTGCCAAACACATGACATTTTGAGAGGGCAAACACAGCGGCTTTTGTTTTGGACTTGATAAAATCCACCCATGCTAACATCGAAACGCCGCCCGCTCATTTTCTTTTTTATCACGGTTTTGATGATCGCCATCGCGGCTTTATTCGGTCCTTCGGATCAGACGCTCGGATCAAATGTCCGCGTGGTATATTTGCACGGCGCGTGGGTGCTGACGGCTGAAATTGCCTTCGCTCTCGCGGGACTGGCAGGCTTGATCGGCCTCCTGACGCGCCGGAACTCGTTCCACGACGGGTCTGCCGCACTCGGCCGCGCCGGAATCTTTTTCTGGGTCACGTACATTCCGCTGTCGCTGTGGGCGATGGAAACCAACTGGAACGGACTCTTCTTAGCCGAGCCGCGCTTCCACCTCGCGCTGACCTTCGCCATCGTTGGCTTATTGGTACAGGCCGGCTTGTGGATCATCCACATCAACTGGCTGACTTCAATGGCAAATCTGATTTTCATCATTGTCTTGCGAATCGCATTCTCCGCCGCGCAATATGTCATGCATCCGCCGCCGTCGCCAATTTTCAATTCAGGCGATTGGCGCATCATTGGATTTTTTGTGTTGCTCAATGTGTTGACCTGGGTCGCAGGATATTTTCTTGTGGCGTTTTTTCTGTCTTTCAAGTCGAATAAGCCGGACAAATCTTAAGCTCATGCCAACTTTCAAAAGATTTGAGGATATGCGACCCACGATCAAATCTAACGATCAATAAAAAACGGCTCTTCCGTAATTGACAGGGAAGAGCCGTAGTGTTAAAAGTGGTTTTCCCGTTAAAAACGGCAGAACCAAAAAACAACGCCAAGGCTGATGAAACCGAACGCCAAATCAACGCGCTCATAAGGTGTTTGAGCGACTCAAAGAAATCATATTACTCAATAACTGATGTTATGCAGTTTTCCCTGCAGCGCGTCCTTCATGCCGCCTGAAAGTGCGGGATAAATCTCGCGCTACTGCGTAAGGTGAGTCAATAAAAGAAGAATCAGGGGAAATACTCTGCTGATTTACCAGACAATTTCATTTAAAAAATCGAATATTCAATCTGCACATCGACTCGTTCGACCTGTAAGACTTTTGATACTTATTCGACCTGCCAGACCTGTTAAACTTCTGGACGTATGAGACTCAAGCTCCAGCTTATCATCATCACCTGCCTCCGGGTTATTTTGAATACCATGCACAGGATGGTCTATCCATTCCTGGCGGTTTTTGCGCGCGGCCTCGGCGTGGATGTGTCTGCCATTTCCTTTGCATTGGCTGGACGTAATGTGGCAAGCATCTTCAGCCCGGTGTTTGCGCCGGTCGCCGATCAGCGCGGACGCAAATTCGGAATGCTGGCGGGAGCCGTGACGTTTACAGTCGGCGTTGGACTGGTTGCCATTTATCCAAGCCTTATCACGTTGACCATTGCTTTAATTCTGGCGGTCACCAGCAAATCGTTATTCGATCCGGCCATTCAAGCCTACTTCGGCGACCGCATAAATTACGAACAACGCGGCACGGCGCTCGCCATCACAGAAATGTCGTGGTCGCTGGCGTTTATTGCAGGAGTCCCGTTAATGGGGTTTTTGATCGCGCGCTTTGGGTGGTCGGCGCCGTTCCCGGTCCTGGCGGTGTTGGGAATCGGCATGTTCGTGGTTATTGGGTGGATGATCCCGCGCAACGATCCGCATCACACGTCAAATAACGACACGCGCAAAAACGCCCTCCTTGTGCTGACGTCCCTTCCCGCCCTGGCAGGGATTTCGATTGCATTATGGTCGAGCGCCGCCAATGAAATGGTCAACATTGTTTTCGGCGTGTGGCTGTCAGATTCCTTCGGATTGCAGATCGCGGCTTTGGCCGGCGCCTCCGCTGTCATCGGGCTGGCCGAATTGAGCGGAGAAGGACTTGTCGCCCTTGTCACCGATCGGATTGGCAAGCCGCGCGCCGTCATGATCGGATTGAGCGCCAACATCCTGGCATCCGTTCTTTTGCCGTTCATCGGCCAAACGGAAATCGGCGCGCTGGCCGGATTGTTTCTTTTTTACATTTCATTCGAATACATGGTTGTCAGCCAGCTGCCGATGATGAATGAAGCCGTGCCGCAAGCGCGCGCTACCATGATGGCGTTCAACCTCGTCGGCTTTGGCGTTGGACGCTCGCTCGGCGCGTTGCTCTCGACATTGATTTATCGGCGGTTTGGATTTTTGACCGTGACGATGGCGGCCGCCGTGTTCAATGTTTTTGCGATGATTGCACTGGCTGAAATGCGGCAGAGGGTCATTATCCTGCCCCGGCTGGTGACATGGTTCAAGCGCATGTTCCCGCGTGCAGGCTGATATAATTTCACCTCAACGCCCTGCGTTCTTTCAGAGTTGGGAAGCGCAGAACGTCTTCGTAATGACATCATGAATTGGCTGAAGGATTTTTATGTCTCAATCTCACTTAACGCGCGGCAAAGGATTGCTCGAACCAATGCTGGCGCGCTTGCGGACTCAACGCGCCAACCGCCTCATTCCTCCGGACCTTCGAGCGGGCCGCATCCTCGACATCGGCTGCGGCTCTTATCCATATTTCCTCGCCCACACCGCATTCCAGGAAAAGTTCGCGGTTGACCAGTTGCCGATGCCGAAAGATGTTGCGGTCAATCATCACATTGAATTCTTCACGCTCGATCTCAACAAAGAACCGCACCTGCCTTTCGATGATAACTTCTTCAGCGCAGTGACGTTGCTGGCCGTCGTCGAACATCTCAATCCGGACAGCATGGCTTTGCTCTTCCGTGAAAGCCGCCGCGTGTTGAAACCCGGCGGACAGGTCATTCTCACCACGCCCGCCGCCTGGTCGGATGGATTGCTCCGGTTCATGGCGCGCATCAATCTGGTCAGCGCCGAGGAGATTCACGAACATGCCTTCGCTTATACGCTGCCGCTGATAGGCTGGCATTTCGGTCAGGCAGGCTTTGAAATGAGCAAAGTCAAGTTTGGTTATTTCGAGTTTATGCTCAACATGTGGGCCATCGCGCAAAAATAATCCACCCACCGCTCCAAGAGGAGCGGTGGTTCTTATATCCATGTTCATCTGCGCAAGTGCAGGCGTCTGTGGTTTAATTCGATCATGCTTATCCATTCCGCCTCTCAACTCCTGACTCTCCAAGGCGGCCCGCAACGCGGACGCGCCCTCGGCGCGCTGGGCATCATCGAAAACGGCGCGGTCATTATCCGTGATGAAAAGATTATCGCCGTCGGGTCAACCGATGAACTGCGCGCCTCGTATAAAGATGAGCCGACGTTGGACGCAAGCGGATGTGTCGTCATGCCCGGCTTCGTAGATCCGCACACACATCTGATTTGGGCGGGCGACCGCGCCAGCGAGTTTGAAATGAAGATGGCGGGCAAATCCTATCTCGATATTCTCGCGGCGGGCGGCGGCATCCTCTCCACCGTGCGGCAGACGCGCGCCGCCTCGATTGAATCGTTGATCGCACAGACCCGTCCGCGGCTGTTTCGCATGTTCGCGCACGGCACGACCACCGTCGAAGCCAAGACCGGTTATGGCCTTCAAACGGCGACTGAACTTCGTCTGCTCAAAGCATTGCTGGCGCTCGAAGACGAATGCCCGATTGATCTTGCCATCACGTTCCTCGGCGCGCATGCCATCGCGCCCGAATACAAAGACGATCCGCAAGGCTACACCGACCTCGTTTGCGATACGATGCTTCCGACGGTTCAACAATGGTGGCAGACTCATGCGCCGCGTCTGCCTCTTCCCTTTGTGGATGTCTTCTGCGAAGACCGCGCCTTCACGCTCGAACAATCGCGTCAAATCCTGACCCGGGCGCAGGCGCTCGGATTCCCCTTGAAAATTCACGCTGACGAGTTCGACAATCTCGGCGGCGCGTCGCTGGCGGTTGAGTTGGGCGCGGCGTCTGCTGATCACCTCGTCAAAACCTCCGATGCCGATATTGCCGCCCTTGCAAAGTCAGACACAGTCGCGGTATCGCTTCCATGCACGCCGTTTGGATTGGCTGAACATGAATACACGCCTGCCCGTAAAATCATTGAAGCCGGCGGCATATTGGCTCTTGCCACCGATTGCAATCCCGGCACGAGTTGGAATGAATCCATGCAATTTGCGATTGCGCTGGCCTGCCGCTACATGGGCTTGACGCCTGCACAAGCCATCGCCGCCGCGACCATCAATGCCGCGCACGCCATCCGCCGCGCAAATACAATTGGTTCGATTGAAGAAGGCAAGCAGGCGGATTTATTGATTCTATCCGTACCGGATTATCGTCACATGGGGTATCGTTATGGAACGAATCTCGTTAAACAAGTGGTCAAACGCGGTCACGTTTATTCGGTGGATGTCGGTTATTATCGGACTGCATAGAAAGGAGTTCGGTTATGTCTATTGATCTTTCGAGTCTTAATTCCGTCATCTGGATCATCGGCTTGCTTGTCGTTGTGATGGTCGTTCTCGGTATTCTGGGGTTTATCTTCAGGCACATCTTTCACTGGTTCGCGCGCGGCTGTGGTTGTGTCGGAACGATTCTTGTGATCTTGATCGTTCTGCGCTTGTTGAGAATTCTCTAACCCAAACTTTGCGGGTCGGAGCGCACGAGGCAACGCCGGCGTATGCGAGGAGAAATAAAAAATCGGGACAAGATTTACTCTTGTCCCGATTCATCATCCGTAACGTTTGCCGAACCACATGCGTCCGAGCAAATTATCTTTTACGAAGAATTGATGATAGAACGCCGCGCCGGCGTGGAAGACGATCAGCAGGAAAAATAGCGCCCAACTGACCCCGTGCAGACGACCCAACAGAAAGAAAAAATTGCCGCGTCCGGGGTTGCCCTCGAATCCGCCTTCGCCGCCGGGCCGTGGAAATTGGCCGGGCTGGAATTGACCATTGGGAGGAAACTGTCCGGGTCGAAATTCTCCCGGCGCAAAGCGCGGCGTTGTCGCTGCCAATCCAAACGTCCGCGCGAGGCGGTTGCCCTGCAATGCCAGAATAATCCCGGTGATCACGATGACGAACGTGAAGAAATACAATCCCCAGTGAGTCAGCTTGCCAACTATATCAAGGAAGGAATTGCCGGTGCTTGCCCAGTCCGGGCTTTTGGTGCGCCAGCGGACAATGAGACGGACGATCAATAAAACCAGCACCGTGATCCCGAGGATCATGTGGATTGCGAGTATTGGAAAGCCGGGAAGCAATAAACCTGCGCGGCGGCCCTCTCCGCCTTCGCCGCCGAGGAGACCGAGAAAAGCTGTGACAAAAATCAGAACGAAGATGAGCCAATGCAGAGCAACGAGCGCCGGATGATAGCGCTTTGGTTTCTCTTGAACAACGGAAACAGATGTCGGAAGGGACATGGCATCAGTGGACATGAGCAAAAACTCCTTTGCGCCGAGTATACAGATGCTTGATGAACGGAAGATGACAACTGAAGCCGCGTTTTCTTTTTCGGCGACTTCGCAAATGTGACCTACGGGTGACAATCGAAGATCTTTCTTTTGATAAAATAACCGCCTGTCAACCGCTCGGAGGAAACATGCAAATTGATATTATCGGCATACCGATTGATCTCGGCGCGGATCGCCGCGGTGTGGACATGGGCCCCAGCGCGATCCGCTACGCTCATCTACAGCAAAAACTCGAAGCGCTTGGATATGCCGTTGAGGATAAAGGCAATATCGAAGTGCCCATTGCTGAGATGTGTTCCATCAATGATCCGAAACTGAAATATATTGACTGTATCGTTCCGATGTCCCGGCGCGCGGCGGGCGCAGTGTCCACGGCGATGCAGGCCGGGCATTTTCCGCTCGTGCTGGGCGGCGATCACAGCCTGTCCATCGGTTCGATTCGCGGCGCGGCCAAATTCAAAAAACTCGGCGTGCTCTGGATTGATGCGCACGCGGATTTCAACACCGACAAAACCACGCCGTCCGGAAACATCCATGGGATGCCGCTTGCCGCGCTGTGCGGACGGGGGGACGCGCGTCTGACCCAATTGTGGGACGAGCCGCTTCCCGTCGTGGACCCGAGGCGGGTTGCCGTTATCGGAGCGCGTGACCTCGACCCGGGCGAGAAAGTCAATCTGCGCGAAGCGGGCGTGATGGTCATGGGCATGGAGCAGATTGACCGTCTTGGAATGGTGACCGTCATGGAAAAAGCCATCGAGCGCGTTTCACGCGATGTGGACGGCCTTTATTTATCGTTCGACATGGACGTGATGGACCCGCGCCATGCGCCCGGCGTCGGCACGCCCGTCCCCGCCGGTCTGACCCAGCGCGAAGCGCACCTCGCCTGTGAGATGATTGCAGAAACAAGCCAACTAATTGGCATGGATATTGTGGAAGTCAACGCCATTCTCGATGTTCAAAATCAAACCGGCGCGCTGGCGGTGGAATTTGTTTTGTCCGCGCTTGGGAAAAGAATCTGGCACGGCGATTAGTTGGCAAAATTGTGATAAAGAACTAAAATAAAGTCATGAATGTTCCCCGAGGTCCGTTGCTGATTGTGGAGGATGTTCCGGACACGCTCAATCTATTGAGGGTCACTCTGGAGTTTAAGGGATATCGCGTGTTGACTGCCCGAAACGGGCACGAAGCGCTGGATGCGATTCAAAAAGAACGTCCGTCCGTTATCATCACCGATATTTTGATGCCAAAGATGGACGGTTTCAGCCTGGTTCAGCGATTGCGAATCGATCCGGAGACTCGCAATATTCCCGTCATCTTTCTTTCCGCCACGTACGTATCGCCGGAAGACAAGCAGTTTGCAATGATGCTGGGCGCTACGCGCTTCATTGAGAAGCCCATTGATACGGAAGATTTTCTGAAGGCGATTTCTGAGCTGTTCATAAACGGAGTACCAGAAACCCCCAAGCCGCTCGATGAGCGGGAGTTTTATGAAGGTTACCGAAAGCGGCTCGAAATAAAACTCCAGCATAAGAACACCCAGATTTCCCGCACCGAGCGCCTGCTGGAAACTCTGTCGGAGGAAGAGAAACCGCCGTTCCGCGTCGCCCTCCGCCAGGCTCTCGATGAACGGGAAGAGATCGAGCAGGAACTGGTTCAGATTCGCGAATTTATTAAAAAAAGCAATTCGTCAACGCAATGATCCAACCCGCATTAGCCGAACTCGAAGAACTGGCCAGACGCGCCGGAAGTATTCTGCGCGGGAACTACCACAAGGAGCATCAAGTTTCTTATAAGGGTGTAATTGATCTGGTCACGGAAGTGGACCGCGCCTCGGAGGATTTTCTTCTGGGCGAGATCAACAAACGCTGGCCCGGCAGTTACATTATGGCAGAAGAAAGCGGAGTAACGCGGGGGGACAATGTCTCCAGCTGGTATGTTGATCCGCTGGATGGCACGGTCAATTACGCTCATCGAGTTCCGATCTTTTCTGTTTCAATCGCTTACGCATACGATGGGGTCATGCGGCTTGGCGTAGTTTATGATCCGATGCGGGACGAAATGTTTGCGGCAGAGCGGGGGAAAGGCGCATGGTTGAACGGGAATCCAATTCATGCGTCGGATGCAACCGAATTGCAAAAGAGTCTGCTCGTTACCGGCTTTCCATACGACGCGTGGAATACGAAGCAAAACAACTTCGACAATTTTGTCCGCTTTGCAAAACTGACTCAGGGCGTGCGCCGCCTCGGATCCGCGGCGTTGGATGCGTCTTATGTGGCGGCCGGCCGTTTCGATGGCTTTTGGGAGTTATCTCTTAAGCCGTGGGATATCGCGGCGGGCGGCCTGATCGCGCGGGAAGCAGGCGCGACTGTCACCAATATCCAGGGAGGCGAAGATTATCTTTCGCCCCCGCAGTCCGTTATTGCATCGGCGCCGGGCATTTATTCGGAAATGATGAGGCAGCTGGCCTCAGCGTCGTAATTTTTTAAATCCCCATAAGGCAGATATGGGTTCACGCTTTCTGATTAATCTGATTAAAATGGAAAGTTGGAAAACGTCGTGAACCATGAGCCTGGCTGAAACTCCGATCAGTAAAACGAAGATTCTGCTTCCCAAGCGCCGCGCGGATTTATTGACGCGCAAGCGGCTGCTTGACGCGTTATATGAGTTTCTCGATCGAAAATTGATCATCGTTTCTGCGCCGGCCGGGTACGGAAAAACGTCGCTGTTGATTGACCTGGCGCATCACAGCGACCTGCCGTTTTGCTGGCTGTCGCTCGATCCGCTCGACCGCGAGCCGCAGCGTTTCATCGCTTATTTCATCGCCGCGCTGACCGAACGCTTTCCGCAGTTCGGCAATCGTTCGCGCTCCATGCTGAATACGATGACCAATCTGGAAAAGCAAATGGAACCCCTCCTGGTCACGCTGGTCAACGAGATTTACGATAATATCCACGAACATTTTGTAGTGGTGGTGGATGACTTTCACCTTCTGGATGAGGTGCAGGCCATTCAATATTTTGTAAATCGATTCGCTCAACTGGTCGGCGAGAACTGCCACTTAATTCTGTCTTCCCGTTCTTTGCCGGATCTTCAGGATTTGACTTTGCTCGTGGCCCGCGAACAGGTCGGCGGCCTGGATTTTTCGGACCTTACGTTCAGGCCAGATGAAATTCAGGCGCTTTTGGCGCAAAATCAACAGATTCACCTTTCTGATGCCGATGCAAAAAAGCTCGTTGAGGCGACGGAGGGCTGGATTACGGGGCTGCAGTTTACTGATAAAAATCAACTGCACCGAGGGTCGAATTTCCATCCGCCTCATGGGGTCGGCGTCAGTGTTTTCGATTATCTCGGCGAACAGGTGCTCGAACAGCAACCCGAATCGCTGCAGTTATTTCTCCTGCGAAGTTCCCTGCTGGAAGAATTCGACTCAAAATTATGCGATGCCGTTCTGGCTCCGTTCTATCATGAACAGCAGAACTGGTCAAAGTTGATTGATTTAATCATCCAGAAGAATCTATTTGCCCTGCCCGTTGATGCGAACGGACAGTGGATTCGATATCATCATTTGTTTCGTGATTATTTGCAGGAGCGGATGCGCAGTGAACGCCCTGATGAGGTCTTTCCCATCCAGCAAAGGCTGGCGGAATATCAGGAAAAGCAAAGGCAGTGGGAAAGGGCCTACCAGCTTTACAAACAACTTGGAGACATGGATGCGCTGACCGATATGATCGAACGAGCGGGCATATTCATGTATCAGAACGCGATGCTAACATTGGAAAGCTGGTTAAAGGATTTGCCGCCATCCATCGTTCAGAGGCGTCCGGGGTTGCTATCCCTGCAGGGCGCGGTCGAAACGGCGAAAGGAAATGCGGCGGAAGCGGTGGCGCTGTTCGATCGGGCAATGGTTAAATTTCGTGAACAGCAAAACATTCCCGGCATAGCATTGACACTCGCACGGCGAGGCATGACTTATAAAATTTTGGGAAATTATAAGGCTGCAGTTCAGGACGCAGAGGAGATTATCCAACTTACCCAATTTAGAGACGATTTGCAATGGAACTATGCGGAGGCGCTGCGCATAAAAGGCCTTAGCCTCTTCAGGGAAGGACAAACCCTTCAGGCGTCAGATTATCTGGATCGCGCATTGGATATTTATAATCGCGTGGACGATACTCATTCAATTCCCATCTTGTTAATGGAAACTGCCATGATTAATACGGCGGGAGGCCGATACAAGGAGGCAAAGACCTCTTATGAAAAAGCCCTGTCTATCTGGAAAAAGGCTGGCAATTTGGCCTGGCAGGCGAGTTTGCTCAACAACCTTGGATACTTGTATCATCAATTGGGGGAATATGAGCAGGCGGTTCATGCTTTGGAAGAGGGCCTGGTTTGCGCACGGCAGACTGGCAACAAACATATAGAGGCGCTAATAGTTATTAGTTTGGGCGATTTATACGCCGAAGTTGAGGACTTTGAATTAGCCGCACAGAATTATCATCAGGCGCAGGAGCTAACCCAACAATTTGACGAACAATTTCTTAACAACTACCTTGCTCTTGCAAAAGCCAATCTGGCTGTATTGAGAGAAGATATATTGGATGCGCGCGCAATCCTTGATAGCGCCAACAGGGAAATCAAGACCAGCGGTTCGAATTACGAATTAGGTTTGTTCAAACTCATTATGGGACGTTTGCTATTGCTGGAATCAAAAAGCCTGGAAGCGGTCAAGGAACTGCTCCATGCCAAAGATTACTTTGTCAAGGATGGGCGCGAAACCGAAACCGTTTGGAGCCGCATTTGGCTGGCGGCTGCGCAGTGTCAAAGTCAAAATCTTGCCGCCGCACGAGAGGAGTTAAACATTGTTTTAAGAGACACAAAACAGATGAATCATTTCACGGTCACTGCTGCCTGGCAGGCAAAGAAATGGATGAAAGATCTACGCGACGATCCCGAACTCAAAACGTTTCTTAGGCCCTTATTTGAAAAGGTTGACCAGTTCGAGTTCCGATTGCCGCGCGTCCGCCGTCAGTTGAGGCGCATTGCAAGCACAATCGAGGTTCCGCCGTCGCAGTTGGTGATTCGTTCCTTTGGTCAGGGACAAGTATCAATCAACGGCAGGCCGCTGACAATCAGCGATTGGCAGACACAATCTGTCCGGGAATTATTTTTCTATTTTTTGGCGCAGGACCGGCCTGTGACTAAAGAGAGGATTAGTGAAACGCTATGGCCCGACATTGACGAACCAGCCAAACTAAAATTGCGTTTCAAGAACGAAATTTACCGACTGCGGCGCGCGGTCGGCCAGGAAACAATTCTGTTTCGGGATGACCGCTATCAATTCAATTTTGCGGTGGATCATGAATATGACGTTGAAGCTTTTGAAGCCTACCTTGGCAGAGCCAGGTCTTCTGTGGCGGTTGAGGAGCAGATTGACTTTTATCGAAGAGCTATCGAATTAGTACATGGACATTATCTTGAAGATATTGATGCTACCTGGGTTTGGCCCGAACGCGAGCGTTTGAGTCAGCTTTTTCTATCGGCAGCGCTGTCTTTAGCGGAGCTGTATGTAAAGAGCGCCCAAATGCCGCGGGCGCTTGAGCTTTGTCAGCGGGCGTTGGAATACGATGCAACCTTTGAGGCGGCGTACCGCTTGAAGATGCAAATTTATCACCGGCTGGGAGACCGGGCCTCCATTGTTTACACGTTTCGCGCTTGTGAGGAAGCGCTGAAAAAGGCATTCGACATGCCGCCATCAGAAGAGACCCTTAAACTACAACGGGAGTTGCTCACGTGATAGCGGCATAAGAAAGCGTCGAAAGCGGCCCTTGAAGGCCGTTTTTTTTAATCTTTTGAAGCCTGTTTTGAAGCCTGGGGGGTTGTAAGATTTGAACAACCTAAAACAAAATCAGAAAGGAAAAATCTCATGAACAATAAATTCGCTCGTTTCGCGCTTTTGGCCGGCAAAATCAACCGCCAACATGTTCAGTTTATCATTGCAATCCTGGCGTTAGCCATGCTCGTGCTGGGAATCGGCGCTCCGTTGGATAGCGGCGGTATTTCCCACTAAAATAAGGCGTGATTCTCCTTCTAAGCCTTTTAGTCGGGCTGATGATCGGGGTGGGGTGGGCATTTTGGCGGCATAGGCCATATCAAGTTCCTCGCCTGCATGCGATTTGGCTGGCTTTTACAGCCTTTCTGCCTCAGCTCATTGTCGCCTACCTGCCGCCAAGCCGACATCTTCTGCCCGATTGGCTCGCTGCTTTTGCCTTATCAGCCTCGCTGGTTCTTTTCCTTGCATTCGCATGGCTTAATCGTCATCTGCCAGGCATCCCCATCTTGCTTGTTGGCTTAATGCTCAATCTGATTGTGATTGTGGCCAATGGCGGTTGGATGCCGATCAGTCCGGAAACAGCCAGCCATTTAGTGGGCAACACTGTCGCCCAGACGTTCGCATTGGGCAGCCGCTTGGGTCAAAAGGATATCCTTCTTGCTTCACAGAACATGCGTCTTGCATTTTTGGCAGATCGCTTTCTTCTCCCAAGTTGGTTTCCGTATAAGGCAGCCTTCAGTCTTGGAGATGTTTTCATTGCAGTAGGAATACTTTGGCTGTTAGCCAAGCCGGCATCAATGCAAAAAGAGTTGTAACATGATTACGTCCAGAAATACTTTTACAAAAATGCCGTTCAGAATCGGCATGGCGGATGCGCATATCGGCCTCAGCAGTGTATTTGCGGCCGCAGTAGTCAATCGAGAATTCCGGAATATGCTGTTGCAAAACCCGAGATATGCTCTCGAAAATGGTTATCTGGGTGAGCAGTTTCTTCTGAGCGCAGAGGAACATTCTCTTTTGACTTCGATTCGGGCTACTTCGCTTACCGATCTGGCGCAGCAAATTATCGTCGCACAAGGAGCAGGCGATTAAGAGAAAACGTCAGCGAAATCTTAATCTTCTTTCACAAGCTGGCGCGGTGGAGCGACGCGGTGGAGCAGGGGACGTGATGACGAGGGGATCATCGCGCCCCGCGTCCCGCTTTGGTTAGGTCATTGGAAAATAGAAATGCTGGTAGACAACCTGCCTAATGCTTCCACACAATTGAACGCTATTTTTAAAGCGTTCCCTGACTTGCTTTTGATTCTGGATGAGAACGGTCTCATCCTGGATTACAAAGCGGGTGACACAACCGCGGTTCCCACTTTCGCCCAATTTCCAGCGGGGCGGTCCATCGAGGATATGTTTCCGCCTGCAATTGCCAAAAAATTTCAGCAGGGCATCCAGAACCTGAAACAGCACCATGCCATACAATCCTTTGAGTATTCGATCAGTCTTTATCAGATGGAGCATTGGTTCGAAGCCAAGCTCGTTCCATCTGAACGCGGCCAGATCATTGTTATCACTCGGGAAATCACGAGGCACAAACTGGCTGAAGAAAGGACCCAGCGTCAACTAAAGCGATTGGCCGCTCTGCGGGCGATTGACCTGGCAATATCATCCACGTTAGATATTCATTTGGCATTGTCGGTCGTTTTGAGTCAGGTGACATCCCAACTGAACGTTGACGCGGCTGATGTGTTGTTGCTCAATCCGCAAAATAACATGCTCGAATTTGCCAATGGGGTGGGTTTCCGCACCGAAACACTGCAACAAACCCGCCTGCCTTTAGGGGAAGGATATGCGGGAACTGCCGCTCTCAAAAGGAAGGTAGTCAGCATTCCAAATTTACAACATGGCTATACTGGCTTTCTTCGCTCGCCCAAATTCGCAGAGGAGGGCTTCCGTTCCTATTATTGTGTTCCATTGATTGCAAAAGGGCACGTTCGAGGTGTGCTTGAAATCTTTCACAGATCGCCCCTGACTCCGGATACTGACTGGCTTGATTTCATGGAAACGCTGGCTGGTCAAGCCGCCATCGCCGTTGAAAACGCGACGTTGTTCAAGGAATTGCAGCGTACCAATTTTGAATTGACTCTGGCCTACAATACAACCATCGAAGGCTGGTCGCGCGCCCTCGATTTACGTGATCGGGATACAGAAGGTCATACCCAGCGCGTTACCGAGATGGCGCTCAGACTGGCGCGCCGGCTGGGGGTAAGCGAGTCGGAACTCATCAACATTCGACGGGGCGCCATATTACACGACATCGGCAAAATGGCGATTCCCGACAGCATCCTGTTAAAAGCCGCGCCTCTGACCTCGGAGGAATGGAATATTATCCGGCAGCATCCTCGTTACGCACACGAACTACTTTCGCCAATATCCTTTGTGCGGCCTGCGCTGGACATACCAATGTACCATCATGAAAAATGGGATGGCAGCGGCTATCCGGAAGGCTTAAAAGGAACTCAAATTCCTTTGTATGCGCGGCTCTTTGCTGTAGTGGATGTTTATGATGCTCTTACGAGCGATCGCCCTTACAGACCGGCATGGACAAAAGAACAGGCCATCGCTTATATCCGCGAGGAAAGCGGCAGGCATTTCGATCCTGTGATCGTTCGTCAATTTCTAATGATGCTGGCAGACAGCGGCTCTAATTGAATTTCCCCCGCAAAAAACAGAATTTGTTTTCAGTAACCCACCTTACACAGTAGGGCGAGATTTATCTCCCATTTTCAGACGACATGGCCATCGCTCTACAGGGAAACTGCGCAGCGTCAGTTCAGCAAATCAAAATGCCGCCATTCGGCGGCACATCGTATGAGCGCGGAGAGGCTCGAACTCTCAACCAATGGCTTAAAAGGCCACTGCTCTGCCATTGAGCTACGCGCCCGAAGTAAAGCGGACTGCATTCTATCATGGCCAAGTAGAGCCGTCAACGTAATAGATGCAAATCAGGTGGCATCTAATCAACGTGGAGGTAAAATGGCTGAAGTAAATTATGTAAGCGAAAATGATTTTCAAACCGAAGTTCTGAATGCAGACAGACCCGTGCTGGTGGATTTCACCGCCGCGTGGTGCCAGCCTTGTAAGATGATTGACCCAATCGTGAAACAGCTGGCGCAGGATTGGGACGGTAAGGTCAAAGTTGTAAAACTCGATGCCGACGAGAATCCCAATATATTGATGCGTTACGGCGTACTGGGAATTCCGACGCTGATTTTGTTCAAGGCGGGCGAAGTGAAGGAACGCATAACCGGATACCAGCCAAAGGATAAACTGATTGCAAAGCTCAATCCTCATGTTTAGGGAATCAAAAAACGGGTTCCCTGGACTGAATCCCGAAAAGTGGACACGAAAAGAAAGCCCTCCTGTGAGAAACCAGCACAGGAGGCGCTTTTATGTCAGGAAGAAAAGGAATGCAGCATTGCGCGGTAGAAACGAAACGGGAAGCGGTGCGCCTGGTGGAAGAAGAACGCCAGACGTATGCGGCGCTAGCGGCCAAACCTGGGATTCGGAAAGCGAAACGGATCGAAGTCTGGGTAAGGATGTATCGGAAGGAAGGGGAGGTATCTTTCCACGAACCAATTGGCAGACCTATCACCGCTATCCCAATGTGCTCAACCGCTAAGGAAGCAGAACAACTGATCCGCGAAT